>CAYTJN010000244.1:0-4913 GCA_964438125.1 uncultured Occallatibacter sp.
AATAGTTCCAACGGAGGCAAAACCATCAGAACTTTCTGGCTGCATAGTAGGTGTGCGAGGGGGGCGTGTCAAGGATAAATCTAGTTAGATTTAAGTTGTTTATATTCAGTGATTTGTAAACGATCCTCTGGAAAAACCGACGACCTTTGATTCGCCTTATGTTTGCCTTTTATCTTCAAGAATACCGTGCATTTCCACTGGATTCTTTTGGGTTTGTTGGGTTTTCAACAGGGTTTCTTCTGCCGTTAACCCTCTGGATGCTGCCCTCGATTCCGCAAAGGAATTCTCGCTTCAGTCTCGCAGATTGAGACTTGTGAACTCCACATCGTAAACAGAGGAGGCTGGTTTGCCGCGTGCGACGCGATAGAGGACCCGGAAGCCGCCCAGGAAGAATCCCAGCAGAATTGCGACACTTGCCCCGACGATCACCAACGCGGCGATCCCCATCAGCAGCTTTCCGGTCTTGAATACTTCGGAGTCGGTGGGCTGAGGAATCGACATCAGATCCGACTCATAGTGGACCGTAGCCAGTAGTTTGTGACTCTCTTCGGGAATGGCGTCGCCGCTGACCAGCGCAACCAGCGGCCCGCTGCGGCGCACCTCGAGAGAAGCCTGGTCGGAGTCCTCCAGCGGCTTGGGCCAGGCCGGCTGGGCCCGTTTGCCTGCTTTGATGTAGTCGCGAATCTTCGACTCTTGCGCTGCGGCCATCTGCGGCGTTGGATAGTCGATAAGGGTCAGCGTGGCCACGCCTGAGCGCAGCGTGTAGTTGGCGGTCATGGCTTCAGCGCCGCGATCGAAGCCCACCAGTTCCCCAGGCAGCATGCCGCCCGAGCCGGCATAACTCACAGGTCCCAGCGCATAGTGCGTTGTTTGGCCGTCCAACTTCACCTGCGGCGGGTTGGACTGTGGCAAGTTCGCCAGGATGGGAGGCACCAGCGCCTGGCCGCCTTCCGGCAGCGGCAACTGACCGGCGAGCTCACGCAACTCCGCGCCGCTCATGGGCGAGATGTGCGAAAAATTCGCGTCGACGACGGTGTTGCCCACCCAGAAGAGAACCCGGTTGTGGTCCGACGTCGCGCCAGCGCCGATCTCTTCTTTTGGCCAACCATTTTGGCGATAGAACGAATATGCGCCATAGGCTCCGCTGGCATCGTGGAATCGCAGCGCTCGCAGGCTCAACGTCTCGCCATCCCGCTTGTAGTCGGCCAGTGCGGCGTCGGTAAAATCGTATTCTTTGAGCGCCGCCGCATTGGCTGGATCGGCTTGAGCCGCATCCGCAACTTTCTTCGGCGATTCGGCGGTCACCCAGCCGGCAAAGGCCTCTGGCAGCAGTGCCTTGGGCACTGGAGGAAGCACCAGGTGCGCCACACCCGATGGAGCCGCGGTCTTTTGCGGTGCAGCCTGCGCCAGTGCAAACGCTGCGCCACCCATCAGTGCCGCCGAACAAACCACAACTGAAATCCAACGCATCCGCACGCTCCAATGTTTAGGGTACACGCTCCCGCATCCGCCGTCGCCGCGGCAGCCCCTCTCTAGTTGGACACTGACAATGCCTGAAAGGTTCCCCGAACCGGGCAGGTTGCGGTTGGTATACTCGCGAATTATGGCGGAAGATCTAGAAATCACGGCTAATGCTAGCCCGGTAGCAGTGCCGGAGATTGAACCCGACAAAAGCTGCGAAGCGGAGCCTGGGATCGAGTCCAGCCAGACTGAAGCGGAGGAGAGAGGTGGTGGTGATGCGGGTTGTCCAATCTGGCTGGATTTGGACAACTTCTTAAAATGTGGACGCAAACTCCACATCGTTCAAGGTGGGGCAGACGAGCAGCCAGTATGCTTGATGCACTCGAAAGATCCGAACAAGCAGTCAGGACCGCTCTTCGATGCATTTTGGCTGGAACTCTGGGAGACGATCAAAGCAGCAGGCGACGGTGACGCTCATTTCGAGCACTTTGTCTTTCCTGAAATCAATCTCGGGGGAAGGCATTTCCGAGCAACCTTGTTGTTTCGTGATGCGATTTTCACACAAAGAGCGAGCTTCAGTGAGGCAAGTTTCAAGGGGGGCACAACCTTCGACAACGCGAAGTTCACTCAGGACGCATCCTTCTTCAGAACGGATTTTAGGCTGAACGCAAGTTTTTTGTCTGTCAACTTCGCGCGAGAGGCAGACTTCAGTTCTGCAACCTTTTCGCGGGGCGCAACCTTCGCTTATGCAACCTTCTCGAAAAAGGCTGACTTTGGTTCTGCGACCTTCAAACAAGATACGGATTTCCTCAGAGCGACCTTCACGCAGGATGCAGACTTCTTCGATGCAACTTTTGCTCAAAACGCAGATTTCTGTGAAGCAACCTTTACAGAACACGCGGAATTCGGCGGTGCGATCTTCACGCAGGCAGCACGTTTCGTAAGTACAAAATTTCATGGAATCGCTTGCTGGTCAGGAAGCCGGTTTCTTGGTCAGGCGGAATTCCGTCACACGAAGTTTGAGCCTCTCGCCGAAGGAGAGCCCTGCGCAGTGTTTGTTCTCGCAAAGTTCGCCAAGCCTGACGAGATCGTCTTCGACGATGTCGATCTGAGCCGCGCTCTCATCCGCAATTGCGACGTGAGCCAAGTCTGGTTTACTTCATCGGTGCGGTGGGGGACTCGTGGGAACCATCGCGGCCTAGCGGTCTTTGAAGAAAGGCTGCTCCCCAACCAGGTACTCGATGAAGAATTAAAGAGAAATATGCTGCTCGACTACCCCGCAGTCGCACAAATCTATCAGCAATTGAAGAAAAATTACGATTCTCGCCTGGATTACTGGACGGCCAATGAGTTTCATTTTGGCGAGATGGAGATGAAGCGGTTGGAGGTGCCGAAGGACGGACTATTTCTTAAACTGAGGCAATGGGCGCATCGCAACCTTAGCCTGGTGGCCCTCTACCGGTATGCGAGCGATTACGGAAGCAGCTATCGAAAACCGGGGTTATGGTTACTGTTTCTGATCTTGTTCGTTTTTCCTGCTTTGTTCCCGATTCACGGGTCTGGATTGAAGCGGCAAAGGGTGAAACAAGCAGAAACCTACACCTCTGTGTGGGATGTTGGAAAGAGCTATCAAGAGAATCTGTGGCCCGAGTTACGCTTGGTGGGCAAGAGCGCTATCACTTCCGTGGATGCCGCCACATTTCAGAAGAGTGCCGAGTACGCACCGGCTTACCCATGGGGCCGAGTTCTGGCGATCATCGAGACACTCTTGACTTCGACACTCTTTGCGCTGTTTCTTCTTGCGATCCGGCGGCAGTTCAGGCGGTAGGGGATGTCGCTGGATTTGTTGCCGCCCACCACGCATCGAAGGCGGCCAGCGCACGCTCGCACACCAGCCGGTGGCGTTCCTTTTTGTCGCGTACCTTTTTGCGCAATTCTTCTTCGAGCGGCTCGAGCAGGTCGAAGGTGATGTTGGCCGGCTGAAAGTCCTTGGGGTCGGCGTGGGTGATGTAATGCACCAGCGATCCGAGTGCGCTTGCGCGCGGCGCGGGCGTTGGCTCTTCGCCGCGCGCTATGGAAGCCGCATAGATGCCCGCCAGCAGCCCGGTCGCAATGGACTCTGTATAACCCTCGACACCGGATAATTGCCCGGCAAACATCAGCCGCGGCTCTTTTTTGAGGCGCAGCGTTTCATCCAGCAGCAGGGGCGCGCAAATGTATGTGTTGCGATGAATCTGCCCGTAGCGTAGGAAGCGCGCATTTTCGAGGCCCGGAATCAGCCGCAGCACGCGCGCCTGCTCGCCGAACTTGAGATGATTTTGAAAGCCGACCAGGTTATAGCTGTCGGCGCGCAGATTCTCTTTGCGCAGTTGCACCACGGCCCACGGCCTCAGTCCAGTGCGCGGGTCGCGGAGACCGACCGGCTTCATCGGCCCGAAGCGCAATGTATCGGGGCCTCGACGGGCCAGTTCTTCGATGGGCAGGCAGCCCTCGAAGTATTCGAGCTTCTCCCATTCCTTTTTCTCCGCAGGTTCGGCACTGAGCAGCGCATCCAGAAAGCGATCGTATTCATTCCGATCCATTGGGCAGTTGATGTAATCGGCCGTTCCCTTATCCCAGCGAGCAGCAAAATACACTCGCTCCATGTCGATCGAATCCGTCTCGACAATGGGCGAGATGGAGTCGTAAAAGGCCAGATGGCCGGAGCCGGTGATGCGCTCAATCTCGCGGCCCAGAGCATCCGAAGTCAGCGGGCCTGTGGCCACGATGGTTACCCCGGCCTCGTTTTGGGCGAGGGATGTCACTTCTTCTCGAATCACTCGAATGCGCGGCTCGTCGGCGATCGCCTGGTTGATCCGCCGCGAAAACTCGACGCGATCCACGGCCAGTGCGTGGCCCGCCGGTACCGCACATGCATCGGCAATTCGCAAGAGAGTGGAAGCTCCAAGCCGCATCTCCTGCTTCAATAGCCACGGCGCTGTGTTGGGCGACTCGCTCTTGAGAGAGTTCGAGCAGACCAGTTCGCCGAACTCGATCGTCTGATGCGCCGGGGTCAGCCGAGGCTTTCCCTCCACCATTGTCCGCATCTCATAGAGGTCTACCTGGCAGCCAAGCCGCGCAGCCGTCAACGCCGCCTCGGGCCCAGCCAATCCCCCGCCGATGACGCGAACTTTCATTCCGCGACGTCCGTTTCCTGGTTCGCCACGGTCGGGTCCACTTCGGGGAGTCCGGGAATCCCAGCGAGCCTTCTCAAGGCCTCGCCGGTCACGCGCACATTCCGCCACTCGTCAAGAAACTCGGCTCCCATCGACCGGTAGAACTCGATGGCCGGCGTATTCCAGTCCAGAACCTCCCATTGCAAGCGTGGGCAACTTTTCTCTACCGCGATGGCAGCTACACGTTCGAGCAGCGCTTTGCCGATCCCCAGGCCGCGAAACTCAGGCTCGACAAAG
>CAYTJN010000245.1:0-4826 GCA_964438125.1 uncultured Occallatibacter sp.
CCTCGATGAGCCGGTTGGCCCAGGTGCGCTCGGACTTGGTGACACCGCGCATCTGACCCTGTTCGTCGAACTCGATCACCGGTTCGGGCAAGTCGAAGTCGATCGAACCCCGCTCCTCACGGCGTTTGTTCATGAGAATTGCGAGTTTATGCATTCGTTCAAAGCCGGGAACCAGGGTTGCGTATCGCGTTCGTGTCTCTGCATCGTCCTCTAAAATTGCATGGACTTCCGTGTAGGTCATGCGAGCCGCCGAACGGATGACGCCCTCGACGATTTCATAGCTTTCGATGCGGCCGCCCGAGTCCAACTGCATGATGCAGCTCAAGACGAGCCGGTCTTCGCCGGGGCGCAGGCTACAGATGCCGGTGGAAAGCTCCTGCGGCAGCATCGGTATGGCGCGATCGGGAAAGTAGACGCTGGTTCCACGCAGGCGGGCCTCAAGGTCGAGATCCGTCGCGGCGCGTACGTACTCGGCTACGTCGGCGATATGGACTTGCAACTCGTAGCCGCCGCTCCCGCTTTCGGTGACCAAGACAGCGTCGTCAAAGTCCCGAGCCGTTTCGCCGTCGATGGTGACGATGGGCAATTCACGAAAGTCCCGGCGGCGAGAAACCTCTTCAGGGTCAAGATGCGCCACAGCACGCGCCTCGGCCAGCACATTGTCTGGAAAGACGTGCGGCAACTGGTGCTTGCGGATCATCATTTCGACATCCACACCGAAATCATCTGGATGGCCCAGCACCTCAATCACACGGCCCACAGGCGGGCGCGTCGGCGTAGGCCAACTGGTGATCTCGACATCGACGACCAGGCCTTCCAGATCGTCGTAGCTGGTGGTTGAGAGGGCTTCAGAGCCCAGGACGCGGTGCGGAGTGGCGGCTTTGGTCGCGTCGGGAATTTCCTGCCCTTCAGGGATCAGAATGTGCTGGGTCATGCGTTCGTCGAAGGGAACGACGATGTTTCCTGGCGCACGATCCGTTCTCGCATAGTGCTGCCCTACCGAAGACCTGTCGGTGGTGACGCCATAGTGGAATATGCCAACAACCGTGGGATTTCGCCGCTCAAGTACGCGCACGATGCGGCCCATGAGACGTCCGTCGGCCTTCGGAGGCTCGAGCTCCACGAGTACCTGGTCGCCCTGCATGGCACCGTTGATCTCATTCGGCGGGATGAAAATATCCTCCTGAGCGGTAGTCTGACCAGCTTGGCGCGGATTGGGCCGGACAAAGCCGTAGCCGTCACGATGCAGATCGAGGCGTCCGGCGGCGAGATTGTCGCGTGTTCCGCCGGCGCCGAGCGGCCTGGGAATGCTCCAGTGCTCGCGGTCGAGCTTCATAAGCTGGCCGCGAACCGTGAGGCGGGCCAGATGCTCGAGCAGCAGTCGCCGCTCCCGGCCTCCGCTCAGGCTCAGCTCACGCACCAATTGTTTGTACCCGGCTTTGCCGCCGGCCGAGCGAGCGATTCGCGCCAGCAATTCCTTGTCAGTCATAGGTTAAGAGTAGGGCATCGGGACTCTCATTTGAATGATGCTGTCGCGGGACGCCTCTAGCGTGACCCACTGTAAAATAGCAATAGCAGCACGATTCGCGACACTCCTTATTCGGTCTGGAAGCGTCTAGA
Source organism: uncultured Occallatibacter sp. (assembly GCA_964438125.1). Lineage (GTDB taxonomy): Bacteria > Acidobacteriota > Terriglobia > Terriglobales > Acidobacteriaceae > Telmatobacter. The sequence continues at coordinate 1,621 of CAYTJN010000245.1, forward strand.
GTTGATCGAATTGTCTCATGATCCTCAACCTTTATCGCTGCTCTCGCCAATCTGAGGTCGGTGGGCTTAGAATAGCGCCAACGCAATTTTCCAAGCGGACCGCGAAGAGATAACATTCTATTTGTGGCCGCGCGTGGGTTGCCCAGGAATAAAATGTCTGGCAGTCCCTACATCCATTTTTGGGCCCAAGGCAATGGCCCATGCCTTGGATAGCCCAGTCCTTTCAGGACAGAAAAGGAATCTCGTGAGCGCTATGTGGAAACCCACTCAAACCGGCCCCACCACTCCTAACATCACCCCAGAGCCTTCCCGCCCTTTGCCGCCCGTTGCTGCGCCTGAACCCGTGAACCGCGCCCCGGTTTCGGCTGGCGACCAGGCGACCATCGGCAAAGGCCTCTTCGTGAAGGGCGAGATCACCGGATCTGAATCGCTGTTTATCGACGGCAAGGTCGAGGGCAGCATTATCCTGCCCGGCAACCGCGTCACGGTGGGCCGCAACGGGCAAGTCTCAGCCAGCGTCACGGCCCGTGAGATTGTAATTCTGGGCAAGGTGCGCGGCAACGTTTCCGCCACTGACCGGGTCGATATCCGCGCCGAGGGCGCTTTGACCGGCGATGTGGCCGCGGCGCGCATCAGCATTGAGGATGGTGCTTTCTTCAAAGGCGGCATCGATATTCGCAAGGCCGACGCAAAGCCCGGAGCTCCGGCCCCAGTGGAAGCGCCTAAACCGGTCCAAGCGTAGCCACAGCTCATCCGCTCCAGCACAGACGCCCCTACGGCGAGAGGGGCGTTTGTGCTTTGAAGCGAGAGAACGACGGTAAATCTCGAACGGAAAGATATGCGCTGGAGCGCCGACGGGTTAGAAACGGCGAACTCAGGGCGAATATATTAAGCCAGCCCAAGTCGCTTCATCGTCACTCTGGGCAGCGCCGACCCGCTCTTTTCAAGCACCCATTTAACAACCGCCAGCCAGATCACCGTGCCCGCCGCGACCACCGCCAGGTCGATCCATTGCTTGTGATTCGGTAACGCCATTTGCAGCGCGCTTCCCATCCAGTTGAAGGTGAAGCCGACCGCAACACCGCCGACCGTCGCGGCCAACAGGCACCGGCCCAGCTCCGCGTAGTCCAAGCCGGCCAGCGAAACCATGCGCCGCTGGTGCAGCATCACGGCCAGAGTGATAGCTTGCAGGGCGATGCCGGCGTCGGAGGCCAGAGCCAAACCGGCCGCTCCGAACCAGTGATAACCGAACTTGTAGAGCGGGAACGCGACGATCGTGATGATGGTGCTGGCTCCCATGGGCAGCCAGGTGATTCCGGCGGAATAGAAGGAACGAGCATAAATCGCTTGCGCCGACCAAAGAAAAAGCGAGAGAGTGTAAAGCGAAAAGAAGAGAGCGGTCTGGCGCACGTCCTCCGCGGTGAATCGTCCTCCGCCAAAGATCAAACCGACGATGGGATGCGCGAGCGCGATCATGGCGGAGGCTGCGAGCAGTCCTAGAGCGACGACCCGAGAAACGGAATCGGCTACGCCCACGGCGAATTCATAGTGCTTGCCCTTGGCCCAGAGCTGGGCAAAGAAGGGCAGCGAAGCGACGCCGGCGGCCTGGGCGAGCATGGTCATGGGTGCGGAGAAGATCTGTTTGGCATTGGCGAGGCGCGTAATGGCGCCGGCCAGATTTGACGCATAGTAGCCTGCGAAGTATTGATCCAGAAAAGGAAGCGTGAAGCCAAACATGAGCGGCAGCGTCATCTGCAGCCACAAGCGAATGCCGGGATGATGAAGGTCGATGTCGAAACGGTAGCGCACGCCGGCGCGGGCTGCTCCCAGTGCATTGAGAGCGAATGATCCCAGAAGGAATCCGGCGGTTGCGCCCATAGCCAGGGATGAAACCCCAAAGCGGCGGTGCAGCAAAACGCCGCTGGCGATGATGCACAGGTTGTAAATAATGGGAGTGACTGCCTGATAGAGAAACTGCTTGCGAAACTGCAGCGCGGCTGAGAATATGCTGCCGATAAAAAGAAAGATTTGAGCGGGAAGCAGAATCCGCGTCATGTGGACGCAAAGCAAGACCTGCGCCGCGGTAAAGCCGTGGTTGGTGAAGCGAATGAAGGGCGCGGCGAGGTACATAAGCACGATGGTGGCCGCAGTGAGCACTATCGTCATCAGGTTGAGCACGGTAAATAGAACACGCTCTCCCTCGGCCTCTTCATCTTGTTCGCGATAACGGTTGAGGATGGTGACAAATGTGATGGAGACGGCTCCGCCAACCAGGAAGTTGTTCATCAGGTCGGGCAGCCTAAAGGCGGCAATATACGCATCGGTGTTCGGGCCCGCGCCGAAGAGCCAAGCGATGAATTTCCCGCGGCAGAGGCCGATGATGCTCGACAGCAACGAGGAGGCCGCGAGCAGGACGCTTCCGGTGAATGCAGTGTGTGCGTGCGAGGGGCGCAACACTGACAAGCCGCGCGCCCATCTGGAGGGCGCTGGCGAAGAGGATTCCGTTAAGGGCCGTTCAGCCACTGGATTCAATTCTAGCGGGACGCGCTTGGCTCACCCCGCTGAAGTCAGGGCAATCGCAGCAGTTTGTCGCATCACAGTTTCACAGTTACACAGGAAATAGGGGGGGGTGGGGGGTACCCTTCAGGTACCGTCAAGACCCAAGCCGGGCCTGCCGGAGATCGACCCAAGCTCAGAGTAGCAGGATATGGCAAAATCATCTGCAAACATTTATCAGCGACAGAAATGGCTTGAAGTGAGCGCGGGCCAGCTATTCGCCGGGCAGAGTTAACTGCATGGCGGCGCGTACCTGTTGCATGGTTTGTTCAGCGCGAAGGCGGGCGCGATCTGAGCCCTCCTTGAGAATTTGGATCACCTGAGCCGGAGTAAAGCTCGCGCGCCGGGCTTGAATCGGCTGAAGAACCTGCACCAGGCCATCCGCAGCCCAGCCTTTGCACTCGATGCAGCCGATGCCAGCCGAGCGACAGCCGTCATAGACCTTGGCCATTGTCTCCGGGGTCGAAAAGACCTTGTGCAGGTCGCCTACCGGGCATTTGTCGGGGTCGCCGGGATCGGTGCGGCGTACGCGGGCCGGGTCAGTGACCATGGTCTTGAGCTTCTTGCGGACCTCCGGCTCCGGGTCGGTCAGCATGATGGTGTTGCCGTAGCTCTTGGACATCTTGCGGCCGTCGGTGCCGGGAAGCTTG
>CAYTJN010000246.1:0-4782 GCA_964438125.1 uncultured Occallatibacter sp.
CTACCACGGCAATCGCCAGGATGCTCGGGAAGGCGGTGAAACTCCGCCACTGCCCCGCAACTGTGAGCGCTCCTGTCCAGCGGCCCGTTCTATCGGCCAGGGCAGGGAACCAGCCAGGGTCCTTCGGCTCGTCGCGGAGCACCTTGCCAACCACTGCAGATCGCCGTTGTGCGCATCTGTGGGAAGGTCGCTGGAAGAGCGCAAGTCAGGAGACCGGTCCTCGCGCCCTCAACCCGCTTGCGTTCCGAGGGGAACGAAGGAGCCTTCATGCCTGATTCCACCCGATCTTTTTTTCGCTTTCATCTGTCGTGCGCATTGCCGCGCGCACTCGTCCTGCTACTGATCGTTTCAAGTGTCACGATCTGTCAGGCCTCTTCCATCCGGGGCACCGTTACAGATGCCTCCGGCGCCAAAATTACCGGTGCGACTGTGGTTTTGATCAGCGGCGGCAACCCCGTCGGATCAGACGTCTCCAAGGCCGACGGCAGCTTTCAGATTCTCAGCGGTGTTGAGGGCCGTTTTTTCCTGGTCGTCTCCGCTTCGAGCTTTCGCCAATTGGAGACGCCGGGCTTCTATGCCGGCCGGCTTGATTCTATCGAACGCGACATCGTTCTCGAACCCGAATGGGTGCGCGAGTCCATCGTGGTCACGGCCACCGGATCTCCCACGCCCCAACCGCAAACCAGCTCCGCGATCAGCGTTCTCGGACCAATCGATCTGGCTTTGCGCGATGACTTGACTAGCACTCTGCGTCTGATGCCCGGAACGACGGTGGTGCAGTCAGGCCAGCTTGGCGCGCAGACCTCGCTCTTCATCCGTGGCGGAAACTCAGACTCCAACAAGGTTCTTCTAGACGGTGTGAGCGTCGACGACATGGGCGGTCAATTCGACTTTGGCCCACTCTCGACCACGGCCGTCGAACGCGCCGAGATCTATCGTGGTCCCGACTCCAATCTCTATGGCGCAGATGCGAGCAGCGGTGTTGTCAGTCTCAGCACCCCGCACGGTACAACCAGATTTCCTTCTATTCTTCTGCAGGCCGATGGCGGCAATCTCTCCACCTCGCGCGAAGAGTTGGAAGTGGCCGGCGCGCATAACAAACTCGACTATCTTGGCGCCTTCAGTTGGCTTCAGACGGCCAACAATCTGCCGCTGGACGAGTTTCACGTTGCCACCACGGCCGCCAATCTCGGCTGGCAACTGAGCGGGAACACACAGATTCGCGCCACCCTGCATTATGGCGTCGACGCAACCGGTGTCCCCAACGCATGGGACTTTTATCACGTTGCCGACGATGCGACGCAGAAAGACCAGGATCTTTTCATCAGCGCCTCCATCGACAACCAGACCACCGCATCGCTGCACAATTTTCTGCGCTACGGAGCCACCCGCAAGCGCGAGCAATATCACCAGTGGATGCAGGAAGGCAGCGGCGACTTCGATGCATATGGAGATAGCCTCGGGGACTTGGTCACCATTACAGGAGCCAACGGCTATTCGGCAACGGGCCAGGCGATTCTGGACTTCGCAGGCGTTTATCCGGCCGAATACCAATACGTGAACAATCGCGATCAGATTGTCTACCAGGGCGATTACAGAGTTACTCCGCATCTGGCCGCGCTCATCGGCTTTCATTATGAAGATGAACGCGGCGCCGAACCCGCCAGCACGAACCCCGCGGTCGAGCGCGTGAACTACGACTATCTCGCGGCGGTCCACGGTGATTTCAAGGACAGATTCTTCTATACCCTCGGCGGAAGCCTGGAACACTATTCGCTTTTCGGTGTTCAAACCTCGCCGCGCGCCGGAGTTTCCTACTACGCACTTCGTCCGCGCCAGGGCATCTTCAGCGGAACACGCATCTTGTTCAACTTTGGGGATGGAGTACGCGAACCATCTTTGGATAATCAACTCGGATCGCTCTACGTGTTTCTTCAACATTGCACGAGCTGCAACGGCGTAACTCCCCAGCAGTTGAATATTGGGCCGCTGAAAGCCCCTGCCACCAGAACGTATGAAGGCGGAGTGGAACAGGCGTTTTGGGACGAACACCTGCTCTTCCGAACCAGTTACTTTCACAATCAATTCGGCAATGAGATCGAGTCTGTTCCCGCTCCTTTACTCATCAATCTCATTCCCGGCCTTACACCGGCCGATCTCGGGACCGACTACGTCAACGACAATGGGCTGACGGTCAACACTGAGGCCTTTCGTGCGCAAGGGGTCGAAGCCACCGTCGAGAGCGGAATAGGAAAGCACATCTTCTTTCGCGGCGGCTACACCTATCTTGATAGCGTCGTGCAGCGCTCCTATTCCAGCGACAATGCGGCACTGATCGGCGGCTATGCTCCCACCTATCCCTCCGGGTGTTCGCTCGGTACCCCGAATTGCATTCCCCTTGGCGCGTTCTCTCCGTTGGTCGGCGCACGGCCCTTCAAACGCCCTCCACACACGGGCTTCTTCACCGCCAGTTACTCAGCCAGAAAACTCACCGCAGTCTTCACATCTGCCTTCGTGAGCCGCAGCGACGACTCTACGTTCCTATTGGACAGCAACTTTGGATATTCGCTGATCCTGCCCAATCGCAACCTCGACTGGGGCTACGCCAAGCTGGATCTGGGTGCAAGCTACAAGCTGCTCCCCTGGCTCAACCTCTACGGTCAGGCAGAAAACCTCACGGACAACCAACACATTGCGCCCATCGGCTTCCCCAGTTTGCCCTTCAATGTCCGCGCGGGCCTACGAATTGAGTGGACGAAGGCAAAGAATCAATAAATTCTCGTGCTCTCGATAATCCGTGTTGATCGAGCAACGGCGGTGGAGTCCGACCCTGATTCACCGCCGTTCGAGACTTGATCGTTTTCAGATCACATGCCGGACCGAAAAAAGAGGACCTCGTGGTGGTTTGTTCAAACTATTTTCATGATATGAAAGCGATTATTCCAAAATGGAAACGATTTCCAGGCACTGTTCCGCATTTAGCACAATAATCATTGAAACCCTGTCTAGGGAAAGATTAGAGTTAAGCGACTGCCCCGATTGCTACTCTTGTGTTGCCCTGATGTTTTTACTTCAGAGGTGAATCTATGACTTGTCCGAAGTGCCAATCCTCCTCAGTATCTGTAATCCCAGCAGAAGTGCGGCTCTATCGCAATTGCCTTCGCACGCTCAGCCACCCACCAATGACCCCCTCGCCAGACGTCGTCGTATGCCTCGATTGCGGATGGTCCGAGTTCTCAATCCCTCGCTCCTGGCTCTCCGCAGGATGGTTGCGCGCCATGCGGCCACAGCCGGTGCCGACGCCTACTTCGTTGGTTCCGTCTAAGGTCGTCGTGATGGCGTCTTAGCAATCTGTGCAGCAGGTCAGTCGGTGCGGGTGCTTGGCGCCCGAGAAGGATCACGCGCTGTAAGTGGTTCTTTGTCTTAGAGCGCTGACGGATCTGTAGTACTTCCGTGCGCCCTCCATTTCGCGTTTTTCTGCGAATGGATGGGGTATCCGCAAAACAACGGTCTACACATTTCCGAAAACGCTCCAAGAAAAAGGCCTCCAACCGAAGCTGGAGGCCTTTGTTTTTGTCCGAAGGCGTGTATGCCTGGACGGCCAGTCCTAGTACATGCCGTCCATGCCGCCGCCGCCATGACCGCCGGCCGGAGCAGCCTTCGGCTCCGGAATCTCGACCACCAGAGCTTCGGTGGTCAACAGCAATCCGGCAATCGAGGCCGCATTCTGCAGCGCCGTACGTGTAACCTTGGTGGGATCGATAACACCCGCCTTCACCAGATCCTCAAAAACCGAGGTCTGTGCGTTGTAGCCATAGTGCGGGTCCTTGGACTCAAGAACCTTGGCTACTACCACCGCGCCCTCTTCGCCGGCATTGGCAACGATCTGCCGCAGAGGCTCTTCGAGTGAACGGCGAACAATCTGTGCGCCGATCTTCTCGTCGCCCTCAAGCGTCTTGATCAAGTGGTCCACAGCGGGAATGGCGCGAACCAACGCTACGCCGCCTCCGGGGACGATGCCTTCTTCAACTGCCGCGCGAGTCGCGTGCAGAGCATCCTCGACGCGAGCCTTCTTTTCCTTCAACTCTGTCTCGGTTGCCGCGCCCACCTTGATGATCGCAACGCCGCCGACCAGCTTGGCCAGCCGCTCCTGCAACTTCTCCTTGTCGTAGTCCGAGGTGGTCTTTTCAATCTGAGAGCGGATCTCCTTCACGCGGCCCTCAATGTCTGTGGCCTTGCCGGAGCCGTCAACGATCGTCGTATTGTCTTTGTCGATCGTGATTCTCTTGGCCTTGCCCAGATCCTCGAGCTTCACGCCTTCCAGCTTGATGCCCAGATCCTCGGTGATGGCCTTGCCGCCCGTGAGGATGGCAATGTCGCCCAGGATTGCCTTGCGGCGATCGCCGAAGCCCGGCGCCTTCACAGCGGCAACGTTCAGGGTGCCGCGCAGCTTGTTCACAACCAGAGTCGCCAGCGCTTCGCCTTCGACATCTTCAGCGATAATCAACAGCGGTTTGCCGCCGCGCGCAACCTGCTCAAGCAGTGGCAGCAGATCCTTCATCGCGCTGATCTTCTTTTCAAAGATCAGGATGTAGGGTTCTTCCAGCACAACTTCGAGCCGCTCGGTGTCGGTGACGAAATACGGGCTCAAATAGCCGCGGTCAAACTGCATTCCATCGACAGTCTCAAGACCGGTATGCATGGTCTTCGATTCTTCAATGGTAATAACGCCGTCCTTGCCCACAACCTTCACTGCCTCGGCGATGATGTCGCCGATCTCCT
>CAYTJN010000247.1:0-4760 GCA_964438125.1 uncultured Occallatibacter sp.
TGCCTGAACCGGTGGGCCCTTCGATCAGCACCGGGGTCGAACGCGGGGCTACCAGACGGATGCGGCGGCTGACCTCGAGCATGCAGGGCGCATAGCCGATCAGCTCCGGCAAGCGCTCGGTTTTAGCCGTTTCGACGCGCACCGCAGGCAGAGTCGCTTCGGCAGGCAAAGTGCGGGGTTGGCCCAGAGACGGTTGCGCCTCCTGTGTGCTGCCCGACGACAAGGCGGTGAACGGAGTTGTGCCCGCAGGGACCGTGATTGCTATGGAACCGGCACGCAGGAGGTCGTTGGAATGCATTGGCATATTCAGAGCGGGAGCCGTATTCCAGATCGCCGTGTCGGTGTCCTGAGAGCGGCGAAGAGCGTACAGCAGTTCTTGACGGTGAGGTCCGCGCGGGCTCTCCTGCGCGATTGAACCGCTTGCGGTCAGCAGATCCACTTCGGGAAAGTGGCTGCGGAAATCCTTCAAGAATTCGCCGAGATCGAGATCGGGAAGCCAACTGTCGACGATGACGGCTTCGGGTAAGGCTGATTCCGCCTCCGCCCATGCCTGGGCGCCGCCTTCGGCCTCGCGCACCTGCCAGCGAAGCCCGGTGAGAGTTTGAGAGAGCCGCTGGCGAAAGCTGCGGTCCGCGCTGGTGACGAGCGCAGTGCGCGGGCGTGTGCGTGTGGGCGGCGGAAGCGTGGATACGGGAACAGTGACCATGATGATTCTCCTCAGTATGGGTAAGTTTTGATCGAATCAAAAAATTAAAGTGCTTCAAGAGCCGGAGCGGCCGCCGCCGGAACGACAACCACCGGCAGCATCGCGGGCAGCGGTAGCGGGGGCAAAGGGGAGGGCGCGATCTCGCTCTCGGGCGGCACCATGTAACCCTGCCCGCGCACCGTGCGGATCAGCACCCCTGGGGGCGGATCCTTGAGCTTGCGGCGCAGGTAGTTGACGTAGACATCCACAATGTTGGTGGTCTGCGTCGGTTCCAGGTTCCAAACCGAGTCCAGCAACTCCACCCGCGAGACACATTGGCCGCGATTGAGCATCAGGTGTTCGAGCAGGGCGAATTCCTTGTTGGTCAAGATGATCGCCTCGCCTGCACGTCGTGCGGTGTGTTCCAACCGGTCCACTTCGAGATCGCCTGCGCGCAAGAGAAGCCGCGCCTCGCGCTTGCGGCGCAAAAGAGCCCGGCAGCGAGCCCGCAGTTCGTGAAGGCTGAATGGCTTGACCATCAGGTCGTCGGCTCCGCGATCCAGGCAGCGAACCCGCGTGTCCACCTCTTGCCGGGCAGTCAGCACCAGTACCGGCAGATCCAGATCGAGCAGACGCACCTCTTCGAGCACCTGCTCGCCGTCCTTCACCGGCATGTTGAGATCAAGAATGGTCAGGTCGGGCAGTTCCTGGCGAAATGCCTCCACCGCAGCGGCTCCATCGTAGGCCAGACGGACACGGTGCCCATCGGCCTCTAGGCCGCGACTCAGGAACAATCCCAGAGCCCGGTCATCTTCGGCGATTAGTAACCTCATAGCAGTCTTTTCCCTTTGTGCGGCATTTTCATCCCGTAGGATGGCCCGCTCCAGCTTTCCAGCCCCCGGCTTAGCGTGCGCTAAGAGTCGGCTCCCCACTACCTTCCCGCGTAAGGAGATGGAACTCAAGTGAGTAATGAAAGAAAGCAGAGAAGGCTGTTCCAGGACAGGCACAAGGAGGAAACCTGTCCCAGAATGGGCCAGGCAGAGGAACATCAATTCAACCGAATTCCGGACGTCGCCCCAATCCCATATTCAGGCGCGCCGAGCCTCCAAAGATCGGGATTAACGATGATTTACGGCCTGGTAGCGGCAGTTCTAGCCTTAAAGGCAGCTTTGTCCCGGTACATCCCTGCATCGGCCCGTTCCAGCAGTTCCTTCATCGATTCATCGCGCAGATGCTCGGCAAGACCTATTGAGGCATCGACGTGCAACTTGGTCGGACCGTTTCGTCCTTGGATCTTGTAACTCCCGCACACCCATTCACGAAGCCGGTCTACCTTCAGCTTCGCATTGGTCAAATCGCAGTCCAGCAAAATGATGAACTCATCTCCACCCCAGCGTCCGATCAGGTCCGCGGAACGGCACACGGACCGAAGCTCGGCGGCGAATTGCTTGAGCACCTCATCCCCGGCCAAGTGACCATGTTCATCGTTGATCGGTTTGAATCCGTTGATGTCGATCACGGCAACGCATAGCGCAGTACCTGCTTTGATTCGGCGCTCGATCTGGCCTTCTACCCACAAGCGGCTGCCAAGCCCTGTCAGACCATCCCGCGAAGCGATCAGTTCAGCTTCCTCCAGTTTGGCCTGATAAGTGGTGACCTCTGCGCGAAGCTCTTCAATCGCAGCCTTTCCTTCCGCGGTCATTCTGTCGATCGAGGTCTTCAATTCCGCAGCGCTCTTCTCAATCGACGATCTGATCTGCGTCAGGTCCTCAAGGCTTGCAATCGTCTTGAGCCGGGTTGTGACCGCGTTCATTTGTCCGGCGCAGCGCTGATCTCGTTCGCCAACGGATTCGGCCGTGCGCGCCATCACGATCAGCAGCTCTCTTACCTCGCCGGTCTGTTTCCGGTAATGGCTGGCTGTTTTCTTGCCCCAATCCTGTAACTGCCCCTGGACCTTCTTTTCCGTGAATTGCAAGGCCTCGCGGCTCACCGAGTCAGACAGCCCCGCTTCAAGCTTCCCCAGACCTTGTCTAAGACTTGGCCCGAGAACCGGACAGGCCTCTTGACTACAACTTCCCATCTCCAATAAGGCTGAACGGTAAGCTGAGATGGCCACGTTAGCGAGGTCTGTGAGCGACGTTTCGCCCCCGGCCGTAGAGTCAGGTTCCACGGAATCCAGATATTTCTTTAGAGAGATCATGTGCCCTCAGATTTGAACGCTTTCGCGCTGAAGCAACGCAGAAGGTCACTGAGAGACATCGGCCGAGTTGGCTTCCTTCTTTAGTTTTTAAGTTCAAGATTTCTACATGCCTAATTCAGGCGTGCGCGTCCACCGCGGCCTGGACCGGTTGTTCAGGCGTTCAGAGATCAAGGCATGCGCGGCGAACGGAACTCTGTTACCCCGGCGGTTGGTTGAAGACCGGCTAACTTGATGGCGTTTGGCAGGAAGCCGCGCGGGCTAGCAGGAGCGCTCGTTCGCGGGCGTTTTGGGTGAGGGAGGCTGCGAGTTCGAATTGAGCTCGGGACTCGTCATGGCGGCCTAGTTTGTAGAGGAGGTCTGCGCGGACGCTGGGGAGAAGATGGTAGCGCGCGAGAGAAGGGTCGCGGGCGAGCGCTTCGACCAAGCCTAGGGCAGCCTGGGGGCCGCTGGCCATAGAGACTGCTACGGCGCGATTCAGCTCGATGACCGGGGATGGGGTTAGTTGAGCCAGTTCGGTATAGAGGGATACGATGAGGTGCCAGTCGGTTTCCGATGGCATGCGGGCGCGGGCGTGGCAGGCGGCGATCTCGGCCTGAACGAGGTAGGGACCGCGGGCTCGGCTTATGTCCGTGGGTGTGCTGTTTGTACTGCCGTTCGTATCGAGAATGCTTGCGGCTCGGTCGATTGCGTCGAGGCCCCTGCGAATCAGGAGAAGGTCCCAGTTTGCTCGATTTTGATCGACGAGGAGGATGGGTTCGCCGGTTGGACCGATGCGGGCCAGGGTGCGGGAGGCCTGGATCTCCATGAGGGCCACGAGGCCGTGGACTTCGGATTCCTGCGGGGTGAGCTCGGCGAGGATGCGACCGAGGCGGAGAGCTTCATCGCAAAGGATGGGGCGAATGAGATCGTCTCCGGCGGTGGCGGAGTAGCCCTCGTTGAAGATGAGGTAGATGACCTCGAGGACGGAGGAGAGGCGGGCGGCGAGCTCGGGGGTGCCGGGGATTTCGAAGGGAATGTGCTTGTCGGAAAGGGTGCGCTTTGCGCGGACGATGCGCTGAGCGATGGTGACTTCAGTGGTGAGGAAAGCGCGGGCAATCTCTGTGGTGGTAAGGCCGCCGAGGAGCCGGAGCGTGAGGGCTGCGCGGGACTCGGCGGAGAGGACAGGATGGCAGGCGATGAAGATGAGGCGGAGGAGATCGTCGCCAATGGGGTCGTCGAGGATGGAGTCGAGGTCAGGCGCAGTTTGTTCGAGTGTGGCCAAGTCGCGCGCAAGATCTTCGTGCTTACGCTGGGCGACGGCATTGCGGCGAAAGAGGTCGATGGCGCGGCGTTTGGCGGTGGCGGTGAGCCATGCGCCGGGATTGTCGGGGATGCCAGTTTGTGGCCACTGTTCCAGCGCGGCGATGAGGGCTTCCTGCCCGAGGTCCTCTGCGAGGCCGACGTCACGGGTGAGGCACGTGAGACCAGCAATGACGCGCGCGGACTCGATACGCCAGACAGCTTCGATGGTGCGGTGCAGAGCTTGATGTGTGTCGTGATGTGGATCGGTAGCAGACACTGCTACCGATCACATCAGATTCAATCCTCGGATGCAACAGCGGCTATTTGTTGGCGGTCTGATGGGGCAGCTCGGCTCGTTTCTCCACTTTGTGCTGGATCTGCTCGTCGGACAGGACGGGTGCGAGGTCTTCCATCTCAAAGATCTGGCGGATTTCAACTTCGGAGTCGCCGGTGGGGTTGCAGTTGGGTGCACGCTTGACCCACTCGATCGCCTCTTCCAGGGACTTGACCTGCAAGATCGAGAAGCCTGCGATGAGCTCCTTGGCCTCGGTGAAAGGGCCGTCGATGACGGTGCGCGACTTGCCGGAGAATCTG
>CAYTJN010000248.1:0-4760 GCA_964438125.1 uncultured Occallatibacter sp.
TTCCAAAGAATGAAAAAACAAGAACCTGACGAATGAAAAGACTTGCCCAATTCGACCAGAGACGGCGAATGCACATCGGCAAGTAGCGGAATAACTTCCTTCGGATCACCCTCTAGAAGCATGGGGAGGGCATGGGCGCGTTGTGTCGTCAACAGAGAGGCTTTCTTCAATAGCAGTATCTGGAGGTCCTTTCTCTGTGCGCTTTCGAGCAGCTTGGCAACCTCCACTTCCATCGCCGCTTGGGAAAGGGTGAAAGCATGAACGATAAGCAGGCTCGCCGCAAAGTAATCCGCAATCCGCAGCGCATATGCTCCTGCGTTCTCGGCGCAGAGAGAGAAATCCGTCGCATAGATCACCGAATTCAGCTTCAGTTCTGGCTTGTCGCCGATCACTTGCACCTCCGGTATCTCCTTGCTCGAGATCTCAGAAGCAGATGACTTGACTCATCACAATGCTTTTGCAAGCTCATCACACAACTTGCTCTTCGATATCGAGTACCACTTAGAAGCGCCATTTTCGCGAACAAGTTCCAGCAAAGCTCCCACCGGGCCTCGTGGATCCGGGCCGTTCAGCATGGCAACACTTAGCTCGCGCCGGATCGGACCGTTTTCGAGTTGAACTGCGTTAACCGTTCCGAGTTTCAGCGGCTTTTCAAGCGCGAGACTTGGCACAAAAGCAACACCCAGGCCTGCTTCGACTGAGGAAATGATTCCCTCCGTCGAGTCTATGTCGACAAATGTTTGAAGCTGTTGGCGCAAAATGCCATTTCGTTCCAAATATTCCTCGACCAAGTGACGCATACCGGACCCGACCTCTCGCAAAATAATCGGCTCCTGAACCAATTCGACAGCGCTCATAGTTGACTTCATTGCCGAGCGATGATCAGGTTTCACGATGAGCGTCAACTCATCCTCACCGAAAGCCTCAATCTTCAGATCCGGACGATGAGCAGGGGCCTCGATTAATGCAATTCCGGTCTGATGCAAACTCAAAGCCTGCAGGACGTCGTTTGTAGTCCCGCTTGTGACATGAATCCCGAGCTTAGGCCACTCCCGCAAAAGTTGAAGTAAGAGAGTTGGCAAAAGATGGTTAGCTATGGTGTGTGATGCCCCGATATTCAACTCGACCCATTTGAGTCCACCAAACGGCGCAAGAGCGGCGACGGCATCGTTAGCAACTGCCTCGATCTTTCGCGCATATTGCAACCGGGTTGTCCCAGCCACGGTGAGACTGGTTTCACGACCCACCCGATCGAAGGGCGCAATGCCAAGGCTTTCTTCCAACGATCTGATCTGAGCCGTCACCGCGGGTTGCGTAAAATGAAGTTCGTCCGCTACCCTGCGATAATTCAGATTGTCCGCAACTACTCGGAAAACCTTCAGCTTGAAGTTTTCGATCATGGATTTGCTCCCGTCTGGTAGTTGAGCGTTGCCAGAGCAAGCCGGTATTGGTATTGCGCGTCTGTGTTGCCGATTGCTGCATCCGTCTGTTGAAACTGCGCTTGGCTTAGTTCCACGATTGAGCTCAATCCCAGTTGGTAGCGAGTCTGTGCCAGCGACAGCGCGAGGTTTGCCTCTTTCAGGAGCTCCTCTGTCACAGCGACCCGTTGATACGCAGTATTTGTGGCAAGCCATGCGGTCCGCACGTCCCTGACGATCCGATCGCGCAGATCGCGACTCTGTTCAGAGGCTGCTCGAGCGCGGATAGTAGCTTCCTTCGCCTGTGCCGAGTAGAGAAAACCATTGAAGATGGGGATATTCATGTTGACGCCAATGCCGCCCCACCAGTTGTTGAGATAGTATTGGGCGGGCCGAATGGGCACACTACCTACTATGCCAGCAGCACTAATACTTGGAAGCTTCTGATCGCGCTCGGCATGGCTGAATTTGACTGCCGCTTGCTGGCTATAGTTCAGAGCTTGCAGGTCTGGGCGTTGCTTTAGTGCCAGTTGCAAGAGCTGGTCTGGATCAGTTGGAGGAGCTGTCAGCGGCGTGTCGTCTTCTACCAAATCGTATGTTACTTGCCGGTCGAGACCTAACACGGCATCCAATGACGCCATCGTCGAATCGGCATTGTTTCGAGCATCAAGCTGCAATACTTTCGCCTGAGACAAAGTAACATTGGCAAAAGCCAAATCGAGAGTCGATTTCAGTTTGTTGCTGGTCAACTGGTTGACTTGAGTCTGTGTCGTCATGCGTGTGCTGACGTTCTGGTCCGCCACTTTAAGAAGAGCTTGCGCCTGAAGAGCGTTGAAAAATGCCTGGTCGGCGGCAAGCACAATATCTTCAGCTGTGGCGAGTGCATTTGCATTCTGTGCTTCCTCCTGGAGCTTTGACGACGCTACAAGATTATGGGTTCTGCCAAAGTCTAAAATGAGTTGGGTGAAGCCTCCACCGGCCCCCGCGTGTGTGAACAGACGCGAGGCGGTAAGCGATCCTGCGGAGATGCGGCTCGCGTCTTCCGCCTCCACGGCAGTGATGCTGGCTGTTCCTGTCGGCAGCTCCGCGGACCTTGTTTCACGAACGACCTGATGCTGCGCAAGGGCAAGCAGCTGAGCGGCGGTCACCCGTGGATTGTTCTTCATTGCAAGCTTTTCAGCATCAGCCTGTGTCAATCGTGGATGTGGACCCGTAGTTGCGGCATCCGCTTGCAAAGCAGAGACATCCCTGGAATCTTGCTGCATCGGCGTTGCACTTAGTTCCGTAATAGCAGCGAGCGCAACTTGCGGTGCATTAGGCAGCTGCGGTTTCCCGCTTGTCGACTGTCCAAATAGTGAGCTTGAACAGAGGAAAGCAATTGTAAAGAGAAACCTGGGAAAAAGCTCTCGAGACTTCAGTCTTTTCATTCTTCCTATGCCTCCCCGGCAATCGCAGACTGTTTCTCATGCCTGCCATGAACGATCAAATAAACTGCTGGAACCAGAAAGACGGTTACAACCACGGAGACCGCGAGGCCACCGATGACTGCCCTCGCTAACGGAGCATATTGTTCGCTGCCTGCTTCCATCCCGAGGGCCATCGGAATCATGCCAAGCAAGGTGGCCAGCGATGTCATCAGAATTGGGCGCAGGCGGATCTTGCAAGACTGAACAACTGCTTCCAACAGCGAGAGTCCCTGCTTGTGCAGAGTACCGGCGAACTCAACAATTAGAATGCTGTTCGAGACAACAATGCCGGTCATCATGATCACGCCCATCAACGACATGATGTTCAGTGTGCTTCCGGTGACCAGAAGGATTAAGACAACGCCTGCCAACCCTGGAGGGATTGCCATAAGGATGATGAATGGATCGATAAACGAGGTGAACTGGGTCATCAAAATCAGATAGACCATCAACACCGCAAGAATCAGTCCTACCCCAAATTCCTCAAAGGACCGGTTCATGCTGACTACAGCGCCGCGCAGGTTGAGCACGGTGTTTTTGTCGGTCTTGGTGCCGGCTAAGAGCTTGTTAATATTGCTTCCAACTCCTTGTAGGGCTTCTTTCTTTGTTGAAACGTAGATGTCAATTACGCGGCGAATTTGATAATGATCCACCTCTGTCGGCGTATTGATCAGCTTCATGTCCGCAACAGAGCTGAGCGGCGTATAACCGGCTGTGTGGTTCCCTCTCCAACGTTCCCGCGCATTATCGGATGCCTCATGGGCTTGTTGCATTGGACTGTAGCCTGGGGGCTGAGTGCCGCGCAATGGAATATTCTCAAAATCCTCCATCGACATGTTATTGAGAACGCTGTTTGCATATTGCACTGTCACCATGTAGTTGTTGCCGGTCTTTGGATCGATCCAGTAGCTGGGAGCGACCATACCATCGGAGGTCATGGCGGTAATCACGTTCTGCACAACGTCCTTGGCGGAGAGGCCGATCAAGCTGGCCTTTTCACGATCGATATTCAGAGCAATCCCGGGATAGTCCAAATCCTGGGGAATATAGACGCCGCTCACATTGGGCATCGCTTTGATCTTCTGGGAGAGTTCCTTCGCGAGTGCATGAGCGCCCTCCATGTCCATCGAACTAACCTGAACATCGATCGGGGCGGGCAGTCCCTGATTGATGACCCCATCCACCAGGCCACCCGCCTGGAAATAGGTGGATAGCTCGGGCATTTCGCGCGAGAGTCTCTCCTGAACCCGTCTCATGTACTCATAGCTGCCGATGCTGTGCTCTTGCTTGAGGCTGGTCTGTACAAACGCAGTATCCATTGAGGCGTTAGTGGTATAAATTGCCGACAGATCGGGATACACGCCAATATTCGAGACGATCATATCGAGGTCATTGGGACGCACTACACTGCGAATGATGTTCTCTACCTTCGCAATGTAGTCGTTGCTCACTTCAAGCCCTGTACCGCTCGGCATCCGCACATTAATGACGAACTGCCATGGATCGGTGCGGGGAAAATATGCTCTGCCCAGGAAAGGAACCGTAATAGCAAGCACGAGAGCGACACCGCCAAGAATCGCTGCCGCGGTAAAACCTGGCCGCTGCATGGCCCGCTTTGCGAGAGTCTCGTACCGGGTCAACATCGTCTCATATCTCTCGTTGAACTCTCTCTCGAAACGGGCGAAGAAGCCGAGCTTTAACTCTGTCGAAGCTTTGTCCTCGTGTTTCAGGCGAATGAACTTGGCACAGTAGAGCGGCACTACTGTCATTGCAAAGAAATACGACGCGAAGATCGACAATACGACGCCCAGCGCCAACGGGGTGAAGATGTATTTGCTGATGCCGTTAAAGAATGTTACGGGAAAGAACACGATGG
>CAYTJN010000249.1:0-4688 GCA_964438125.1 uncultured Occallatibacter sp.
CGCTTATCTCTGTCAGGACTGTAGCTGCGTTGGGAACTGCGCAAGGCAGTGTCCAGCGTGCGCTTCGGAGGTGCTGATGGCACTTGCCCGCGTTCTGGACCGGGAAGCAGCGGAAGAAGAAGTGCAACGGCCTGTTCTGGCCTTTCGGACCGCGATCGCGGCGTAAGGCAATCGTGCTTTCTTGCGTTCACTTGTCCGGAAGTTGGGAGTTCTCAACCGATGAAGTTATCGAAAACCCGGGAGAGTGTCCGTGCAGGAGATCGGTGGGGTGAACTGAAAAGATCGCATGCCCGGCTGACAAAGCGCATGATGCGCGAATTTCGCCGGACCAATTCACCGGGCCTTGCGGGCCTGGAGGGGTAAGCTTGGTTTTAAACCACAACACATTTGAGGATGCTCAACACATTACTCGCGCGCCTCAACTGAGCATTTCATGTATTCTCATCGAGCGTTTTTACCCTATCTGTTAAACGCTTTATAATAAACATTGGCCGGTTGCACCCTGAGCTTCGCTGAGAGGCTAGTGTTGTGGCCGGCCTAACTTCGCCCGGTGCTTCCCATTGAATGACGCCATTATTGTTCGCGGCGCGCGGACCCACAACCTGAAAAACATCTCCTGCGAGATTCCCCACGGGAAACTGACAGTCGTTAGTGGTGTCTCCGGGTCGGGCAAATCCTCGCTGGCCTTTGACACCATCTATGCGGAAGGGCAGAGGCGCTATGTTGAATCACTCTCCGCGTATGCGCGTCAATTCCTGGAACGCATTGAAAAGCCCGATGTGGATCTGATCGATGGCCTCGCTCCGGCAATTGCCATCAAGCAGAAGAATTCTACAAGGAATCCGCGCTCCACTGTTGCCACGGCCACCGAAGTGTACGACTATCTTCGTCTTCTTTATGCCCGTTGTGGCACCGTGCACTGCATCAATTGCGATGGATTAGTCAAACGCGATTCCATCGATGAAATTGCTGAATTCATCCTGGCACTGGAGGAGGGAACGCGGTTGAACGTGCTCTTTCCCGTGCGACATACGGAGCACGCTCCGCAAGCGGAAGGCAAACCCGTCCGCCGTGCGCTGAAATCCGCAGGCAAATCCGCCGCCAAGCCGGCGCCCGAGGCACCACTCACAGCGGCATTGAAGGCGCGCCTCATCGAACTGCGCGCTTCAGGCTTCAATCGTCTCTACCAGCGCGGACAGATCTTCGAGTTCTCCACTCCAGAGTCGCTTCTCGATCTCGACTTTACGCTTCCGGTCTTTGTGCTGTTGGACCGCATTGTGGTCAGCCAAGAAAGCCGCGCACGCATCGTGGATGCTGCCGAGATTGCGTACCGCGAAGCCGGCGAAGTCACTTTTGAAGAGCTTCCGCGTGACGAAGCTGTTGCTCGCTCACGCCACCGTTTTTCTGGATCATACGAGTGCAAAAGCTGCCATCGCCCCGGTCGCGAGCCGGAGCCGCGCTTATTCAGCTTCAATAACCCGTTCGGCGCCTGTCCGCGCTGCCAGGGCTTCGGCAACACGGTGGACTTCGATCTGAATCTGGTGATCCCCGACAAGGGACTCAGCTTGAACGACGGCGCGATCGACCCGTGGAACCGTCCAAAATGCAGGCCATGGTTCACCGATCTGCGGAAGCACGCAGCCGAGTTGGGTGTGCCGCTCGACGTGTCCTGGCGCGACCTGTCCGAAGGAGCGCGCGAGACCGTTCTGCGTGGCAAGGGCAGCTTTGCCGGAGTGTACGGCTTCTTCGCACAGATGGAGAAGAAGAGGTACAAGTTGCATGTGCGCGTCATGCTCAGTAAGTATCGGGGCTACGCCGAGTGCCCTGACTGTCGAGGTCAGCGTCTGAGGGCTGAGGCACGCAGTGTTCGCCTCGATGGTCTGAATATCTGCCAAGTTACCGCCCTTACCATTGCCCAAGCGAAGGAATTTTTTGGCGCGCTTCGACTGTCACCTATGCAGGAGGAGATTGCCGGGCCCATCCTGGAAGAGGTCCGCCAGCGCCTCAGCTTTCTTGATGCGGTGGGACTCGAGTATCTTACCCTCGATCGTCTTGCTTCGACTCTCTCCGGCGGCGAGGCGCAGCGCATCCAGCTTGCCACTTCGCTGGGTTCGCGGCTGGTGGGCGCGCTCTATGTGCTCGACGAGCCATCCATCGGCCTGCACACTCGCGACACGGCGCGTCTCGTTCATATCCTTGAGGAATTGCGGGACCTGGGTAACACGATTCTTGTAGTCGAGCACGACGCCGACATTCTGCGCTCAGCCGACCACCTGCTCGACCTCGGTCCCGGCGCGGGCGAACTGGGCGGCCATTTGCTAGCCGAGGGCGTGCTTGCTGAGATCGAGGCCAACCCAAATTCCCTCACCGGCCGCTATCTCTCTGGCAAGCTGTCCATCCCTGTGCCGGGCCGCCGGCGAACGCCAGGGAAGGAACGTCTCGTCCTGCGCGGAGCGGCTGCAAACAACGTCCATTCGCTCGACGTCGAAATTCCCCTCGGAATGCTAGTGGCGATTACCGGTGTGTCAGGTTCGGGCAAATCGACGCTGGTGCATCAGATTCTTTATCGAGCTGTGGCGCGGGCTCTCGGTCAATCGGATGGTTCCGACCCATCGTGCGTATACAAATCCCTGACCGGCGTTGAGCGCCTCAACGACGTGGTGCTCGTGGATCAGACTCCCATCGGCCGCACGCCGCGCTCTAACCCTATCACTTACATCAAAGGCTTCGATCTTATTCGCGAGCTCTATGCATCTCAGCCAGAGGCCAAGCGCTTATCCCTCACGCCTGGCCATTTCTCTTTCAACGTGCCCGGCGGCCGTTGCAACACTTGCGAGGGCGATGGCACCGTCACCGTCGAGATGCAGTTCCTCGCCGATGTTGAGCTGCCTTGCGAAGACTGCAATGGCACGCGCTACCAGACGAAGATCCTCAACGTCGATTACAAGGGAAAGAACATCCACGATGTACTGCAGATGACTGTCAAAGAGGCCCTGCGCTTTTTTGCCGGACAGGCTCGCCTGCTGGATAAGCTTGCAGTACTCGACGAGATCGGCCTCGGTTATCTCAGGCTCGGCCAGTCTGCTACGACACTTTCAGGTGGAGAGGCGCAGCGCGTTAAGCTGGCTGCCCATCTGGCGCAAGTCCGTGCAGCCAACGCGGTCGCTAAACCCTCTCAAGCCAGCCGCGTCCTCTACATCCTTGACGAGCCTACGACCGGCCTCCACTTCGACGACGTGTCGAAGCTCTTGACAGCCTTTCGCAAGCTCATCGATGGAGGCGGATCGCTGATCGTTATTGAGCACAATCTGGACGTGATCAAGTGCGCCGACTGGGTCATCGACTTGGGCCCGGAAGGCGGTGAAGCCGGCGGCCGCATTGTGGCCGAAGGGACGCCGGAAGATATCGCGACGAATCTTCTGTCGCACACCGGGAAGTGGCTGGCGCGAGTGCTGTGAGCTACCAGCCCAAAACGTAGGCGAACAGTAGAGGAGCAACGATTGAGGCGTCGGACTCGATGATGAACTTGGGCGTATTCTCACCGAGCTTACCCCAGGTGATCTTCTCGTTCGGCACCGCGCCGGAGTAGGAACCGTAACTGGTCGTCGAGTCCGAGATCTGGCAGAAGTAGGCCCACAGCGGTACGTGTTCGCGCTGCAAATCCTGATGCAGCATGGGAACGACGCAGATGGGAAAGTCTCCGGCGATGCCGCCTGCAATTTGAAAGAACCCAAGCGGTGTTTTCGCGGTTGTATTCGTATACCACTCGGCCAGTTCCATCATGTACTCGATACCGGTGCGGACCGTATGAACTTTTTTCACATCGCCGGAAATACAGTGGCCGGCGTACATGTTTCCCAAGGTCGAGTCTTCCCAACCGGGCACGAAGATGGGCAGATTCTTTTCCGCCGCAGCCAGCAGCCAACTGTTTTTGGGATCGATCTGATAAGACGGCTTCAGGTCGCCGCTGAGCAGAATCTTGTACATGAACTGGTGAGGGAAGAAACGTTCACCGGCTTTATCGGCGTGGACCCATTCTTTCAATACTTCGTTCTCGATGCGCCGCATGGCCTCCATCTCTGGAATGCAGGTATCAGTGACGCGGTTCATATGGCGCGCGAGCAACCTGGCCTCGTCGGCGGGCGTCAGATCGCGGTAGTGCGGGACCCGCTCGTAAAAATCATGCGCCACGAGATTGAAGACATCCTCTTCGAGGTTTGCGCCGGTGCAGCAGATGCCGTGAATTTTGTCCTGACGGATCATTTCAGCGAGAGAGAGGCCCAGTTCGGCAGTGCTCATGGCGCCGCCGATGGTGACGAACATCTTGCCGCCGGAGGCGAGTAACGCGTTGTAGGCTTCAGCGGCATCGACCAGAGCAGCGGCATTGAAATGGCGATAGTGGTGCTTGATAAATGAGGTGATTGTAGGCATCGTGATCTTTTCGTACTCCCAAACCTAAAGCTATCACAGCCGAATTAATGGAGTTTCAACGCGTGACGACCGGCACAGAGCGCTAATAATCTGCAAAAGGCTGAGTCTCAGGAATGATGCGCTCTGGAACGCTTTTTGCTCGGAAAGCATTGATTGAACAAGTGTTAAAATTATCTGCAACTTTTGAGCCGAAATAGATATTTAGGGATATTTACTTGACGCCACCGACCCCAAGATATAGCGTTTTGGGCGATGGA
>CAYTJN010000250.1:0-4662 GCA_964438125.1 uncultured Occallatibacter sp.
AGGCATCGACTTTTTCCCCCTCACGGTCGATTATCGTGAGTACACTTACGCCGGCGGGCGCATTCCCGGCGGCTTCATCAAGCGCGAAGGCCGGCCCAGCGAAAAGGAAATCCTGACCTGCCGACAGATCGACCGGCCGTTGCGTCCGCTCTTCCCCGATGGATTCCGCAATGAAACGCAGTTGATCGCGCTGGTCTTCTCCGCCGACAAGGAAAACGATCCTGACGTGGTAGGCATCAATGCAGCAGCATGCGCCGTGGCGTTGTCCGATATTCCTTTTGGGGTCACAGTCGGCGCCGTGCGCGTGGGCCGAGTGGATGGCGAGTTTGTTATCAATCCCACTTACTCAGAGCGTGCAGCAACAACGGTCAACATCATGGTCGTCGGCCACAAAGACGGCATTGTGATGATCGAGTCGGGCGCCAAAGAAGAGACCGAAGAGGTGATCCTGGCGGCCATCGAGTTTGGCCACACGGAAGTGAAAAAAATCTGCGCGGCGATCGACGAGCTGGTCGCAAAAGCCGGTAAGCCAAAGCGGACGTTTACTGCGCCGGAGTTTGATGACGCGTACTTTGCGGAATTGAAGACCAAGGCTGAAGTTCGTCTGAAGGACGCGCTGGACACCAAGGTGCACGAGAAGCTGGAAAGCCAGAATCTGGTCAAGGCGATCAAGGACGAGCTGGCCGCGGCGCTGCCCGCCGACGATCCAGCAGCCAAGAAAAAGCTGGCGCACTACTATGAAAAGTTGCGCGAGAAGATCTTCCGCGAGCAAGTGACCAAAGAGCGGATCAGGCCCGATCGGCGCGCCTTTGACGAGATTCGAACGATCACCATTGAGACCAGCGTTCTGCCGCGCACACACGGTTCGGCTCTGTTCACACGCGGTGAGACGCAGGCTTTGGTTACTGCCACGCTGGGCACGGCCGATGAGGGACAGCGCCTGGAGAGCTATGAGGGCGACAAGAAAAAGCCCTTCATGCTGCACTACAACTTTCCGCCTTTCTGCGTGGGCGAGACGGGCCGCATGGGCGGCACAGGACGCCGCGAAGTGGGCCACGGTGCATTGGCCGAGCGCGCGATTGCAGCCGTTCTGCCCAGCGTCGAAGAGTCGCCTTACGCGATCCGTATTGTGAGCGACATTCTCGAATCAAACGGCTCTTCGTCGATGGCGACGGTTTGCGGCACGAGTCTGGCGCTCTTTGATTCCGGCATCGCATTGAAGGGCGCTGTGGCCGGCGTTGCGATGGGACTTGTCAAGGAGGGCGATGATTACGCCATCCTGACCGACATTGCAGGCGCTGAGGATCACTACGGCGACATGGACTTCAAGGTGGCCGGTACGCGCAAGGGCATCACGGCGCTGCAAATGGACATCAAGATCGGCGGCCTGACTCGCGAGATCTTGCAACAGGCGATGGAGCAGGCGCGCAGGGGCCGGCTCTTCTTGCTCGACAAGATGGATGCGGTGCTCGACGGACCGCGCACCGAGCGCTCGGCTTATGCGCCACGCATCGAGACCGTGATGATTCCGACCGACAAGATTCGCGATCTGATCGGCAAGGGTGGCGCGACCATTCGCGGCATCATCGAGCAGACCGGCGCTAAGATCGATGTCGACGACACGGGCAAGGTCAACGTTGCCTCGTGCGACGCAGATGGGTTGAAGCGCGCACTCGAAATGATTGGCAACCTGACGGCCGTACCGGAGATTGGCAAGGTTTATCTTGGCAAGGTTGTCCGGCTGGCTGAGTTCGGCGCCTTTGTCGAGCTCTTCCCCGGCACCGACGGTCTGCTGCACATCTCGGAAATTGCAGAGCATCGCGTGAAGGAAGTGAAGGACGAATTGCGCGAGGGCGATCAAGTGATGGTGAAGGTGTTGGCCATCGAAGGCAATCGCATCAAGCTCAGCCGCAAGGCGCTGATCAAGGAGCAGAAGGCGAAGCTGGGACTGTCGGCTCAGGCTCCGGCTGAAGCGGAAGAGTTGGAAATTTCCGCTTCTGAATCAGAAGCCACGCCCATCGCGCGAAAGCCGCGCAATGAGTTTGACGAGCGTCAGCCCAAGTCGAACCAGAGCACCATCCTTATTGAAGGCGGAGACGACTTCGAGGAGAGCGGCGAAGAGTTTGACGAAGAGAACGAGCCAAACTTCAACCGCGTCGAAGGCGCTCCGGTCCCCGTTGGCACGGCTGTAGCCGCACCTGGCGCGGGCAGGCCGCGGCCCGCAGACAACAATCGTCGTCGTCGCCGTCGTCGGCCCGGCGGACCGGGCGGTGGCCGCGGACCAGGCGGCGGACAGGGCTGATCGGCAATTCAAATTGAAGGACAGCGAGGCCCGGAGTTCAACTCCGGGCCTCGCTGTTGCTGGAGCACGCCATATGAGTTGTTTGTTGGATGCCTGTGAATGTGTTTCCTCGCTGTGTGGTCTCGATTTCTACTAAACTCAGAAAAGTGGCTGCCAGTCTGTACATTGTCGTTGAGGGTGAAGACCCTGGCTTTGACATCTTTGTCGACGGCCACGCACTGGCGCGCAATGAAGATGCGCTGGAGCGACTGGCCGAGAGACTGAATGTCTCTCCTCTGCTGAAATATTTTTCCGCCGATCAAGACTCGATGGAGCTGTTGTTGGAGCAGGGCGCTGAGGTTCAGGAGTGGAAGCGATCTTTACTGGAGCCTCAGTGGTTTGATTCTTCAGATGGGTTGCTCACCGTCACTGCGCTGGTGGACCGGCTGGCCGCGGAGCCCGCGGCTTTAGGCTCGGAGACGCAGCCCGTCCTGTTCGAACTTCGCAAATATCAGGTGGTCTTGCGGAAGGCGGCATCGCGAGGGCTACGCTGGCATCTCGCCGTGAGCTGGCGCTAACCGCCTGCCTGCGGTGGGGCAGACACTCGCCACCTGCGGTGGAGCCAAACGCTCGCCACCTGCGGTGGAGCCAAACACTCGCTTGTCGCTCGCAGTGGCTCCGTTGCCTGGGATTAGATAGTGCTTTTTGAAGGTTGCTGAATTGATCAACAACCGAGACGCAGGTCTAGTTCGAATTCGCTCCGGATGACAGAGTAATTTGTAAGTCGAAACTAGAGACCAGGAGACTAGGCGCTAGCTTGCTTCAGTCGTTTCGTTTCTGGACGGGAAGACGTTGCCCATGCGGCGAATCTGCGCGCCGACGCTGGCCAGCTTCTCTTCGATGCGTTCGTAACCGCGATCCATATGGTAGACGCGGTCGAGAATCGATTCGCCGTCAGCCACCAAAGCGGCCAGCACCAGGGATGCCGATGCACGCAGGTCGGAGCACATTACGGCCGTTGCTGAGAGCCTTGCCGGTCCGCGCACGGTAGCCGTGCGGCCATCCAGCTTGATGTTCGCGCCCATGCGCACCAATTCCTGCACATGCATGAAACGGTTCTCGAAGATGTTTTCCTCGACAACGCTGACGCCCTCAGCCTGCGTGGCCAGCGCCATGTATTGGGCCTGCATGTCGGTGGGAAAGCCGGGATACTCTTCGGTCGAGATATCAGCCGCGCGCAGCTTGCCGCTCGAACGCACGCGCACCGTGTCGGGCCCAAGTATATCGATGCGGGCGCCGGCCTCTTCCAGTTTTGAGATTACCGAACTCAAGTGAGAGGCGTTGCAGTTGGCCACGATCAGGTCTCCGTCGGTGATGGCGCCAGCTACAAGGAAAGTCGCCGCCTCGATGCGGTCGGGGTTGATGCGGTGACGCGCGCCATGAAGGCTGGTAACGCCCTGCACCCGGAGTGTCGACGTGCAGGTGCCCTCGATCTTCGCGCCCATGGCCGTGAGCAGAGCGGCCAGGTCGGTCACCTCGGGCTCGCGCGCGCAGTTTTCCATCACGGTCTCGCCTTCAGCCAGGACCGCGGCCATCAACAAATCCTCAGTGCCGGTTACGGTGATTTTGTCGAAGACCAGGTGCGCGCCTTTGAGGCGCTTGGCGCGTGCCTCGAGATACCCATGCTCCTGGGTGATTGTCGCTCCCATTTTTTCAAGGCCTTTGATGTGCAGATCGATGGGCCGGCCGCCGATGGCGCATCCGCCAGGCATTGCGACGCGAGCCATTCCAGTGCGGGCAATCAGCGGGCCGAGCACAAGAGAACTGGCGCGCATGGTTTTTACGATCTCGTATTTCGCCACCGGGTCGGAGAGCGAACGGCAACTGATCGTGGTGCGATGCTGGGCGCGCCCGTAGCCCAGTTCAACCTCGGCGCCCATCGACGAGAGCAGCCGCCGTTCGGTTTCGATATCGCGCACCTGGGGAACGTTCTCGAGCGTGACCTCGTCTTCGGTGAGAATCGCCGCGGCCATGCAGGGCAGCGCCGAGTTCTTGGCGCCCGAGATGCGAACCGTGCCCACCAGCGGATTGCCGCCGCGAATGACAAACTTATCCATAAATGCAGAGAGACTCCTGGAATGGTGTGATGCTCCTGGCCTTCTAGTGTAAATCGGAGAGCCTGCTGTGCATGACCAAGCGGCCGAGTGGCAGGGCAATTGCATGAATGCATTTTGCATATAATTACTCGCATTCTGCTAACCTGAATTTATCTCGCCTGTTTCCCGCGCCTGCGCAGCGACCGATTTCAGCGGCTCCTTTGTGAACATTAGTACGTTAATAGAAACCTTCCGCACAAAGCCATGGGGTTCCGCTTTACTTTC
>CAYTJN010000251.1:0-4636 GCA_964438125.1 uncultured Occallatibacter sp.
GCGTCACAACAATCGACGTTCCATGAACTAACTGATGTTGGATTAAGACAAAACCAGAGTTGGTGTGTCCTGGTGATTCAAGGCTAGTCGTTGCTTCCTGCTGGTTGCACCGACTTCCGAGTTGAGCAGCGGGATACAACAACTCTGGTTTTGTTATAGCTTCACAATATTGGCAAAACCCGGCTCTGTTACAGGCCGCGGTGATTTATGGAGATCATATTCGCCACCATTACAGGACGGCTTTGACCCTCAATGTTCAGGTGGCTTTGGAGCATCATTTGACCCCGTTCTCCATGGCAACACAACAGAGGGGAGGCAGTTAGGTCCCTCAGCGCTAGCCTTCAAGATGCCCTGCGTCACGCCGGGCACAATCGGAGAGACCGCCCAAACCGCGTGGCCATTCGAATCCGTCTCCAGCGTATCGCTGGCCAACGCATCGCCGGACCTTAACACAAGCGGGATCTTACTCTTCGCCGGAAAACCGTCGGCAATGATAAGAATAGCTGTTTCATTCGGCTGCGCAATTCGTGCCTCAAGCCTGCATCCCTGATCGTTTGACTGCAAGGGATGCGCAACGAGGGTCCCGTAGACCAGGAATTCTCCGTCCACTGCAGACAGCAGGTACCGCATCGGTTCCGCAACCGAGGCCCCAGACTCCACTTGGAGTTCATCCTCCCCGACGGAGAGACTGCTCTCCTCATCAGCCCGCGGCCTGCGAGTCATCACTAATCCCTGTGTATTCACATAAAGATCGCGGCGATCGACCGTAGTTGCTTCATTGTTGACCAGCCATGTCTGAAGAGAATAGACCTTGTTCTGAGGAGCGCCCTCGGCAAAGACTCGATATCGAGTCGGACCGTGCTCCGCTTGAGCCGACTGATTCTGGATCATCACAAAGCGCAAATGCGAGCCATTTGAGTTGCTCGCTCCGGCGTCGTCCCATTTTGCCTGGTGGTCGAGCAGTACGCGGAAATCCTTAGAGGGCACCGGCTGCCCGGCGAAGCGCACGTATTTTACCTGAAAAGACCCTAAGGAAAAAAGTCCCTCAAGATTTTGCTTCTTCGTCTCCTTCTTAGCGCTTTGTCCCTCGAACGAGAGGGCAAAGCCGAGCGAAAGGAAGAGCGCGAGGCCTGTAATGCGGTTAATGAGACGCTTCATTAATGTAGTGTCGGTTAAAGCCCAGCCGTCGCGCAACTGCCTTGATTCGGCAGCAAGGTGATCGCACGCGCGACGGGCGGCGGCCACTCAACTCATGCTGATGTCAGCGAGTTCGGCTTGTCTGCGGGAGGGGTAAATCTCCCTGACAGCCACCTGCGAACGAACAGGTCGGCAATGAGTGAAGACCAAAGAGAAGAATTGAGAACAAATAGTGTAATTAGAATAGCTTACGGCACACCTCTGCCGTAAGCTATCCGCCAGTTCTAGAGGCTGCCGATCTCAATGTAGAGAAGCATTGAAGATCTTCTCTGCCTGGACGTCAGTGTCGCGGGCAAAGTTGAGCGGAAGCGAATGGCCCTGATCCCAAGTTCCAGTGAGCGTTCCGTCGATACCGATGGCTCCGGTCCAGGTGCCCTGTACGGCGGGAACAGTGAAAGTGACTGACCGTCCATCAACATGGAAGTCTTCGCATTGAATGCCCATCGCGCCTCGATCTGGGCTGTCGAGTGTAGCTGTCACTTTGCCCGCGTGGTTCACCTTCAAATGCAGTTTTACGTGCAGCGGTCCGAGCGTTCCGGCGTAGTCTCCGGCGATTGACGGATTCTGCTGCGCCATAAGAGTGGGAGTCGAGGTAAGCATAACCAAAGCAACCAAACATGTGATCATCGCGATCCCTAACGAGATCGCCTTTTCCGATTTGTTTTCATTCGCACAGATCATCTTGGTAACTCCTCTCTGAGTCGATGAAAGCTGCTCCAACGCAGGCAGCAATGACACATGGTGATCTCTTAACCCAGCATGGTCAACTACAAACTAGTGTTTTTCCTCACAACTAAGTAACAACTGTTCCAGTACTTATTTGGGAAGCAGTATCAAAGTAATTACCTCTAAAATTTGTCACGGTACGTGTTTGCGAAACGAACTGTAATTAGCTGGGTCAATCTACTTTCTAA
This sequence comes from uncultured Occallatibacter sp., assembly GCA_964438125.1. Taxonomy (GTDB): domain Bacteria; phylum Acidobacteriota; class Terriglobia; order Terriglobales; family Acidobacteriaceae; genus Telmatobacter. The sequence goes on from CAYTJN010000251.1 coordinate 2,112, forward strand.
CAACCTTTCTTAAGGTCATATTTGAGTACTTTAGTAAAGTGCGAAAAGTTACCGAAACTGCTCGGACCATTCTCGCCACATCGATCATCATCGCCGGCATTGCGGTTCATTTTCCAGCGACAAAAACCGCACATCCAGACTGCTTCACGTTTGTGGAAATCGAGTCCTTATTCAAGTATGCGCAAGCCTTAGCTTCCATTCGCTCGACACTGAAATTCAATTGGTGCCGTGTGCAAACAATTGCACCTTCTGAAGCAAGAAAACCTTTTGCCGGCTTGTCGAGGGATCGCAACTGGTTGATTCGTTTAAGTAGGGATGAATATTGTTACGTTACCTTAGTGTCTACTTTGGGTCGTAGCACTTGTACTGTTTCTGAACAATCGGGTACTATTGGGCCTAACAACAAAGTACGAAAGTTTTCCACAAGCAAGGGCTCTCTGCCTTTGGGAAGTCCACGAAAGGGGTTGTTATGTCGTTTGTGCGTCGTATGCTCGGGGTTCTTCTTCTCTTTTGCTCGGTCACCTTCCTGAACGCGCAGTTTGACAGCGGTAGCATCATCGGAACCGCCCGCGACGTGAACGGAGGCGTTGTGTCGGAAGTTCAAATCATGCTTGAGAGCCTCAACACCGGCACCTCCAAAACGACTCTCAGCAACGGTGTGGGGGACTATGCATTCTCAAGCGTCCTCGCTGGAGATTATGTCGTCAAGGCGAGTCGCGTTGGCTTCAAAGACGCGATTACTTCCGGGTTCACGGTGACCGTTGGCGCGCGCCAGAGAGTCGATCTGGTTTTTTATCCCGCCAGCATCTCCCAGCAGCTGACCGTTTCGGCCGTGGAAACTATCCTAGAAACCGATACCAGCGATCGCAGCATGGTGATCAATCCGACCGAGGTCGTCAATCTGCCTCTGAACGGCAGAGATCCGGCTGACATTGCATTCATCGTTCCCGGCGTAAACAAGTCCTTCCTTGAAAACGGAACCGATACCAGCCGCGAGGCCTCCTACAACGCCAACGGCCTGCGCGCCACGTACAATTCCTACCTGCTCGACGGCGTGGACAATAGTAGTTGGGACTTGAACGAGGTGGGCTACTCCAACCAGGAAACCGAGCTCAGTCCAGATGCGCTCTCCGAGTTTCGTTTTACCACGGGAGATCAGAGTGCGGAGTTTGGCCGTACTTCCGGCGCCGTTGTGAATGAAGTTTCCAAGCGCGGCGGCAACGAATATCATGGCGGCGCATGGGAATATGTGCGAAACACGGCTTTCGACGCCATTGGGCCGGTTCCTGCGGTGAACGGCGAGAATCCGGCTCTGGTTCAGAACCAGTTTGGCGCTGACGTTGGCGGTCCCGTTATCCATGGAAAAGTCTTTCTATTCGGCGACTATGAGGGCTTCCGGCGTAACTTGCGTTCGGCCTTGGTAGCCACCCTGCCCACCGCCGCGCAGGCCTCCGGACAATTCGTCGACGCTAGCGGCAATCCCATTCCTATCACCAATCCCTATACGAAAGCCGTTTATTCAAACGGCATCATTCCTATCGCCGCGCTTCAGGCGACGATGCTGCCGGGAACGACGACCCCGCAAATTAGCTCTCTGGATATGACTGTCCTTGGCCTCCTGCCGACCAGTGCCAGTAACACCTATGTTTCGTTCCCGCTGGGAACAGATGACTCCGATAAGGGCGATGCGCGCCTCGATTACTTTATCGGCAAGAAGATGACCACCTTTGCCCGCTACAGTCAGCGCAGGTTCAACGCGCTCGATCCGGCGCCCATTCCAGCACCCATCTACTCAACGGCAAAAGGCCTCCTGACCCAGTCCGACAAACAGTTGGCAGCCGGATACGACTGGCAAGTGACGAATGCTTCGGCGCTTGACGCGCGTGTCGGCTTCAGTTTCAACGCAGGCGCGCAGAGTCCAACTTCTGCCGGGCAGCCTTTCCTCCCCGCCCAGGCCGGGGAGCCCAATGTGCCGACCGATCCGAGGTTCGTAAGCGGTCTGAACAACGTCGTCGTGAAGGGCTTTACACAGTTCGGACGTACAGACAGCCTGCCTACCGTGATGAATCCTTACGTCGTCGATCCGAAGGTCAACTATACCTGGCTCAAAGGCCATCACAGCTTCAAGTTTGGCTATGAATGGCTCCGTGAATCGGAGGTCGTGAACAACTTCAGCCCATATACCGGCGACGACACTTACGGCGGGAAATTCTCTAAGGGAAAAACCAAGTACACAGGCACCGATCCCAGCTATAACCAGGCGTGGAACCTGGCCGACTTCATCTTCGGCGCTCGCAGTCAGTACGAGCTCACCGCGTATCACCAGGTTGAATACAACCAGCGGATGCACTCCTTCTATGCCCAGGACGACTGGCGTATGACGAACAAGCTCACACTTAACATGGGCGTGCGTTACGAGTGGGCAACGCCACCTTATGAGACCAACAATCAGCTCTCCAACTTTGATCCCGTCAACAGTCCAACAACCGGGACCCTGATCCTGGCCAGCGGCGGTTCCATCTACA
>CAYTJN010000252.1:0-4586 GCA_964438125.1 uncultured Occallatibacter sp.
GGATCTTCTCTTCGTAAGTGGCGGCCTGGCCCTGTTCGTCGAAGGCCATCACCACTGCCGCCGCGCCATATTTGAGTACGGCCGCGGCATTCTGGCGAAACTTCTGTTCGCCTTCCTTGAGCGAGATGGAGTTGACGATGCCTTTGCCTTGCAGGCGCTTGAGGCCGGCCTCGATCACCTCCCATTTCGAGGAGTCCACCATGAATGGAGCCTTGGCGATCTCGGGCTCCGAGGCCAGCAACTGCAAGTAGCGCGACATGGCCGCAACGCCGTCGATCATGCCCTCGTCCATGCAGACATCGATTACATTTGCCCCATTGTCAACCTGCTGGCGGGCTACGCTGACGGCTTCTTCGTACTTGCCTTCCTTGATCAACTTTGCGAACTTCGGCGAGCCGGACACGTTGGTACGCTCGCCGATCATGATGAAGACGCCGGGCTGCTGGGTGAAGGGCTGCGATCCGGAGAGACGCAGGGGAAGCACCTCAGGGGCTAAAGCCCCGGCGCTATTTTGGCGTTTTTGCGGCACGACTGAACTCCGACCCCATCGACGAAGACCTGTCGATGGGGACCCCGGTGAAGTCGTGCCCTGACGCTCTGTTGGCTCAGTTTCGAGGTGTTCCGCGGTATTACATGCAGAAGATACGGCCCACAGTTGCCGGGGAGGCTTGCCGCCAAGCGCCTTGGCGATCGCTGCGATGTGCTCGGGTGTATTACCGCAGCAGCCACCGGCGATATTGATCAGCCCTCCACGCGCAAAGTCGCCAAGATATCGGGCCATATCCGCCGGACCTAGATCGAAGCCGGTTGGCGAAAGTGCATTGGGCAAGCCTGCATTTGGGTAGCACGAGATCGCCGCGTTCGACTTCTCAGAAAGCTCCGCCAGGAAGGGATACATCAGGTCGGGGCCGAGTGAGCAGTTGAGCCCGACCGACAACGGCTTGACGTGCTTCACCGCATTCCAGAAGGCCTCGATGGTCTGGGCTGAGATCATGGTTTCGCCGCCGCGTCCAACGGCTGCCGAGATCATCACCGGCAATTCTTTTTTGCTTGCACTCAGGCCATCCTGATCGAAGACTTCGCGGATTGCGACGAGTGCGGCTTTGGCGTTCAGGGAGTCGAAGATCGTCTCGACAAGCAGCAGATCGACGCCGCCGGCGATGAGTGCGCGCACCTGCTGAGCATAGGCCGTTCTGACCTGATCGAAGGTGACCACCCGGAAGCCCGCGTCGTCGGCATCGGGCGAGTTGGACAGAGAGACAGTCAGCGGCCCGATCGCACCTGCGACAAAGCGCTGACGTGAGGTCGAGTTCGAGAAGCGGTCAGCCGCATCACGGCACTGCCGCGCCGACTGCTCGTTGATCTCCCAGGCAAGGCTGTTGAGAAAAGGATCGTCGACGATCTTCTGGTAGAACTCGGGATCTTTGCGCCCGCCCTGCTCCCGCGGATCGTCCACGAAGAACTCGCTTTGGGTGATGCTTGTCGCGCCGAAGGTGTTGGTCTCAATGATGTCGGCGCCGGCCTCCAAAAAACGGCGGTGTATGTCGCCAATCATCTCCGGTTGAGTGAGCGAGAAGAGATCGCCGTTGTTCTTCAGATCCTTCGCGGAGTTTTTGAAGCGCTCTCCACGAATGTCCGATTCAGTCATGCCGTAGGTGCGGATCGTGGTGCCCATAGCACCGTCGATGATGGCGATTCGACTCTCGAGGATCTTTTGAAGAGGATGCTGGCGAGCTATGGTCATTTCACTCCGATGAGCCTGAGGCCCTCGATTCCGCGTGAGAGCGGAAGGTGCACTAATCAGAATAGCGGTCGACCCGGAACACGCCAATGTGAACCGGAGGCCAGGAGGGATGGCCGGTGAGCTATTTTGCTGCCGTCAGAGCGCTCACCGGCACCAGCATGTCTTCTTTGCGCATGACGAGGTTGGTGGCGTTCAGAGTGGCGAGTTCAAAGCCGTGGCCGTGGGTGATGGCGTCGGTAGGGCAGGCCTCGACGCAATAGCCACAGAAGATGCAGCGGTTGTAGTCGATGTTATAGACCTTGGCGTAGCGCTCGGAGGAGGAGATGCGGCGCTCTTCGGTGTTATCAGCGGCCTCGATGAAGATGCAGTTGGCCGGGCACGCAGCAGCGCAGAGGAAGCAGGCTACGCATTTTTCCAAGCCGTTCTCGTCGCGTTGGAGAACGTGCGCGCCACGATAACGCTGTTCGATGACCGCTCCGCGCAGGGGCCCTTTGCCGTCGGGGTAGTTCTCTACCTGGGTAGGCTCGAAGATCTCCCCGAAGGTAATGCTCATGCCCTTGGCGATGCCGGCGAGATTGCGCACGATCGACATGAGGTCAGTATACGATGTTTGCGGATCTTGGGCTGTTGGGCACCCGCTCTGTTCGATGCGGGTGCCCGTGGCGATGTTACGGCGATGTTTGTTACCTCTTGGGATGATCCTCTTCCTTACGCTGAGGCGGAGCTGGATGTTGCTGCGGCGCTGCCTGGTGTTGCGGCGGAGGAGCCTGATGCTGTGGGGGCGGAGCCTGATGCTGTTGCGGAGGAGCCTGGCGTTCCGCTGGGGGTGCTTGATGCTGTTGGGGCGGCGCCTGGTGCTGCTGTTGGGGCGGCGCCTGGTGCTGCTGTTGAGGCGCTGCCTGGTGTTCCTGCATCGGTGGGGCCTGGTGCTGTTGCATCGGAGCCGCTTGATGCTGGGGGACCGCCTGATGCTCGGGTTGCTGATGCATGGGAGCCGCCTGGTGCTGCTGCTGAGCCGGTGGCGCTTGGTGTTGTTGCATGGGCGCGGGCTGGTGCTGCGGCGCGGGTGCTTCGTGTTGCGGGACGGCCTGATGCTGTGGTTGCTGCTGCATCGGCGGCGCCTGGTGTTGCGGCTGCATGGGCGAGGCTGGCCGCTGTTGTTGCGGCGAAGGCATCGGACGCTGCTCCTGTTGGGGCGCGGGCTGATTGTGCGCCTGCAACGCAGCCGGAGCGTGGATGTTGCGGTCGGCCGGGAGAGGCTGGCTGACGACCAGACTGGCCGGGCGGCCATGGTTGACGCTGACAAACTGAGCCCGATTGGAGCTGGCTGCGTGCTCATTCTGCAACTGCGCCCTCATGGGTGGAGCGTGCTCCTCATGGCGGGCGGCCAGTTCAGCGGGTCTGGCTCGGATCGGCAAGCCACCCTGGCCTCCGATGAAACTGACACGGGGCCCGCGATTCTGGCTGACCGGATGCTCGTAGACGTTGTGCACGACGTTGACGTCAACGTGGTTGACCGAGCGATTGTAATCAAAATGACCACCTCGCCAATAACCGCCCTGATAACCGACACCGACATAGCCGAAGCCGTAATTCACACCGCCATAGTAGCCGATGTGCGGTCCCCAATAGCCACGGTAGAAACCGTACCGGTGATTGTGGTAGCCCCAGTAGCCTGGAGTCCACAGAGCGCCCTGGTAGGGGGCCTCAACCCACACGCCGGGCACCCAATAATAGCCGCCCTGACCCCATGCCCAATAGCCGGGAGTCCAGAGATAATCGTCTCCCGGAGCCGGAGGCTGTTCGTAGTCGGGTAGCGGCGGGGGCGGCTGATCGGCGTATTCTACCGGCTGGACGCCGTAGCCGGGGTCGTCCGAACCCTGGTCGTAGCTTTGGTCGGGAGCACGGTCGTAATCCCGGTCACGATCACGATCCTGATTGTTGCCCCGGTCAGGAGCCTGGCTGTAAGAGCCGCCTGACCCCGAGTTGGAGCCGCTGTAAGACGCCGGCGCCGAGGAGTTCGAATCAACCGGGGCCAGGTTGGCCGACGCCGGATCGGAGGACTGGTCGGGCGTGGTGGTCTGATCCACGGGGGTCACCGTCTGATCGTCATTTTTGTGACATCCGGCGATGCTGAGGGCAGCCGCCAGGCCGAGCAAAGTGAATACTCCAAATTTTGGGAAATGACTCATTTCACACTCCAATCCGTTGGATGCTATCGGAGCCGACCAGGTATAGACTGGCCCCGATTGACCACAAGTTACATTGATTTGCCACAGGTTACATTACTGACGAGCCCTGGGCGGCTGGGACTGGCCATGGTTGTTGCCGGGCGGTGTCGTCACGGGCTTGCGCTCGACACGCGGCTTGGGCGCCAGCCGGCACAGCGTTGAATCCTGCCCGCGAGCCAAGCCGTTTACGTCGGCCTGCGCGGCGCATAGGCGCTGCTTGATGGATTCTGCTTCTTTTCCGGTCAGAAGCTGGGTGCGTTCGAGGCCGCTGAAAGGGTCGAGGTCGTAGCGGAAGACGCTATCGATGGCATCCTGGTCCGGGCCGTGATCGAAGTGGCTCCAGGTGGCCATAAGCTGCCGCCCGTTCGGCTCGGCCAGCAGAGCGTAGATCTGGGTCAAGGCAACGCCGGGTGTGGCATTGGCTGTCCAGACGGGCGCGGCCTGGGCTCCACGCATCCAGCGGGCGGTCCACATATGTTGGTGCTGGTCATAGTGGAACGCCGTGAAGAAGGTGGTGGCGGCACAATCGCCGCAGTCGTCATAAAGAGCGGCGAGCTCGCGCGGGTGGCCTTCATAGAGGAGCATCCAGTCGAGCAGGCGCAGGTTGACGC
>CAYTJN010000253.1:0-4580 GCA_964438125.1 uncultured Occallatibacter sp.
CCTTTCCATCTACGCTGACCTTTTTGCCGTCCACCGAATCGATGACGTCACCTGGGTGAATCCCCGCCTTGAACGACGGAGTGCCCTCGAATGGAAAAACTACATACACCTTATTGTTCTGCTGCTGGATGGTCATGCCGACACCGTAGTAGCGGCCATGCTGCTCTTCGCGCATTTTGGCGTAGGCCTTCGGGTCGTAGAAGCTCGAGTGCGGATCCAGCACCCGCAGCATCCCAGGGATCGCTCCGTCGTAGATGGCTGCGTCGGCCTTCTCACCATTGATCGGCTCGGCGTAGTTCTGCTCCACCAGCGCGTATACGTTGGTGAACGACCTCAGGCTGTCACGCAGTTGGCTTTCATCGGCAGAGGACTGGGCCCCCACTTTGCGCTGCAAAACGCTGCCTGCAATTGCGCAGACAGCAAAGAATAGAACCATGGTGAAGAGGGCGCGACGGGCGCGGGGATTCATAAGCGGGAGCATCCTCCGGACTGCGGCGCGGCCTTGTCGTGCCAATGAGGCCCAATACAACAGTCTCAGGGCTAAAGTATAGCACTGGCCTATTGGACGGCGGCAGGTGCCTTCCGATAGCCGATTCCTGGTCCGCCACACACGACGGATTCCGAAGGCCGCCGACCATTTAGTGGATTCGCAGTGGGAAATCGCTTTACCGCTGCCCAGGCATTTACAATGGCGTCTATGGGAAGGTGGTGATTTGTTGCCGCCGCCATGCACTGAAGCTATGACCCTATGACCCTTCGACTCCTTCGCACTCCCGCGGCTTTCGTGCTCTCGGCGACGCTGCTCGCAAGCTATCCCCTGGCGCAAACAGCTCATCCCGCAGCGCCGGAGAGCCCATACGGCGGCACCACTGTCGCCGAGATCATCGCGCGCGTCAACGATCAGATCATTACGCGTGCCGACTACGACCGCGCCATGACCGAACTGGATTCCGATGCGCGCCAAAAGGGTGCTTCGATGCAGGAGATCTCTGCTGCCCACAAGGACCTGCTGCGCAACCTCATCGATCAGCAGCTCTGGCTCTCGAAGGGCAAAGAGCTGAATATCACCGGAGAGACCGAGCTGGTCAAGCGGCTGGACGAGATCCGCAAGCAATACAACCTGGAAACCATGGATGACCTGGAGAAAGCGGCCAAGGAGCAAGGCGTTTCCTTTGAGGATTTCAAAGCAAACATCCGCAGCAGCGTCATCACCCAGCAGGTCATGCGCCAAGAGGTAGGCAAGAGGATACAATTCACTCCCGGCGAGGCTGAGCGCTTCTTTGAGCAGCACAAGCAGGAATACGCGCAACCGGAGAGCGTAACGCTGGCCGAGATTCTTGTCTCTACCGGCGCACCTGCTCCCTCAGTGACGGTTGAGGGCGGTGTGCAACCGGACGATCCGGCAAAGCTTGCTGCGGCCAAGGCCAAGGCCGACGACCTTGAGGCAAAGCTCCACGCCGGCGGCGATTTCTCCCAGTTGGCCCGCTCTTTCTCTGATGGTCAAACGGCTGCGGAGGGCGGCGATCTCGGCGAGTTCCAGCGCAATAAGCTCGCGAAGTTGCTTGAGGACAAGACCTTCGCTCTCAAGACAGGGGAGTTCACTGAGCCGATTCGCACCAAACAGGGCTACGTTATCCTCAAGGTCGTGAAGCACACTCCCGGCGGCGTCCCACCCTATAAGGATGTCGAGTCGCAGGTCGAGCAGGACTTCTATATGGCCCGCATGGAGCCCGCCATGCGCGACTATCTCACCACCATGCGCGAGCAAGCCTTTATCGACATCAAACCCGGCTACGCCGACAGCGGCGCCAGTGTAAAACAAACCAAGCCGGTTTACAGCGCCTATACGCCGCCCACGCCAAAAAAGAAGAAGAAGGTTGAGCGCACACGCTTCCGCGAGAGTACCCGCTCCTTCCGGCAGAAAACGGCTGCATCAACCGGTGAGACCGCATCAAGTGGTCCTGCAACCGCACCGGCCAAGACAAGCAAAAAGAAGAACACCAGCGCCGATCAGGCGTCGATGAAGCCGGGCAAGAAGGAGAAAATCCGCTTTGGTAAGGCCCCGAGCAAGACTCTTCCGACTGCGCCGGAAACCCGAACCGAGGATGCAGGCGCGGGCGCGCAGGTCGCCAGTTCCAATCCGGAGCCGGTGAATCCGCTCGAGGCCCACGAAAAGCCGACGCAGAAGACCCGCTTTAGCGAGCGCGCCAAACAACCTAAACAACCCAAGGCTGCGGGACCCAGGACTGACACGATGGCTCCTCTCGCACCTGACGCCGCCGAAGTTGCCGACCGCCAGACCCAGGCAGGTCCGCTGGGTTTGGCCGGCGATACTTCAAAAAAGAAGAAGAAGAAATCGACCACCACCGTCGACAAGACACGGCTGGCCGACAAGAAGAAGTCCGAGGCACCGGCTGAAGGCTCGGGCGACGTACCGCTCGGTCCAGCCCCCCAAACTCCCGCGCCTGCTCCGCAAACTCCGGCTCCGACTCCGGCTCCGGCTCCGCAGAATTGAGGTTGGTGTTCATCTTGGCCTTCAAGAGAGGTGCGGCTTCGGCCGCACCTTTTTTATGACGAACTTCATCCTTCACGCTCTGCATCGAGTGCTTGACCTGCGCCGGGGCTTGGCGCAGGTACGTCCAGCAGTGCACAATGCTTGAGTCCCACCAATTCTAATTTCGATTGCATAAGAGCCCTTTGTGTTGACGCGGGTGCAGATGCAAACGCAAGGTAGCTCGATGCATTCTGTGTGGTTTGGCGAGTTCATTGGCATGTTGGTGCTGCTCCTGCTTGGAAACGGCGTATGTGCCGGCGTGACGCTGCGCAAGACCTATGCGACTGACTCTGGCTGGCTGGTCATTACAGTGGGCTGGGCGCTAGCCGTTCTTTGCGGAGTGTTGGTGGCGCAGGCATTCGGCAGTCCCAGCGCCAACTTGAACCCCGCGATCACATTGGCTGCGGCGGTGATCAGCGGAGACTACTCGCAGGTCTTGAGCCTTTGGTCGGCGCAATTGCTTGGAGCGATGTGCGGCTCGATGCTGATGACGCTGCATTATGCGCCGCACTGGAAACTCACGCCCGATCCGGCGGCGAAGCTGGGCGTCTTTTGCACCAACGCGGCCGTTCGCAGTCCGCTGCTCAACATCGTCAGTGAGGTGATTGGTACGGCAGTGCTGGTCGTGGTGGCCGCCGTGATTTCTCGCGGAGTTGCAGCGGCGGGTCCTGTTGCGGGCCTGGCGGAGGGAATCGGTCCGTGGCTGGTAGGGAGTCTCGTGTGGGGCATTGGCCTCTCGCTCGGCGGAACGACTGGCTACGCGATCAACCCAGCACGCGATCTTGGTCCGCGTATCGTTCATTGGCTTCTGCCGATTCCGGGCAAAGGCGGATCGAACTGGGCTTATGCGCCGATTCCTATCGTAGGTCCTCTACTAGGCGGCGCGCTGGCTGGAGTGTTGCTGCGGTTTGCGCATTTCTAGATGCGAGGCCGTTGAACGTATCCCTCGTCTCGGAGTTGGTATACAGGACCTCGCTAACGCACCGCCCGTTGCTTGCAAGACCAAGAGGGTTCCTTTCAATTGAGAGTGACCTTGAACCTTCTCCCTTTGTCCGACGGTCTGTTGCGCTTCGTGGACCAGATATAAACCCAGGGCACTACTCCAGGTAGGACGCCACGACTGCCAGCGCGGCGATGGCTGCGGTCTCGGCGCGTAGAATGCGTGGACCGAGTGAGGCGGCTCGCCAGCCATTGGCGTCGAAGAGCGCTTCTTCCTCCGGGGCCCATCCGCCCTCGGGGCCAATGGCAATCTCGATGGCGGGCGTCTCCGTTCCGGCTGCGGCCAAAACTTCCTTAAGCGCATTGCGCAGTGTGGTCGTCCGTTCCTGCTCGGCCAAAACAATGCGCGCAGTGGCCGATGCCGCCCCGGTTGGCTCCGAAGCCGCACGCAGACGCGCCGCCAATGACACCGGATCGAAGACGCTCGGCACGTCGGAGCGCCGCGCTTGCTGCGCCGATTCATGCACGATGCGTCGCCAGCGTTCGGCGCGCTTCGCCGCAGCGGTCGCCAAATGTTTCTCAGTCCGCCGCGCGATCACTGGCGCAATGGCAGCTACTCCCAATTCAGTGGCCTTCTCAATAGCCCATTCCATGTGATCAAACTTGTAGACGGCCATGACCAAAGTTATAGGCAACGCGGGATCGGCCTCCAGTTCAGAGATCAGATTGAAGCGGACCTCACCGGCGTCGACCGCAACCACCTGCGCATGGAAGACATGCCCGCCCGCCACCACGTCGGCCTCGACGCCCGGCTGCGCGCGCAGCACGCGCGCCATGTGTTCGGCCTGCGCACCCACCAATGTTGCGGTGGCTTCATCCCAGTGATCGGCAATCCATCGGCGGCGCGTCATGATTCCCCCTTTGTTGATCGAGTTTGCAACGTGGCGTCTCAGCCCCGTGAATTCAGCCCCAAACACACATCAGGGGAACGCTTGATGCGTTCCCCTGCGGTGTTGCCTTTTGGTTGGAGGAACCGCTACTTCTTCTTTGCGGCCTTCTTTGCCGCCTTCTTCGCGGGTGCCTTCTT
>CAYTJN010000254.1:0-1407 GCA_964438125.1 uncultured Occallatibacter sp.
TCTCTGCCTCCTGTGCCCGCGTGCTCACAGTCATGCTCAGCAAACTCACGAGCGCGAGCGCTCCCACTGCAACTCTGACTGCAAACTTTTCGATCTCTGCAAATCGCATCATGCTCCTTTTCGTTTCCTTCCTTCCGAAGATGTGTCCGCAACTGCTCAGTGCTCGATGCTTCGCTTGCTTGGCGCGGAGTATTGCTCTGTAGGTTTCCACCGCATCCGAGCACTCCCTAGGGGAGCCCGGGCTCAAGATATTGAAGGCCGGATCGCTTGGCTGCGGACTCCACTGCTGCTGAGACGCAGTGCAACCGAAGGTCCAAACTGAATCCCCTTCATTTGCATTGGCTTAGGACGGCGTTGATTTGCCGAAATTATAGCTTTCTGGATAACTCCCGGTCATGTCGCCAAGGGTCATGAAGTCAACCAAATTCACTCACAACGACAAACGGCGCCCCGGAAGGGCGCCGTTTGGGTTGTCTTTCGATCGGTTAAAAGTTGATCTTCAGTGAGAATTGGCCAAAACGGCGCTCGTCGTTGGCGCCACCGTTGTTGCCGATACCGCCTTTCGCAGCCTCAATCTCCGGCGCACCCGAGAAGTTAGCAACGTTAAAGTTGCCTTCCAGCAGGAACAGGTTGTGATGGTTCAGGAGGTTGAAGCCCTCTGCGCGGAATTCGGCGCTGACGTGTTCGTGGATAGGGAAGGTCTTTGATAGAGACATATCGAGTCCCCATATTCCAGGCCCGCGCAAGGAGTTGCGCGCGATCATGTTGGTTGGCCAAGGACCCCAGTCGGAGATGCCGTTGGGAAAGTCGTCGGTGTCCGGCTTCTGAGGATTCGCTGGAGCGCCAGTGGTAGAGTTCGCCGGTAACGGAGGGAAAAGATTCGGGTTGCCCCACGAGTTTGCCGCCGGAAGGGTGCCTAATACATAGGTGTTGTCCTTGACGCCGACCGCCGCTCCGCTGGGTATGGACTTGTAGGTGTGCTTAGTCAGTTCGGTGGAAGGCGTATACCGCGCGACATTGTAGCCAGTGGCGTTGCTTGTCGTGTCGTAGAAGCTGAACGGTGTGCCGGTATGTGCAACATAGATGCCCGCGAGCTGCCAACCTCCTAAAGACTCGGTCAGCGCGCTTGGACCGGTCTTGAAGAATGGCTCCGCATAGATTGGCGCCAGTACGAATCTTTGCCGGATATCCAGGTCGCCGTCGCCATAGTCTAACCTCGGGTTGAAAGGATCTGTGTAACCCAGGCTGAATGCTCCGTTGGTCTCTGAGAATGTGGTGCTCAGTTCATCCAACTCATGCGACCAGGTGTAATTCCCCACTAGGCCCAGGCCCGTTCGATGGAGGTTTGTAGTCTGGAACTGCAGGTTCAGGCCGTTATACTCGGACGTGCCATTCGAACCGCGGTTG
>CAYTJN010000254.1:1417-4576 GCA_964438125.1 uncultured Occallatibacter sp.
GTTGGCGTCGGAGTATTGATTGTTGAGACGGGTCAAGCCATAATTTTTGGTGACCGGATCGACGTTGGGATCTCCCAGCATCGCATTGCCGCTGCCAGCGCCGTTATAGTTCTTGATGTCGTAGAGGTGAACGCCATGTGCGCCGACATACTGAAGGGATACCACCGTGCTGCTGGTCAGCTCGTGCTCCAGGGCCAGGCTCCAGAACTGCGTCTGGGCCGTCCGAATATTTTGGTCGACGTGCCGTACGCTGGTCGGCAGCAGAGGAAATTGGCCCGAAGCCCCTCCGAGGGGTCCTAAATTGGAATTTGTCACACTCGTGTTATACAGTTTAACCACTCCGTAGTTTGGGGGGTTCTGAATCACGTTGAAGGTGACGTTGCCAAAGTTGCGTTCGTACGAGATACCGAAACCGCCGCGGACTGAATCGCGCCCGTTGCCGAAGACGTCATAGGCAAAGCCCAGGCGCGGAGACACGGTTCCGTACTGCGGGTTCCATAGCTTGCCAATGGGGCTCTTAGGCGCGGTAAAGAGTTGTCCGTTGCGTTCCATTTCCGGGAGGCTCGATCCGGCGCCGTAGTAGTAGTTCGAGTCCAGATTCTGGTTGTCGTTGTGCTGAACGCCGTAGAATTCGTAACGCAAGCCGTAGTTCACGGAGAGCTTCGGCATCAACTTCCAGGCATCCTGGGCGTAGACCGCCCATTCCTTGAAGCGATCGCTGCGCGCGAAGCTCGGCGAGGCCGCGGGGAGATTGATCTGGCAACCGGATGTCTGCGTGTATGCACTGAGGTTCGTAGAACCATCCGAATTCGACGCCGGGATGTAAGGATTCTGTACGCAAGGCAGGGCGCCATTGGGGTTCACTGCCGCCTCAAACTGGAAGAGATCCCCGGTATATAGATTTGTCAAACCGACAGGCGCGCTGTTGCCCAGTTCTTCATTGGCCTGCGCGTACGCTCCATAGGCGTTGTTATCCTGGATGTACATCAGTTGCGTGCCGAACTGGAAGTTGTGTTTGCCTTTGAGCCAATTCAAATCCTGATTGATCTGCGCCGTATTTTGCGGACCGCCATAGGGCAGGCCGCCGTTGGCCGGGTTGGTATCGTAAAAACCGGGCAGCTGAATCGGCGAGGACGTATTGGGGATATCAGCGTTGGCGAAGACGAAAAGCGTGGGAACATTCTGCAGCGACGTGTTGTAGGTGTTGGAGGTATTGAAACGGCTGAAGCTCAACTTCGAATTGCTGACCAGCGACTGGCTGAAGGTGTGGGAGAGACTGAGCAGGTTGGCCCGATTGTCCACCGTTGCCCCCACATCATATTGCGAATACGGCGATGAAAAACTGCCGCCTGGCTGATCGACCTCCTTGTAGTCTATGAAGCGGTAATAGAGTCTTGTCTTGTCACTCAGGTCATAGTCGCCCCGAATCAAGTAATTGTATGTGTTCTGCGGAATGCCGCCGCCTGCATTCTCTGGAGCGGTGAACACGACCGTGCCGAGTGTGGGCGTGGCCGGATCGAGACCGGCGGGTCCTAGATAAGCGTTCGTGATCGGATCGGTACCATACACCTGCGCTGCGGTATAAGTTTGATTGAAGGTGAAGTTCTGGCTGCCGCCGTATGTGGAAAAGAAGCTCTGGACATTGGGCGCCGCGAGTGCGAGAAATTGAGGTGTCGGAACTCCTGCGGTCAGAACCGCAGCACTTCGGACCCGAATCCACTCCGAGCTTCCGAACAGAAAGAGCTTGTTCTTGATGACCGGCCCACCTACGGCAAAGCCGAATTGGTTACGGGTGTAGGTTCCCTTCGGGTTTCCCGCCTGATCGTTGGTTTCGGTATTCGCGGTGGTTGCCGACACCCGATTGTATTCCCAAGTGTCTCCGTGAAATTCATTTGTGCCGGACTTGGTGGTCACGCTGACGACACCGCCCGATGCGCGGCCGAACTGGGGTTCGTAATTGCTGGTTGAGACGCGAAACTCCTGCACAGCGTCAAGGGGGAGAAAGATTCCGATGCCATCGGAAAAGACGGCGATGTTTTCAACTCCATCGAGCAGAATCTCGGTGCCGGAGGAGCGCTGCCCATTGATATTAAACCCAGCGCCGCGGAGGGTCGAGTTCTGACTGTTCTGAGGGGTGTTACTGGTGTTGGCGCTTGTGCCCCCCCCCGATGTTCCGCCGTCACCATTGGATATGTTGCCCGAAATCGCGATAAAGTCGTAGGGGTTGCGGGTGAGGCTAGGAAGTTGCTCAACCTGTTGAGAGTCAATTACTTGTGAGAGCTCCTGGGTTTCGGTATTGACCTGAGCTCCGCCTTCCGCGATGACCTGAACTTCCGTAGTATCCGCGTTGACCGAAAGCTTTGCGTCGAGCGAAATATGTCCTCCAACCGTCACTTCGACCTGGGCTACGAAGGGCTTGAAACTCGTCGAAGTGACCCTGATTTCATAGTTGGCAGGCGGAAGGCCCGTCACGACAAAAAGTCCGCTAGAAGACGAATGAGTAATGCGCTCGGCATTCGTTCCGAGGTTTTTAACGGTGACGCTGGCGTTGGTGACGATCGCTCCAGACTGATCCGTAACAACTCCAGAAATCTGGCCGCTATCTACCTGAGACAGGGCTTCTGTTCCGGCTAAAAACATCACAGCCAATACGCATAGAAGGATCCGCAGAGTTGGGGTTCGCATCAAAAAGTTCCTCCGAAAAGGGATTTTTGGGATCAAAAGCGTTGTGCATCTTTCTGCAGTGCTGCTGCAGATTGTGGCCTGTGCTAATCGTGGCCAGTGCTGGTTGCGGTTAGTGCCGATTAGACATACTGTTTCGTTTGGGAGAAAGCGGGGACTCGATCCCATCACCATAGCGCGAAAACTTGTTAGTATCTGTAGGCAAGTCGAACGCCATTCTCGATTTTAGATTTAAATTATTGATATTAAAGATGTTACTTCCGTTGCTCCTCAATATTAGCACTGAAAAGATATTATAATTAGGAGCGATATACAGATAATTGGATGAACTCTCCATATATTCAGCAGGGTTTCTCCGGCAACCAGCGGCGTCGTTGCCTCAGCCAGGCCGAAGTCAATGATGCGCGGCACGGGCTCGCCGTCCTATGAGCGCCGGAGTGAAAATAGGCCACAGAACGCCGCGTGAGCGGTGTTTTG
>CAYTJN010000255.1:0-4485 GCA_964438125.1 uncultured Occallatibacter sp.
GGTGGGCTTGAAACCTGAGTCCAAGCCGCTCAACAAATCTGATACAACTATAGCACAAACGATTCAGAAAATGTGCGCGTCATGCACTCATCTTTCTAAAATTTATTATTGCTTTCACTTTTGAGCCATTTCTGACCTAGTTCGCTGCCCTCGCCCCAGGGACCGGAACAAGCGGTTCAAAGGACGAAGATTCCAGAAGATCAGAGGCCACGCCCTACAATAGAGTCAGATGCCGCATCTCTCCGCTCCGTCCATCCCCATTGATTGGCACTGGATCTGGCTCATCGTCGCGTCGTTTCTGGCGGGAGTGCTGAACGCCGTGGCCGGAGGCGGCTCTTTTCTTTCCTTTCCAGCAATGCTCGGCATGAAGGTGTTGCCGGTCCAAGCCAATGCCACCAACACAGTAGCTCTATGGCCCGGCCAACTCACCTCGGTTGCCGCCTATCGCGACGACATCCGAAAAAATCCAAGCCTAGCCCTGCTCATGGCCTTTGCCGGCCTGATCGGCGGCACGGTCGGAGCCCTCGTCCTGCTCAACACCCCGCAGAGAACCTTTCTGCACCTCGTGCCCTGGCTGCTCTTGGTCTCCGCCTCCATCTTTGCCGCCAGCGGTCCGGTCTCCCGCTGGCTTGAGGCCCGCAAAACAGCCCTCGCCGCACACCCTCATTCGCCGGCCCAGCTTCCCTTGTTTCTGGCAACTACGGGAGTCTGCTTTTACATCGGCTACTTCGGCGCCGGAGCGGGTTTCCTTCTCATCACCCTCTTCTCGCTCTTCGGCCATCAGGATCTGAACGAGATCAACGCCCTCAAGGTTGCCGCTACCACTCCGGCCAATGGCATCGCCTGCGTCATCTTCGCCGTCGGCGGCCAGGTTGTCTGGCGCTATTGCCTACTCGCTATGGTCGTCTGCGCCTTTGGAGGCTATGCGTCGGCTCGCTTGGCGCGCCGCCTTCCCCAGCCCGTCCTGCGATGGACAGTCGTCGGCATCGGCCTGTCGATGGCTGCATGGTTCTTTTGGCGGCAGTGATCCGCAGGCAGCCAAAAAGGGATCTTCAGATCGCCGGCTCCCAGCTTGGCATCCGCTGTAAGCTGTAACTATGAGCCATGAGGGCATCCGCATCGCCGCCAAGGATCACGAGGGCCACGACCCCGAGGAAACCCGCCCGCTTCCCCGCATCGCCATTACCCCAGAGAAGGTCCGTGTCCTGATCACCGAGGGCAAGGGCATGGAAATTGATTGGGTTGACGGCCACCGCAGCGCCTGGAACTTTGCCTGGCTTCGTGAGGCGTGCCCCTGCGCCACCTGCGTCGATGTTCGCAAGGCCGAGGGCCGCAAACCGGGCCAGCCTAAATCAAAACCCGCCAACGTCTTGCCCATATACGCGCCCCCACCCAAGCCTGCCAGCGCCCATGCTGTTGGCCGTTACGCTATCCAGTTCAATTGGCAGGATGGTCATTCCGGCGGCATCTACTCGTGGGACTATCTGCGTCGCGTCTGTCAGTGCCCGGAATGCACCTTCGCAGAGGAAGAGACCACCGGCACACCCAATTAACCTGCCGTAGCCGTTCGCCCACCAAATCAAGAAAACATTATACCGGGGATCGAGCACGTAAAACTGTGCTCTCCCTCGACTAAAGAACCTGCCACGGCCCTGAATACCCCGCAAACTCACCCACATCTCCCGCGAATTGTCCGGAATCCACCGGTATTGTCCGAAATCGATGCATTTCTCCTCGGTTTTCCACAGGGCAGTCCTCAAAGGGAAGAAAAAGAACCAAATAAGACACCGAATATTCACCTATTTTTTCAGTACGGCGGTAGTTCGCGTCCGCTTATGCACTCATACTTTTGGCATAATCGCAGCAAGAGGCGGTTCCTCAGGTACCGTTCCATGAGCCGAGTTCAAGCCCCGAAGCATTGACGAACGACCCAGGGGGAGTACAAAGAGTGACCAGCTATAGCCGCCACGACGTATTGCGCATCTTGCAGATTGGCTCTCGCCAGTTGCAGGGGTGGGAGCGGGCGGGCCTCATCGCCCAGCTTAAGTGTTACTCCTTTCAAGACCTTGGACAGTTGCGCACCCTGCGCATCTTGCGCGCCGAAGCCGTTTCTTCCGCTGCAATCCGCGAATCGATTGTGGCGATGAAGGCGGTTGCGGGGATGACCAATCCCTTGCTCGAGGCGAGTCTCGTGAGAAGTGGTGCGCGTGTCGCCTTCCGGCACGATGGTACGGTGGTCGACCCTATCACGGGACAATTGCTTTTTGACTTCGATCGTGTGGATCAGGGTTACGGGCCCTCCACCAGTTCAGAGGCCCTTAAGCTGCCGAAGCCAGGCGCAGGCAATCCGAGAGGCGTCCAGGAACTGTTTCTGTCAGCCGTGCAGGCCGAGGAGTCAGGCGAAAAGATCCGGGCCATCAAGCTCTATGAACAGATCATGGAGCTCAATCCCAGGTTCGCGCCGGCCTGGATCAATCTAGGAACGATCCACTTCCATCTGCGCGAATTTGATTGGGCAGAGAAGCTCTATCGCCGAGCGACGGAGATCGATCCGGCCTACGTTCTGGCGTTCTTCGACCTGGGCAACGTGCTCGATGAGTTGCAGCGGCCGGACGAGTCGATCGCCGCGTACCGGCAAGCAGTTTTGCTGGCTCCTCGCTATGCCGACGCCCACTATAACCTCGCGCTGGCCCACGAGCGCAAGGGTGAGGAACGCCCGGCGCTTCGCCACTGGCAGGCTTATATCAAGCTGGACAAGGGTGGCCCTTGGGCCGATCATGCCCGCGGCCAGATTCGCAAGCTGCTTGACCGAGAGAAGCTCACGATCGCCTGGCGCGCCGACCGATTTGTCGCGCCCCGCAAGGGAACAGCCAGGCTCAAGCTCCTGAGCGCGTAATTCAGCGCAAACTTTTGTGACGCCTCGTCGCTTCATCCTACCTATGAATCACGCCACAACGCTGAAAGACAAATTGGCCTTTCCCGAGGGAAAGGCCAATCTCTCAAGCTCGCCGTCCCATCTAGTTCACGGTGACTGTAAACGTTGTCGACATGGAACCCACCGAAGGATTCCCGGTCGCCTGCACCGTGTACGTGTAGACACCAGCAGTCGTCCCAGGATCGGTTAGCGGCGGAGTCGTTCGAGACCCGCCCCCTCCGCAACCAGCTAAACTGCCCAACGCTGTTGCCAGCACCAGCAGGCCCACCATTCCGCGCCAACTGCGCCGCCGAGCGGGAATTCCCATAAACAAGAGCAGTGCCATGACTGCGCCGCCGCCGATACCTTCCCATCCGCGACCCTTGCCGCCGGGGAGCTTCGGATAGGCAAGGGCTGCGACAGCCTTTGTCGTGCTGATTGTGAGTGTCACGGTTCCACTCGTGACGCTGGAGGTAAGACTCACCCCCGGTTCCCCGCCACCACTGCATGGGGCTCCGTCGCCTCCTGTAGCGGTGGTGCTCACCAATTGGCAGGTTAAGGTCACTGTTCCTGTGTATCCTCCAACCGAGGAAACCGTAACAGTTTCTGTGGCGGAAGCTCCAGGCGCGACGGCCGTAGTGGTGGACGTCGTCAGCTTGATCGTCGCTCCGCTCCCTGTTACAGTCACGGATGCTTGGCCGCTCGCCGAGGTATAGGTTGCATCCCCGCTATATGCCACATTGATGGTGTCGGTTCCAGCGCCGAAACTATTGACAGGAACCGTGAAAGCGTAAGTACCTGTGCCTGAAAGCGCCATTGAGGAAGTGTAGTTGCCGGCCGTTAAAGTCACCGTTCCTGTTGGAGTCGCTCCACCACTGGGAGAACTCGCCACCGTGCCCAATACACTCAGGGTCTGGCTGGAGGCGATGCTTATTGACGCAGGCGCCACCGTTACAGTCGCCGCCAAGGTGCCGCCGGTCAGAGATGGATTCGGAGACCAGGCATTCACCACATTGGCCACATTCAGCGAGCCCAGGCCGGTGGCTAGATCGTAGCCCGCGCCGGCGCTGTAGCCCAGCGTGCCCTTGCTGGGGCCGAGGATGCCGATTCCACCCTGATCGACCGAGTCGAAAATGACGCAGTTGGGCGAAACGGCACCTCTTAGGGCGCCGTCATTGCAAGGCATCGCGTTGTTGCCAGTATCGATGTCGTTGAAGAGGCATGCGGAGCTTGTGACCGGTGACCCGTTGCCACGCTCAGCGCTGCAACTGGAAGGCGTCTGCTGAGCGGCCAGTTTGTAGAGTTCGGCGTTTGGGCTGCCTTGACCAGCTCCCGCTTTCTGGTTAATCAGCGCCATCACGCCAGCCATGGCGGGCGTGGCCACCGAGGTTCCACCCACCTCCTGGTAGACAGGCTCGGCTTGGGCGTCATAGCTGCAAGCGGCGACGCTAGAGACACAGACAAGGTAAGCGCTGCTCGATAGAAAGCCATCCGAAGCGAAGAAGCTGACGTCGGGAATGTCGCGCACCCCGTCCGCTGGAATGCCAGGCACGCCCTTCTGCCAACTTGGC
>CAYTJN010000256.1:0-4446 GCA_964438125.1 uncultured Occallatibacter sp.
TATCGCCCCTGTTCCAGTCTTCCTGCCGTACTGTTGAGCCCGCCTTCCATTCGTAGTGCTGCTTGTAGGTGTGATTGTCGCGATGATCCTGGGCCTGATGATCCTGGGCCAGTGCAGGCATGCTGGCCAGTGCCACAGCCAGAAGGGGGAGTGCGAATGCTGCTCGTAGCTTTTTCATGAATACTCCGGGGGAATCGGATTCCACCTTGGCGGAATCGTCGTGTGAAGAGATTTGTTTGGTCTTGCACGACCGTGCTTCTTCGACAAACTCACCTCAGATTTACGCAGTCTGCCGCATGCCGGCTGGTCAATTCGGTACAGCTCATTTTGGCTTCGATTCAGATTGAAAAAGATTGGGACTGAAGCCGAGAGGAATCGGCAACAGCTTAATTAATTCATCGATTTATGATGATCCCCGTGATAATTTGACTGTTGTCAGCCTAATCGTTTCGATTGTATAAAACGCTTGCAAGAGTGCAAGAACTGGCGAAGACTGGCCTCCCGGCTGAAGTTGCTAGCTTTCCGGCGGATTTGTCGCCGAGCGTGATAGCTCCTTGGGCTGTTCACTGCCTCGTGTACTGTTTGTTGGAATTACCGTCTTCAGGCGATCCTCACCTTTGCAATGCCTCTTTCCTGAAAGGGATCTATGTACACCAACTTGAATCGTCAGATTGCTCTTGCTGGCCGGGCGAGCGCTCGGCCTTTGCGCAGGCACTGCGTTGTATTAGCAGCCCTGCTGTTCACCGTTGCCGCATCTAGCTCGCACGCCTTGGCCGCAGCCAAAGCCGCACTCACCACGTCTGCGCCGGGCAGCTTTGCGCTGGTGCCGATCTTGCCGTCTCTGACCGTTGCCTGGGGTGGCAGCGCGGCCGACGCCATCATCGAAACCGGCGTGAACGGAGTCAGCGGGGTAACGCTGACCGACTCCATCACGCCAAGCGGCAGCGGTGTAATCTGCAGTCCCATGCTGCCCACCCTGAACCCGACGATCAGCGCGATCGTCTGCACGGCGGTGACCGGAGCCACCCCCGGAACGTATACCATCTCCGTCACCGGAACCGGTCCAATCACTTCATCCGGTACGCCGACTGCGTCCTTATCTATTCCTCTCACCGTCACCGAGCACCCGATTGGCGCAACTGTTTCGGTCGATAGAGAAACAACTGGTCCAGCAATTTCCGACACACTGCTTGGAATGAACGCGGCTCCCTGGTATGACGTTGTCTCAAACGGTCCCACAATGGTGAGGTCGTTCAAAGATGCCGGCATCAAGGCAGTTCGCTGGCCCGGTGGATCGTGGTCCGACGTGTATCACTGGGCCACCAACAGCAATTGCCTGGTCGCGGAATGGGGAACGCCGGTTGCGAACGACACCTTCAGCAACTTTGTCAAAGACATTGTCACTCCAGCCAGGCTGGATGTAGCGCTGACGGCGAATTACGGAACCAACGAGACATGCGACGGCGGCGGAGATCCAACCGAAGCGGCTGCCTGGGCTGCTGAGGCGTTAGCTCTCGGCGCCCGTGTAAGCCACTTCACTGTGGGCAATGAAGTTTACGGAACATGGGAAACGGACCTGCACCCCGTTGCTCATGACCCCGCGACCTATGCCAGCGCAGTGACAACGGGCTACTATCCGGATATCAAAGCTGTCAGCCCGAACACCTTGGTTGGCGTCGTCGTCGAGCCGGATTACGCGCCTTGGGATTCGGTCGTGCTGACCAATGCCAAATATGATTTTGTCGAGTTCCACCTTTATCCTGAAGCTCCAGGCAGCGAAAACGACATTCTCCTCACCCAGTTGGGCGCGCTGGATGTGAGTTTGTACATCGACGCGATCAAGTCGGAGCTTGCGGCGGCCGGCAAACCCGAGACGCCGATTTATGTGGGCGAGGTCGAGGGGCCCTACAGCGATCCGGGCAAGCAGAGCTGGTCGATTACTCAGGGCCTGTACGCAGGGCAGGTGCTGGGCGAGATGATGAACGATGGAGTCTCGCGCCTGACCTGGTTTATGGGCTTTGGCGCTTGCAATGGCCAAAATGGAAACGACAGCTCTTCCCTCTATGGATGGCAGAACTTCGGTGCCTACAATGTATTTTCCGATGGCCCGGACGATCCCACCTGCCCGGCAGGGAGCATCGCTCCTGACTGGGGTACGGCCGGCACCATGTCCCCTACCGCTCGCGCCTTCCAGCTTTTCAGCCGGGTGGCCGTCAACGGCGAACACGTGCTGACTTCGACCGTCACTGGCGACACTACTGATGTACGCGCCTACTCGGCAACGAACAGGGATGGGACGGCACTGGTTCTGTTCAATCTCAACGAGACCTCCAGTGAGCCGGTCAAAATCGAACTGGGCGGCAAGAGATGCTCGAGATCGGTCACCGTCAACACCTACGACAAGGCTCTCTA
The DNA here is from genome assembly GCA_964438125.1 of uncultured Occallatibacter sp. Classification (GTDB taxonomy): domain Bacteria; phylum Acidobacteriota; class Terriglobia; order Terriglobales; family Acidobacteriaceae; genus Telmatobacter. Next base: position 2,413 of record CAYTJN010000256.1, read on the forward strand.
CGACCAGACGAGCGCATCGACTCCCGTGTGGGCTGAACCGGCTGCCACCGATCTTGGCGCGCAACGCCTCCCTCTGACTTTGCACCTCGCCCCTTGGAGCATGAATGTAGTCATCATCCGGTAGCGTATTGTATTCCCGGAATGCGCTGCTTGCCCCAGTTCCTCACGGAATTTGGGGCAAGCGACCTTATGGTTGGTCGTTGGCAGTTTAATTGTCTTCCAGCATTCCGGCATGGGAATCGTATCCGCATTCAAACTAAAGTAGCGCTTGGCTTTCCGATAATATCCGTGACGTCGTCCGAGGAGACTTGCCCTCTTTTAGTTCACTTTGACTGCTAGCCGGTGTTCAAGCAGCAATCTGATTTTTCCGCAAATGTGTCCTGAAGTTGGGCGTGAAGAACGGCATCATTTACTCGATTTGGGACTGACCTCGGCTTTCCACACTGGCAGCCCGCGCCCAAATGTGACAGTCGTGCGACAATTAAGGCAATCGTGATGACCACAGCATCCTCTGCAGTCGTTCCCGAGCCGGTTGAGATTACTCCGGCGTTGCTGGCCCAGCACAGCATTACCGCGGATGAGTACACCCGCATCGAGGCCGCGCTGGGGCGTGTGCCCTCGCTTACAGAACTCGGCATTTACAGCGTGATGTGGAGCGAGCATTGCTCGTATAAGTCGAGCCGTGTGCATCTGAAGCGGCTGCCCACCAAGAGCGATCTGGTTGTCCAGGGACCGGGCGAGAATGCAGGCATCATCGACGTGGGGGACGGCTGGGCTTGCGCCTTCAAGATCGAGAGCCACAACCACCCCAGCTATATCGAGCCCTTCCAAGGCGCGGCTACAGGCGTGGGCGGCATTTTACGCGACATTTTTACCATGGGCGCGCGGCCGCTGGCGGTGATGGATTCGCTGCGCTTCGGTTCGATCGAAGCGGACGCGGAAGAAACAGACCCTGCACTGATCGCAAAAAATCATTCGATCGTCGAAGGCGTGGTGGCCGGCATTGCCGGATACGGCAACTGCTTCGGCGTGCCCTGCCTGGGCGGCGAAACCAAGTTCGAGGCCTGTTATAGCGGCAATCCGCTGGTCAATGCATTCGCCCTTGGAATGGTTCGCAAAGACGAGATCTTCTATGGGAAAGCGACCGGCGCGGGCAACCCGGTGATCTATGTCGGCGCCAAGACGGGCCGCGATGGCATCCATGGCGCAACGATGGCCAGCGAGGAGTTTCACGAAGGAACCGAGGCGAAACGGCCCAACGTGCAGGTGGGTGACCCCTTCATGGAAAAGCTGCTGATGGAGGCCTGCCTTGAGGCCATGCAGACCGGTGTCATCGTCGGCATACAGGATATGGGAGCCGCGGGGCTGACTTGCTCCACCTGCGAGATGGGCGCGCGCGGGGGCGTAGGACTCGATGTCGAACTGGATTTTGTTCCGCAACGCGAGACCGGGATGACTGCCTACGAAATCATGCTCTCGGAGAGCCAGGAGCGGATGCTGCTGGTGGCCATCAAGGGTCGCGAAGAAGAGGTACTGAGCGTCTTCAGAAAGTGGGGCCTGGATGGAGTAATCGTTGGGACGGTTCAACCCGAGCCGCGGCTGCGCATTCGCCACCACGGCGTGTTGGTAGCCGACATTCCCAACCAATCGCTCACCGACGACGCTCCGCTCTACCACCGCCCTGTCGGAGTCTGGAAGACGCCTATTCCGATGGAGCCTTCCGAAGAGATACTGGGCAAGCTGGCGGAAGACCGCGACTTTACCGCCGACTTGAAGAAGTTGCTGGGGAGCGCAAATGTCTGCTCCAAGCGCTGGGTTCACGAGCAGTACGACACGATGGTGCAAACCAACACGGTGATCGGCCCCGGTGGCGAGGGCGGCGTGATGCGCATCAAGGGTACGGGCACGCCGGGTCACGAGCGCGGCTTGGCGATGGCTCTCGATGGCAACGGCCGTTGGGCTTATCTCGATCCGAAGCTGGGCGCGATGCATGCCGTGGCCGAGTGCGCGCGCAAGGTGGCCATGACCGGCGCA
>CAYTJN010000257.1:0-4403 GCA_964438125.1 uncultured Occallatibacter sp.
GCTGGGGATGCCCCTGCCTTGCCCGCGACATTACGCCTGGCTGTCTCGGCGCTCAGCGATATGGGCTGCGTTCGGACCAACAACGAGGACGCCTTCGGTTACGACGAGACTCTCGGCGTTTTTGTGGTTTGCGACGGCATGGGTGGCATGGCCAGCGGAGAAGTCGCGAGCGCACATGCAGTGGCAGCCACGGTGAACAGTTTTGCCAAATCAGCGGAATCGGGCGCACCCGTCAGTTCCAGGCTTCTCGAGGCTCTCAACGCAGCAAATGAGGACGTATGGGAGCACGCGCAGATCCCTGAACACCGGGGAATGGGCACTACCGCAGTGGCCGCAGCGCTCGATGGGGATAAGCTCATCTTTGGGAACGTCGGCGACAGCCGCGCGTATATCATCCAGAACGGCTGCTGCATGCAACTGACTGTCGATCACTCCTATCTGAACGAGCTCATACGCAACGGCACACTAACCCTTGAGGCCGCGCTGACCGCCGATCTGAAGGGCATGGAATCGGTAATTACGCGTGCGGTCGGCGTGGCCCCGGAGCTTCTGCCGGACTTCTACTCGGTCGATCTGGAACCCGGTGCCGCCATTCTGCTTGCTTCAGACGGCCTCACACGGTATCTTCTCGCGGACGAAATCGCTGCCATCTTCGATTCCATACCCTTCGAGTCTGTCTGCTCAAGCTTGATCGATGTCGCGAAGCAACGCGGAGGCGTGGATAACATTACTTGTATCCTCCTTCTCGTTTTGAAGACCTGACCTCCTCCAACACAGCAATCGTTTTTGAGTGGGACGCATTTCGAGGTCACCAAAGCAGCCCACTCTTCAACGAACAGCGGAGCCTTCGCGATCTGTTTTCTTGGCGTTGTCACGCAGAGCGCGCCTGCGCATCTGTCCCCCCTCCTCCAAAGAAAAGGCGGCGTTTACCAGCGCGATGTGCGAGAATGCCTGCGGGAAGTTCCCGACCATGCGATTATGTTGCACATCGAACTCTTCCGAGAGCAGACCAAGATCGTTTTGCAGAAGCAATAGTTTCTCAAACAGCTTGCGAGCGTCGCGCACGCGGCCGATCGCTTTCAGAGAACTCACCATCCAGAAGCTGCAGGCAAGAAATGCGCCCTCACCCGCCGGCAATCCATCCCGAACATCCTTCGTGTCGTATCGCTCTACCAGTCCGTTTGGCATCAACTCGCGCTCAATCGCCTGCACAGTGGCCTTCACACGGCGATCGCCACCCGGCAAGAACCCTACTGCCGGCATAAGCAGCAGCGCGGCATCGAGGTGACTCGAACCATACGCCTGGACAAAGCACTTCCTTCGTTTATCGAAAGCTCTCTCGCAGACTTCCTTGTGAATCGCGTCACGGATCGCCTTCCATCTTTCGATTGGAGCTTCGTAGTGCAGTTGCTCGGCAAGAAGCACGGCGCGGTCGAAGGCCACCCAAGCCATCATTTTTGAATAGGTAAAGTGCTGGGGTTCTCCCCGTATCTCCCAAATTCCGCGATCGGGCTTTTGCCAAATCGATTCAAGGTGCTCAAGGAGCAACGCGAGAACTCGAAAATCATCTTCGGAGTGGCGATTCATACCGCGCTGAGCGTGAAAGAAGGAGTCAAGCATCTCACCAAAAATGTCCAACTGCAGCTGCTGCGAAGCGGCATTTCCCACCCGCACTGGACGTGAGTTTTCGTAGCCCGGCAACCAGTCAACTTCCCATTCCAAAAGAAGCTGCTCGCCATTGAGTCCATACATGATCTGCACCTGATCTGGGCTACCGGCGAGTGCGCGCAGCAACCAATCCTGCCAGGCTTCGGCTTCTTCGTAATAACCACCATTCATGAGCGCCAGCAGCGTAAACGTGGTGTCACGCAGCCAGCAGTAACGGTAGTCCCAGTTGCGCGTGCCACCAATCAACTCCGGCAGCGAAGTTGTAGGCGCCGCCACGATTCCGCCACTGGGCCTAAAACATAGAGCCTTGAGAGTAATCAGCGATCTCTCGACCGCCTCGCGATATTTACCGTTGAACTTGAGCTTCCCGCTCCATTTACGCCAGATCCGTAGCGAATCGTTAAGCGCGCGCCGATAGTCGATGGGCGCGGGATCAGGCTCATACGAAGCTCCGTAAGTTAGCGTAAACCAGACGCGTTCTCCGCGGCGCAGCGTGAACTGGGCCACCGTCTTCAGGTTTTCACCGCGCACAGGAACCGACGCGTGCAGAATAGCCAGGTTTGGGCCGGCTACCGCGCGCACACCGTCTTTTGTACCCGTTACCCAGGGAACGGTGCGCCCGTAATCGAAGCGCAGCGCCAGTTCCATGCAAACCGAAATGCTCCCTCGAACGCACTCGACAATGCGAACAACATCGGAGTGCCTGCCCCGAGGAGGCATGAAATCTATAAGCCGCATGATGCCGCCAGCTTGCTCAAAGGTTGTTTCAAGAATCAGGGTGTGATCCCGGTAACGCCGCGAAGTGGAATACATCTTTTCGGAAGGGGCAATCCTCCAGTAACCGTTCTCTTCGGTTCCAAGCAGTGCGGCAAAGCAGGCGGCCGACGAGAAGACGGGCCAACAGAGCCAGTCGATGCATCCGTCCCTGCTGACCAGCGCCGCAGTTTCCATGTCTCCAATTAGTGCGTAGTCCTCAATTCTTGTCGCCATCGTCTCATTGCTCGTTGTAGATTCGCATCAGGCCGCCATTTTCCACAACCTTGGCCCTCGTTTACTTAGACCGTCCCCGCCGAAATAGGCAACACGATAAAACCAGCCTTTAGTTAACCACGATCTGATGACAGAGGTCTCGTAGGCCTTGAGCTAGCCATTAGGTCGCACCTTTTCGGCTTTCTGAGGACTTCATGAGTCTTACCCGAATCCAATGTGGGAGGGCATGATCTTTAGTTCGGCGATCACGCCGCCGCCGCCATCAAGTCATCCCACATATCTTCGTGTTTGGATCTGAATCTCCAATCATTTTTCTTGAGTCAGAAAGTAAACCACTCGATACAAGACAGATTAAATCGTCCACGAGATACCTATTTATGAAGTCTTTATGTGAGACTCACGTGTCATTCATAACTTTCTTTAAAACACATACAGATTCTTTATGGCACCAATTTTATTGTTATCGATAAGTCGAAGCTCCCCACTTTGATCTGGAACGCACCCAAGACACCTGGATAAGTGCATATTGCGAGTTGCAAAGGCACCCAATCTTACCGAAAACATTTCGATTTCCTTGCGGCTCCTTTATGTAACTTCGCCTAACAATCAAGATGATGGGACGAGGTCAACAGACGAGTTACTCCTCATTGAGAAGCAGCGCATAAACCGACGACGCCAGGCGTCGTGGAGGACAGATACCAATGAAAAAGAACTTCAGGATGGCCGTCATATTGGGAGCTGCATTCTGCGGGCTCGCCGTACAACTCAATTGCCAGGCTCGAACAGCGGCGTCAAACTCCAAAGAAGTCGCAGCTCCACAAGCGGCCGCAAGCGCGCCGCAGCCTCCACACGCCGGGGTGGAACTTGCCGCTTTGTCGGGGGCGGAATCGGACCCTGCTGCTCCGGCTGGTGCGGGCGCCGCGCCTGCTTCTGTCTTGCCGGCGGTTGATCGTGCCGCGGTAATGAAAGAACTCGCAGAGATGGAGGCGCGCATCCTACAACTCGAATCTGAATTGAGGGAAAGCAATGGAGCCGCATATGCGGAGCGTGACGCAAAGGCACTACGTGCAGCCGAAGTAGACGCTGGTGGCGGAGGTTCGAGCAGTTCGCCAATAGGGAACATGCAGGCTGCGCCCTCGCCAGGACCGGCAGTTACTCCAGGGCCTCCGGAGATTAATGCTCAAACCACTTCGAAGGGCGAGCCGTTCGAAGGCGACTGGACATGGCTGAATAGCAACGGTCACGCGGTGGACAGTCCCATGAGCACGAAGTACTTCACGCCAGAGTTTCGCGCCGATGCGAACTACATTCTCGACTACAACCACCCGAAGGATGACACGATGGGTGGAGCAACAGAAAGCTTCCGTTCCGACGAGTGGCAACTCGAGCAGATCAGCATCGGCGGCGACATCCGCATCGACAACGTGCGCGGTCGCATCTTGACCATGGATGGCTTGTTTGCTACGACGACCCCGCGCAATGACGCCAGCCCCAGCCGCGGCCAATGGGATCTGGCAGGAGCTTATAAGTATGTTTCAGAAGCATGGGGTGGTTATCACTGGGATGTTGCACACGGCCTGAATGTCGATGCCGGTATCTTTGTCTCTTACATCGGCCTGTTCAGCTACTACAATTTCGACAACTGGACTTATCAGCCTTCCTTTGTTTCGTCGAACACGCCGTGGTTCTTTAACGGCCTCCGTATTCAGTATTTTCCAACAAAGAAGCTGAAGATTGAGCCGTGG
>CAYTJN010000258.1:0-4303 GCA_964438125.1 uncultured Occallatibacter sp.
AGCGAGTACTTTGCCCAGGACCAGTACAAGGTGCTGGACGGCGATGCGCGCATGTTGGACGACATTAGCGGAGCGGCGCTCAAGGTGCCGGAAGGCGAACTGCGTTCACTGCTGGGCTGTTTTCTCTTTCGTGGCGACGATGTCTTCAAGCCGTTGGGCGTGTTGTCGGGCGGCGAACGGAATCGCTACGCACTGGCGCGGATTCTGGTTTCGCCTTCGAACTTTCTGCTGCTTGATGAGCCGACCAATCACTTGGATATGCGTGCCAAGGACGTGCTGCTCGACGCGCTGGCGGCCTTCTCGGGAACGGTTGTGTTTGTTTCGCATGACCGATATTTCATCGATCGGCTGGCGACGCGTGTGCTCGAAGTCGAAGGCGGCAAAGTGACCAGCCACGAGGGCAATTACGAGGACTATCTGCGCTGGAAGACTGCGCAGGCGGCTGGCGTCGGCAAAAATGACAGCCTGACCGAGCGCGACTCCGGAAATGCTTCGCGTCAAGGCGCGGCCTCAGCCCCGTCAAAGAGCGGTTCAGCCTCGTATCAGGGCACGACTTCAGTCGTGCCAAATGATGACCAGAAAGAAAATGGGGCTTTAGCCCCTGAAGGCCAACAACCCGCCGGCATCCGTTCGCGGCGTCTGAATCCCATCAAGCAGAAGCAGATGGAAGAGCGATGCGTGTTTCTGGAAGAAGAGATCCCCCGTATCGAGGCCGCCATCGCACACACTGAACAGCAGTTGAGCGTTTATATTTCTGCTGCCGAGACGCAGCGCCTGAGTGACCTTTCGGCGGAGTTGCGCTCGCAACTCGCCGAACTAACTACCGAGTGGGAAGAGTTGATGGGGCAATTGGAAGGGGCTTGATCTCGCGAGCTCTCCCAGATCCGGAGCCGGCGCAAAATTCGCGTTTAGATGAAAAACTTGAATCGCCGACTTATTGCTTGCGCGCATCCACGTCAAAGATCGCCGGGTCAGGGTCTTTGAAAAAGATGGCGTGCAGTGAGCGCACAGCTTCGTCGGCGTCGTCTTCGTCGATCATAAAACTCATGTTGATTTCGCTGGCGCCTTGCGAGATCATCCTGACGTTGATGTGGCGGATCGCGGTGAAGACTTGCGCAGCCATCCCGCTCTTGCCGCGAATGTCGTCGCCCACCATGCAGATCAGCGCCTTCTTGCCCTCGTATTTCACGTCCGCCAATTGGCTCAAATCTGCCGCGATGGCGGGCAGCTTTTCATTCGAATCGAGCGAAAGCGAGACCGAAACCTCGGAGGTCGAAACCATATCGACCGGACACTGATGCTTGTCGAAGATGGTGAAGATATCTTTCATATAACCGTGCGTCATCAGCATGCGGCTGGCAACAACATCGATGATGCTGAGCTTCTTTTTGACCGCGATCGATTTGAAGGGGCTCTTGCACGGCGGGGCAAGCGAGGTAATTCGGGTGCCTTCGCAGGTGGCGTTGCGGCTGTTCAGCACCAGCACCGGAATATTCTTTTTAACAGCCGGCAGAATGGTTGCCGGGTGCAGCACCTTGGCGCCGAAGTAGGCCAACTCGGCAGCCTCTTCAAAGCTGATCACCTTGACGCGCAGGGCATCGGGACAAACGCGGGGATCGGTAGTCATGATGCCATCGACGTCGGTCCAGATCTCAATGGCTTCGGCTTGCAACGCGCCGCCGATAAGCGCGCCTGTAAAGTCTGACCCGCCGCGGCCGAGTGTCGTGGTGATACCAGCTTCGTTCGAAGCGATGAAGCCGCCCATGACAGGAACCTTGCCTTGGGCGATCTGCGGTCGCAGCTTTGCCTGCGCGCGCTGCTCGATCAAATTATCGAGCGGCACGGCTCTCTGAAACTGAGAGTCGGTGATGACGATCTCCCGCGCATCCACGTGGACCGCGTCAATGCCCAGCTCGCGAAAGGCCGCAGCGACAATACGGCCGGAGAAGAGTTCGCCATGACTGACGATGAGGTCGGAGATGCGGGGCGTGAGTTCGAGGATGGCCGACAAGCCGCGCAGAATCTCATCGAGCGAATCAAACTTCGCGTCGATGTCATCGATCAGGGCAGCGCGGTCGGCGGTGTTTTTCACCAACGCAGCCGCTGTGTCGCGATGACGGCAGCGCAAGCGCTCGCTGATGGCCAGCGCGCCGGTGCGGTCGCCCGTGGAGGCTGCCGCGGCGGCGCGCAGCAACTGATCAGTGACCTTGGCCATTGCGCTGACAACGACGACAGGCTGCTTGCCGAGAGCAACGCGCCCGGCCACGATCGCCGCTGTGCGGCCGATGGCGACCGGGTCCTCAACCGAGGTGCCGCCAAACTTCATCACTACCACGCTCATGCGAATCTTCCTGACATCCAAAAGTTAAGCATCCATAGGGGCTTGACTTCCCCGTAACCACCGAAGGCTTATTAAAAAAGGCCTCCAAGCAAAGCGGCCGCGCCGCCACCGGCAATCAGACCCACGTTGAGGCCAGCCATGAGCAAAACAGCCTTCGACGATTGCAAAAGCCTATCGTCGACATAGGCTCCGAGAGCAGGATTCACTCCGGAAGCGGCGACAGCTGCGGCGAGCAGGATTGGGTCCATTCCAAGCAGCATCACGGTACCTGAAACACCCGCAAAAAATCCCAGTCCCGCTTCCGCAAAAATGCAAACTCCTGTGATGTCGGATCGAGTTAGCTCGTCACCTTTGAATGAATCCAACACATAAAGAATTCCCGTGTTCGGAAATGCTGCTGGGGCAATCGCACCGCCGACAGTCTTACCCAAAAACTTGAAATCGATTTTCCCGAACTTAGGCAGTTTAAAGCCAAAGGATAGCCCGGCTCCAGCTCCGCCGTATCGAAACACCGCGTCGTTTCCGCTCGGGTCTTTCAAGAAAATGCTTCCACCCTCAGCCACAACGAATTCCACCCCGATTCCCGCTGTGCTGGAAGTATTAAACTTCCAAGCACTTTCTTTCTTGATGAAGAGCATCGTACGTCTCCTTTAGAACAGATAAGCCCGCGTCGAAATCTTCCAGCTCAATTCTGGGTCAGCCCGCCAAGGAACAGTCCCAGGCCGAGGATGAACAAGAAAAGCGTAGCTGCCCAAATCGATCCAATTGCGTTCACGCGGGCAGTCTTGGCGGGATCGCTTTCGTCGTAGAGAACTAGCACCTTATCGCCCGGTTTATAGCCGAAGATCAGACCACCCTGCGGATAACGAATCTTCTGGCCCGATTTCGCGAGAAACTCGATTTCTGGGTGTGAACCACCCGCATTCAAGCTCACGACGACCCCCGGCGCTCTTTCGGCTTTGCGCACAAATGCGCGTGTCGAAAGCGCCACAGGAATTGCCGAAACAAGCAACCCGATTCCAAGCACGATAAAGAGCCATTTGCGGACGAGATTCATCTTCCTTACTCCTCGAATTCGATCCAGTACTTCAGCTGCCGAGAGATTTGCAAAACAGTCCTAAATAAGCTCCTATAACAGCCGAATTCTCGCTTTGGCTATCCAACGATTCGCCCGTCAACTCATAGCATTCACCCAAGTCCCGTTCGCGCGGTCTTAGGGCAAGGCAGTCACAACTTGTCCAGACTTGCCAGCAACTCGGCGTTGAGAATGGTGGCCCCGGCGGCTCCGCGAATGGTGTTATGCGAGAGCACGGTGAACTTCCAATCGAGCACGCCGCAAGGGCGCAGGCGGCCAACGGTCACGGCCATGCCGTTGCCGCGATTGCGATCAAGGCGGGGCTGCGGGCGGTCCGGTTGCGGAGCCCACTGAACAGGCTGATCGGGAGCGCTGGGCAGATTCTGTCCGGCTAGCGGCCTAAACTCCGCCCACGCAGCGAGAATCTCTTCGTGAGTAGCTTTTTTGCCGAGCTTGATGCTGACGCTGACCGTGTGTCCGTCGACGACCGGAACGCGATTGCAACTGGCGCTCATGCGGGCGACGAGCGGCTTGACGGCATGGCCATCGAGCGCGCCCAGCAGCTTGAGCATCTCCTCTTCCATCTTCTCTTCTTCGTTGGGAATGTAAGGCACCACGTTGTCGAGAATATCCATCGACGCGACGCCGGGATAGCCCGCTCCACTGACGGCCTGCATCGAAGTGGCGAAGATCTGTTCGATTCCAAAGCGGTCGACGATAGGCTTGAGAGCCAGCACCGGGCCCATCACCGTGCAGTTGGAATTAGTCACGATGTAGCCGCCCGACTTCTTCCGCCAGTCTTGCTCCTCGATCAGGTGCAGGTGATCGGCGTTGACTTCCGGCAGCACCAGGGGCACGTTGGGCGCCATGCGGAAGGCGCTGGAGTT
>CAYTJN010000259.1:0-4244 GCA_964438125.1 uncultured Occallatibacter sp.
CTCCCTCCAAACACAGTTTGCGATTCCTGAAAATGACTTTTTCAGGATCGACTAACTATGGTATGGGTAATGGCGGCTTTTTGATTTCCAATGCCGTTTCAGACGCGTATCCGGCGTTACCCGCGGCCGCGATGGAAAGCGGGGACTACTACTACTTTTCTGCGTATGCCACAGGTCCTTCCGGGCCAGTTTCTTCTGGGGAGGTTGTCGTCGATACTACCTCCACTTCGGGTGGTCCTCTCTCGGTTACCTTTCCTCCCGCATGGACTTATGCCGGACCGACGGCCGCAAAGTGGCTTTCGTTTGATATTGCCTACACGGGATTCTCGGGCACGACAGGTGTTTGCGATGGCGCGAGCATGAACTGGGTTACCAACTCGAGTGTCTGGTACGTGGTTTCGCTCACTGCGACGGGGAACTATCTGAACGGATCAACAACAGTGGCAATTCCCGACCTTTCCGGTCTGCCCGGATTCATTGCTTCGCCGGCCTCCGGAACAGTAGCTAGTTGGGGGGCGAGTGTCTCCCAGGGGGCTGCCACGTGCATTCCGCCGCGTCCGTCGTATTCGACGACAAAAACGGTGACCACCAGCGGCACCTACACTGTACCTTGATGCCACGGGTAGGTTAGGGCATGTATTCCGGGAAAATTCACCTATGAGAACGGGCGAAGGGATTGACCCCACCCCGATTTCTTGCTATTGTAAAAAGGTTGCGCAAGAGCATCTCCGTCTGTGTGTCTTTAAAGTTGGAAGTGTACGGGTAGCCCCCTGGTTGAATCTGGCGGTGCTAATCCCCATGGTCAGCTGCAGTTAGCCGGCCAGACAGGCTCCAGGAATCGCTCTCTTCTTGCGGAGGGCAGGAGCAGAAATCGCATCGGCGTCCGCGCGTTCTCCACCTTGGAGGGCTATGCGGGCCGGAACCGGCGAAACGGAGTTGGCTTTCCCGCTTATTGCGGGTAAACGCCCGGCCACCGTCTCGGTTCTCGTCTGATTTTGGAACGAAGACAGACGCGAAGCAGCAAACTTAGGCTTTCGTGTGCGTGTGCTCGCTGGTCGAGCAAGCGGCAACGGAAAGCCTGATGGGATTGTGCGCGGAAGTCGAATTTGAGTAGGCCAAGATTTTCATTGGCATGTTTTGACGGGGTAAGGAGTTTCAGTTTGCCTACATTCAATCAGTTGGTTCGCAAGGGGCGCACGGCCCCGCGTTACAAGACGGCGTCACCGGCCTTGCAGGCCTCTCCGCAGCGGCGCGGTGTTTGCACCCGCGTCTACACGCAGACCCCCAAGAAGCCGAATTCGGCCCTACGCAAGGTCGCTCGTGTGCGTTTGACGAACGGGATTGAGGTTACGACCTATATTCCCGGCATTGGCCACAACTTGCAGGAGCACTCGATTGTGCTGATTCGCGGCGGCCGCGTAAAAGATCTTCCCGGCGTACGTTATCACGTTGTGCGAGGAACGCTGGATTCGGTCGGCGTTGCCAACCGCAAGCAGAGCCGGTCGAAGTATGGAGCTAAGCGCGCCAAGGGCGGAGCGGCTCCGGCGAAGGGCAAGAAGTAGTTTAAGGTTCCGGGGCGCGGTAACGGACCCGGACTTGGGTATTGAAGCGGGCGCGATTCGCGCTGAGGGTTGAAAAGGATTATGCCGAGAAAAGGGCACATTGCGAAGCGGGAAGTGGCGCCGGATCCAGTTTATGGCTCCACGCTGGTCACCAAGTTTGTCAACTCGATGATGTGGGGCGGCAAGAAATCGACTGCGCAGGGCATCTTCTATGAGGCGATGAAGAACCTGGAAGAAAAGGGCGGTGGAGACGACGCTCTCAAGCTCTTCAAGAAGGCGGTCGAGAATTGCAAGCCGCTGCTCGAAGTGAAAACACGTCGCGTGGGCGGTGCCAACTATCAGGTGCCAATCGAAGTAAATCCCGACCGGCGCACATCGCTTGCAATCAGGTGGCTCATCACCTACGGCCGCAGCCGTGGCGAAAAGGGTATGACCGACAAGCTGGGCAATGAGCTGCTGGATGCGGCCAACGGGCGTGGCGCGGCGATGAAGAAGAAGGAAGACGTGCACCGTATGGCCGAGGCCAATAAGGCCTTCGCCCACTACCGCTGGTAACACATAGGGACCGGTGAGTTAGTTAAACAAAGATATTTAACAGCGGGCCGGAAGCGCTCGCAAGGGATAATGCCGTGGCTCGCACAGTAGCTCTGAATCGTTGCCGGAACATCGGAATCATGGCGCACATCGACGCCGGAAAGACGACAGCGACAGAGCGCATCCTGTTTTATACCGGCATCACGCACCGTATCGGTGAAGTGCATGAAGGCACTGCGACCATGGACTACATGGAGCAGGAGCAGGAGCGCGGCATTACGATCACTTCGGCCGCTACCACCTGTACCTGGAAAGACTACCGCATCAATATTATCGACACGCCCGGACACGTGGACTTCACGGCCGAGGTCGAGCGCAGCCTACGCGTGCTAGATAGTGCGGTGGCGTTGTTTGATTCGGTAAGTGGCGTGCAGCCGCAGTCGGAGACTGTTTGGCGGCAGGGTGACAAGTACAAAGTGCCGCGCATCTGCTTCGTCAACAAGATGGACAAGAACGGCGCCGACTTCGAGCACGTTCTAGACACCATTCGCAAGCGCTTGGGCGCGCGGCCGGTTGCATTGCAGCTTCCAATTGGTGCGGAGGCTAACTTTAAAGGGGTAATCGACTTGATCGAGATGAACGCCATTGTCTGGCATGACGAGACCATGGGCGCCGAGTTTTCGATCGAGCCGATTCCAGCCGATTTGCAGAAAAAGGCCGAGGCCTTCCGCCTGCAATTGATCGAGGTGATCGCCGAAACCGACGATGTACTTCTTGAAAAGTTTCTCGAAGGCGAAACCCCGTCGATCGCTGAATTGAAGGCTGGCATCCGCCAGGCCACCATCGATCTGAAGGTTTTCCCGGTGCTCTGCGGGAGCGCATTCAAGAACAAGGGCGTGCAAACGCTGCTGGACGCGGTTATCGATTACCTGCCCAGCCCTCTCGACAAGCCGCCAGTCGAGGGTATCAACCCGGATCATCCTGGCAAGGTTGAAGTGCGCAAAGCGGAAGACGGTGAGCCGCTCGCCGCCTTGGCATTCAAGATCATCAACGATCCATTCGGCAAGCTGGGCTTTGTCCGGGTCTATTCGGGCTCGCTCAAGACCGGCGACACGATTCTCAATCCCCGCACAGGCAAGACCGAGCGTATCGGGCGCCTCGTCAAAATGCATGCCAATAAGCGCGAGGACGTGACCGAGGTTTTGGCCGGCGATATCTGCGCCTGCGTGGGCATGAAAGAACTGAAGACCGGCGACACGCTTTGCGCGCCGAATCATCCCATTGCCCTGGGCGCCATCACGTTCCCGGACACGGTTATTTCGGTGGCCATCGAGCCCAAGACCAAGGCCGATCAAGAGAAGATGGGCGTTGCGCTGGCACGTTTGGCCGATGAAGATCCCACATTCAAGGTTCGCACCGACGAGGATTCCGGGCAAACGATCATTAGCGGTATGGGTGAGTTGCATCTTGAGATTCTTGTGGACCGCATGAAGCGCGAGCACAAGGTCGAAGCCAATGTGGGCGAGCCCAAGGTTGCCTTCCGCGAGACTCTTCGCAAAAAGGCCGAGGCTGAGGGTAAGTACATCCGCCAGACCGGCGGCTCGGGCAACTACGGCCATTGCAAGCTTCGCGTCGAGCCCAACACGCCGGGCGCGGGCTACGAGTTTATTAATGAAATCAAGAGCGGTTCGGTGCCTAAGGAGTACATCAAGCCCATCGATCAGGGCGTGCAGGGAGCCCTCGAACTGGGTATCCTGGCCGGATTCCCCATCGTGGACGTGAAGGTAACGCTCTACGACGGCAGCTACCACGAGGTCGACTCGAACGAAATGGCCTTCAAGTTCGCCGGCTCGATTGCATTCAAAGAAGCCGCGCGCAAGGCCAGCCCGGTGCTGCTGGAGCCTGTGATGGCCGTTGAGGTCACTGTTCCCGAAGAACATATGGGAGTGATCATTGGCGACATCAATTCGCGCCGTGGCCGTATCGAAGGCATGGAGCATCACGCCGGTTCGCAAGTGATCAAGGCGATCGTGCCGCTTAAGGAAATGTTTGGCTACGTGAACGACATTCGTTCATCCACACAGGGTCGCGCGTCGTATTCGATGCAGTTCGCGCGCTATGAAGAGGCTCCGCGCATGATTGCCGACG
>CAYTJN010000260.1:0-4213 GCA_964438125.1 uncultured Occallatibacter sp.
TTTTTGTTTCGTCCCTGCAAACGATAATGCAGTTGAAGAATGTATAGATTTATGTGATGCAAGTGTCAAGAGAAAAACGACATGGTAGTGGAAAAATAGGCAACAATTTTTTTGAGAGTACCGGTTTGAACTTCACTTGCATCGCTTCAGGTCATCTGATTCGGCATCACTACGATCTCTGAAACAAGAAATCAATTCGTTCCAACGATGCGTTATGCCCACAACACAGAGTGCGGTGATGCAAAGACGGTGTCGAGAATCGCGCAGCAGATGCGGCGATCGAAACCATGCAGAGATCTGCTTCACCGCAGCTATTCGCAAGCGGAATGCGCGCGACCCGGCTCCGCTATGGCACTCTAATACTTTGGAGGAGATTGCAAGCCATGCCTATTGAGAAACCTGCCGCGGTCATCGAAACAGAAAACCTTCGCGCATGGGAGGCGGGCGGTGCCGGCTCAGCTGACGCGCTCTCCGCCTGGGTTGGCGCGCGTCTGCGGGCGCATGAAGCTGCGTTGGCCGCTCTGCTCGCCGTTGAAGGACCGCGCACTCCTGAGAATTCGCTTCGCCTCTATGATGCGGCCATCGAACAGCTCAGCCTTGCCGGAGCACAGGCCGGTGTGCTGAACTCCGTAGCCGCCGACAAGGCCGTTCGCGACCAGGCGCAAACTGAGGCGCAGCGCATCGCGCAGGCCGGCAGCGCACTGACCTTGAACCGCGCGGTCTATGAGGCTCTGGCGGCCATCAATCTTGACGAGGCTGCAAGCCCGGCGACGAAGCATTACCTTGAGCGCACACTGCTGGGCTATCGTCTGGCGGGTGTCGACAAGGACCAGGCCACGCGCGCCCTCCTTCATTCGTTGCACGAAAGGGCCACGCGCCTTTCGCTTGAATTCAGTCGCAACATTCAAGAAGGCGGCAAGACCATCGAGGCCACGGCTACCGAGCTTGACGGGCTGCCCGCCGACTTCGTGGCACGCCATGTGCAGACTCCCGGTGGCAACATCACGCTGACCACCGATCCACCCGACATGCAGCCGGTGATGACCTTTGCTACAAATGCCGCCCTGCGCGAGCGCATGTTCCTGGCATACAACACCCGCGCCTATCCGGCCAACAAAACGGTCCTCGAACAATTGCTTTCTACCCGACAGGAGATTGCGAATGTGCTGGGTTTTCGTAGCTGGGCAGATCTAGCCACAGCCGATCAGATGATGGGATCGGCGGCCAACGCGCGCACTTTTGTTGCCAAACTCAACGAGGCCAGCCTTGACGGCGCCCGTCGAGAGCTTGAATTGATTCTCGACTTCACGCGCAAGCGCCAGCCCGAGCTTGCGGCGATTGACATTACTAGCCGCGCTTACTGGTACGAGCAGTTTCGCCGCTCGACCTTCGACTTCGATTCGCAGTCCGTGCGTCCGTATTTCCCGTATGCGCAAGTCGAAGCAGGCGTGCTTGAGACGGCGGCGCGCCTGTTCAAGGTCGAATATCGTCCTGCGGACGCGACCGCATGGCACCCGTACGTCTCAGTCTTCGACGTCTTCGACGGCAGCCGGCGCGTGGGGCGCTTCTATCTTGACATGCACCCGCGCGAAGGCAAGGACAAGTGGTTCTCCGCCGCGCCCATCGTCATCGGCGTGCGCGGCCATGCTTTGCCCGAGGCCGCTCTGATTTGCAACTTCCCCGCCGCGACGAACGATGACCCAGGCCTTCTGCAATACAGCGACGTGGTCACCTACTTTCACGAATTCGGTCACCTGATGCATGCGATTCTCGGCGGTCAAACCGAGTGGGCGGGAATCTCGGGCTTTGCCACCGAGGGCGACTTTATCGAGGTGCCTTCGCAGATGCTGGAAGAGTTTTTCCGCGATGAGAAGCTGCTGCAGGCCTTTGCCAAGCACTATCAAACAGGTGAGGTGCTGCCCGCCGATACGATCAGGAAGATGAAGCTGGCTGGAGCCTTTGGACGCGCCGACTGGGTGCGTTCGCAACTCTACTACACCACGCTCTCGCTCGATCTGCACGACCAGGACCCGTCGGACCTCGACCTTGATGGCACAACGAAGCGGCTCTACGAGAGCCTGCAACCGTGGACCTGGCTCGACGGTAATCGCATGTATGCGAGCTTTGGTCACCTGACCGGTTACTCGTCCAACTACTATACTTACGCGTTCGACAAGGTAATCGCTTTGGATTTCTTCGCGCAGTTCGACCCTCGTGATCTGCTTGGCTGCGAAGCCAGCGTCCGCTACCGGAAGGCGGTTCTGGAACAGGGCGGCTCGAAGCCGGGACGACAAATGGTGCGTGATTTTCTCGGCCGTGACGAAGAGTTCGCGGCATTCAGCAAGTGGCTCAACGAGGAGTTCGAAGGAACACGAAAATAGGGAATAAAGATCAACAAGCGGACGAACACAGCATAAAAGTGCCCAATGGAAGACACGGCCGATAAGCGCTGACGATTTCTAATGCATTGCGACGAGTTTTTGGGCGCGGGAGGAAGCTTGCCGACGGACGTCACTTTCATAAAAGGATAAACTCCCGATGGAATTCATGACCTGGACACCCGAACTGACTGTGGGCGTCGCGGTTCTGGACGATGATCACAAGAAGCTGATCGGCATCATCAATCAGTTGCACTTTGGAATCATGGCCGGCGATGAACGGAAGATTCTCGAGGCAGTTCTTCATGAACTCGTGGACTACACCATCTTCCACTTTTCACGAGAAGAGGAGATGCTGCTGAAGGCCGGCTACCCTGCCACGCCGGCGCACACGATTGAGCACCAGAAGTTCATCCGCCAGATCTCGAATCTTGAGAAGCGGATCAAATCGGGACCCGTGGCTACGCTCGACCTGGAGTTGATGGAGTTTCTGCGTGATTGGCTCTTCCACCACATCATGGTCTCCGATAAAAAGTTTGGCCCGCAACTTAACGAGTATGGACTCTTCTAGTTCTCCTGGATCTTGATCACCAGGCAGGTGATTGTTTTGTCGCCGGCCACCAGCATCTGATGCGGCATGCCGGCCGGCACGTGCGCCACGTCGCCCGCTCGCAACTCCTGCCGGGTGCCTTCGATTACCGACGAGCCGCGGGTCTCTCCTGGGCCGACGCTAACGGCCTCGGCCACTGTGCCACCGGTGACCAGCGTTGCGCGGCCGTCGAGAACATAAAAGACATCGGCGAAGTTCTCATGCACCTCGGCTTGTCCGTCGCGGCTGCGAAACGAGAGCATTGCGCAATGGCCCGGATACTGCTTCAATGTCTCGCTCTCAGAGCCGTCGCCATTCCGGGCTAACTTGCGCAGATACGCCGCACGCTCCAACAGAAGAGCCGTCGACCAGTGATCGGAAAGCTTTGCGGGCTTCCGCGGTTGGCGCCGCGACCCAGTGGCCGGAGCATCAAGGTCGAGAGCATCAAGGTCCGGCTCCGGCGGAAGGAGTTGTTTCAATATCTCGTTTGGCAATGAGTCCATCACATTTTTAGTTTACGGCCGGATGTGACTATTGTCCGCACCGTGGAGTCCATCTTGCCCTTTGAGGCTTCGCCACGATTGATCGGCCAGAACCACGGAGGTTTCGATCTGCCGCGCAGAGACATTCCAGTACCGCTTGAGAAGGAGGTCCTTCTCCAGGGGAGAAACGGTTTTGAAGTTGTGCGCCTCATAGAAGCGGATCGCCCAGGACGCATCGGCCCAGGTTCCGATCAACACCGGATCGGTCGTCAACCTCAGCAAGTGAGCGAGCAAACGCGCGCCGATTCCCTGCCGCTGAGAATTCGTGCGGACGTAGGCGTGGCGAATCAGAGTTACGTCGTGAACCTTTTGAAGGCCCATCACAGCGAGTAGATCGCCGTTATCGTGCTCGCACCAGAACTCGACGCCGTCCTCGATCTCGTGATGCAACTCATCCGTGGACATATAAGGTTCCGTGAAGCAGTCTTCCGGAATGACGCCTTTATAGGCCTGCGCGCCATCGTTGATGATGGTCCAGATGGATTCAAAATCGCGGTTGTCGCAGCGGCGAATCATGCGTACTTGTCCCTTGCCTCAGTCACGTTGAGGCTTCGGCGTGTTTGAAAAGTAATTGAAGTCTGCCTAGTTTTATAGCATTTCAAGGTTCACTGCACCAAGAGGACGTCGTTACCAATAAATTACCTGCAAGCTGAGCCACTTGCAAAATACGCTGCGGGCTCTGGTTTTTAGCGGAGAGATTGAAC
>CAYTJN010000261.1:0-4138 GCA_964438125.1 uncultured Occallatibacter sp.
GGTGTTGGAGTAACATTCTGGGCGTTACTTTTTGGCACTGTAGATAAGTAACTTGACACTTCTCAGCTAAAACGTTTTTCTTAGACTCTGCGGTACAACGAAAGCAGAACGTGGTAAGAAGTGGCCACTTAAATGCAAGCTTTATTTTTTCGCTGCGGTCTTGTCTCCGGTTTTTATAGCCGTTCCTGTGATTGGTTAGCCTTTCCTTTTCTTCGTTGGCTTGTGATTATCTATTCGCCTTTGATAGCGATCAGGCAGTGGGATTGCGTCACGCTGCTGTCAAGAGGCGGCGTCCGCGCGTTTGTTCACGTGGGCTATGTCTTTGGCATGGTGTGATTTATAGCAAATAACAACTCGTGCAGCGCAGCTTGCTCGGACGGGTGACCGCCGTCAGGCGGAAGTGCGGCTCAAGATAACGGCTTCATGTATCGGCAAGACGCCCTCCATTGGTCGTGGGTGGGCATGCACAAGGAGAAAACATGTTTCAGCATCTCTTTACCTCCCGCGGACGAGTCTGCGTTCGCCCATTGAGCGGGCACTTTGCGGTACTCGCGGCGTTGTTTCTAACTCTGGTTGTGCCGGGCGTCTTTGCTCAGACACATGTCTCCAATCCTTTCGTTGGCGCAAAGGTGTATGTCAATCCCGATTACACAAACGAAGTTGCCGCGGCGATTGCGACTGAACCGGCCGGCTCGACGCTTGCCAGTCAGATGGCGGTCGTTGGAAACACCCCGACATTCGTCTGGATGGACCGCATCGCAGCGGTTGCCGGCGGATCGGTGAACGGCGGCCGCGAAGGCCTTCAGGGACACATCAACGCCGCGGTTGCCCAGGCTAATGGCGGGGAGATTATCGTCCCGCTGGTCATTTACGATCTGCCCGATCGCGACTGCGCGGCATTGGCCTCGAACGGCGAGTTGAGCATCGCCGGCGGAGACACGCCCAGAGGCTACACCACGCCGCTGACCGGCACCGGCCTGCAGGAATACGAGAACGATTACATTACTCCTATCTACAACATCATGGCTGCGGCTCCGTCCAATGTTCGCTTTGTGCTGGTGGTCGAGGACGACTCTCTGCCCAATATCGTCACCAACACCGGTTACAGCTATTCGCTGGCCAACTGCGTTGCGGCCAACGGCGGCGAGAGTTATCCGACTTACTCGATGACGGGCGTCTATGTCGAAGCAATTCAATATGCGCTCAACCAATTCCACAAGCTTCCCAATGCATATAACTACCTCGACATCGGCCACCATGGATGGCTGGGATGGACCGAGGGCGCCGGCCTGGCTTTTCCCTTCTATGCCGATGTGTTGAAGGGAACGACGGCAGGCTTCGCCAGCCTGGATGGAATTATCACTAATACCGCTAACTACGGCCCGACAAAAGAGCCGTTCATGACGGCGACTGAAGAGATCGGCGGCAACGAAGTCGAGTCCGCTACCTTCTATTCGTACGACCCGGAAATTGATGAATTAGATTACGCGCAGGAATTCTATACGGGCCTTACAGGCGTCGGTTTCCCCTCCTCGCTTGGCTTCCTGATCGACACCTCGCGCAACGGCTGGGGCGGACCGAACCGGCCGACGGCGGCCAGCACCAGCACAGTGCTGAACACCTTTGTCAATGCAAGCAAGATCGACCAGCGCGACGATATGGGCCAGTGGTGCAACCAGGAAAATCAGGGCATCGGCGCGTTTCCGACGGTCAACCCCGGCGGCTTCGCCAATCTGCAGGCCTATGTCTGGGTCAAGCCTCCGGGAGAATCGGACGGCAATTATCCGGGCAGCGTTTATAACGGTGTCACTTCGACTACCGGCGATCCGAACTGCGATCCCGCGCACAGCAATGCGTTAGCCAATAACATGGCGGTTGCATCCATTCCCAACTCGCCCTCGGCCGGCACCTTCTGGATCACCGAGTTTCTGCAGGACGTACAGAATGCGTACCCGCCGATTCCAGTCGGCAATGGCTTCTCCATCACCACCACCCCGGTGAGTGCGGTGCAGGGAACGACCGCGGCGAGCAGCGTCGCCGTCAGCGAATTCGGTACCTTTAGCGGCACTGTAGCACTGAGCGTGAGCACGCTGCCGACAGGCGTTAGCGCGGCCTTCAGTCCTACCTCGGTCAGCACCTCGGCCGGCAGCACACTTACCTTTACCGTCTCGGCAAGCGCTGTTCCGGGCACTTATCCACTTACTGTGACTGGCACCAGCGGCTCGACCACGGAGACCGCTTCACTCGCTCTCACCATCGTTTCCTCGCCCAAATTCACAATTACCGCCGCTTCGACGACAGTGAATGTACCGGTCGGAACCAACCCCACCGACAACTTCACCATCACCTTCCTGGGCGGACTCACGGGCAGCGTATCAGTCAGCGCTTCCGGCGTGCCCAATGGCATGCAAGTCAACTTTGCTCCTAACTCGGTGAATGCGCCGGGCGGGACGGTCCAGGCCAACTTCAGCGTGCAGTCCAGCACAGCGGCTGGATCGTATGCGATCAACATCGTGGGAACTAATGGCACACTTACAACCTCGGTTCCGATCACCGTCACGGTTCCTGGAACGGGCTTCTCGCTTGCGTCTTCAGTCAGCAGCTTGTCTGTCACTCAGGGCACCAGCGGCACCGACACCATCGCAGTAACTGACCTGGGCGGATTCACGGGCACCGTATCGTTTACAGTCTCCGGTCTGCCGAGTGGAGTTAGTGCCGCGTTCAGCCCGACCTCCACCACTACGTCCAGCGTTCTGACGCTGACCGTCGGCAGCTCGACGACGGCCGGCGCGTATACAGTGACTGTTACCGGAACCTCCGGCAACACCACGGCACCGACTTCCTTCACGCTGAATGTGGTTGCTGCCACAGGGACAGGGACTTTCACGCTGAAGCCCTCGGCAACCTCTTTGTCGATTGCTCAAGGCGGCAGCGGGACAGACACAATTACGGTAGCGGACGTGAGCCCCTTCACGGGCAGCGTGGCGTTTGCCGTCTCCGGTCTGCCCAGCGGAGTTAGTGCCGCGTTCAGCCCGACCTCCTCCACCACATCCAGCGTTTTGACGCTGACGGTTGGCAGTTCGGTCGCGGCTGGAAACTACGCCATCACCGTAACTGGAACCTCAGGATCGCTGACTCCAGTTACAACCACTTTCACGCTTACTGTAACTTCGACAGGAACGGGCGGCTTCACGCTGAGTCCTTCGGCGACCTCTTGCAGCATGCTCCAGAGCGCCAGTTGCACTGTCACCATCACGGTCGCCGACATTAGTCCCTTCACCGGCAGCGTAGCTTTTGCCGCATCCGGCCTGCCCACTGGCATGACTGCTTCGTTCAGCCCGGCATCGTCAACCACTTCCACCGTGATCACACTGGCAGCCGGCAGCTCGACGCCGGCAGGAACTTATTCGATCACGATTACCGGAACATCGGGAACGCTAACCCCAGTTACAATCACCATCTCAGTCACAGTAACTACGACAGGAACGGGCGGCTTCACGCTGAGCCCCTCGGCGACCGCGCTTTCGATCGCTCAAAGCGCCAGCGGAACCGACACGATCTCTGTGAAGGACGTGAGCCCGTTCACCGGCAGCGTGTCCTTCACGGTTTCCGGACTGCCCAGCGGAGTTACTGCTTCGTTCAGCCCGACATCCTCGGCGACCTCCAGCGTTCTGACGCTGACAGCCGGCAGCTCGGCTGTGGCTGGAACCTCCACAATCACCGTTACCGGAACCTCGGGAAGTCTGACCCCGGTGACCACCAGCTTCACGCTCACTGTGACTGGAACCTCGCCCACATCCAAATGCACTGTTGATTATGTAATTAACAGCCAATGGGGTGGCGGTTTTGGCGCGCAGATCAACATCATCAACAACGGCTCCACGGCACTGAGCAGCTGGACCCTGACCTGGGCTTTCGCCAACGGCCAGACCATCAGCCAACTTTGGAACGGCTCGGCAACCCAGAGCGGCGCCAACGTGACGGTGAACAACATGAGTTACAACGGCAGCATTCCGGCTGGCGGAACGCTCACCGGCATAGGCTTCAACGGCACCTGGAATAACTCCACCAACGCAGTACCCACGGCGATCTCGCTCAACGGCACCGCCTGCACTGTCAACTAGCAACCAACCGCAAT
>CAYTJN010000262.1:0-344 GCA_964438125.1 uncultured Occallatibacter sp.
CAGTCGCCGTATGGGCCGGGCCACATGCCCCAGCCGGCCTTGGTGCTGATGATGAGTTCGTCGCGATAGGGCGCGAGGTCGAGGCGGAGGATCTCGCCGAAGGCGCTCTCTGCGCTGCCGGGCGGCGGGCCGTAGTTGTTGGCTAAGTCAAAGTGGGTAATGCCGAGATCGAAGGCGCGACGGACCATGGCGCGGCCATTCTCAAAAACATCGACGCCGCCGAAGTTGTGCCACAGGCCGAGCGAGATCGCAGGTAGACGCACACCGCTCTTGCCGCAGCGGCGATATTGCATGGTGTCGTAACGCTGTTGGTTGGCGGTGTACACGGAGTTCTCCTTGTGGGA
>CAYTJN010000262.1:444-4135 GCA_964438125.1 uncultured Occallatibacter sp.
TGGTATCCCACCCTAGCCGCAAGAACAAGAACGCGGCGAGGATGGGGCACCCGGCATGGTGTCGTAACGCTGTTGGTTGGCGGTGTACACGGAGTTCTCCTTGTGGGAAAGGTTGGCTCGGGTTCGTGGTATCCCACCCTAGCCGCAAGAACAAGAACGCGGCGAGGATGGGGCACCCGGCGACAGCTATTGGGCACCCGGCTCTTGTATCCCAGGTCCCAAAATCGGGATCTCCACCCCGCGGACGAAGACCTGTCCGTGGGGGCCCCAGACCTGGGGCACCCATGGGTGGCAAGTTAGTTAGCTTAAGATTCCCTTGACAGTGACTTCCTTGCGGCCGTCGGTGGGAGGTGGTACGACGTTCCCATTGATTGATGAGCCATCTACTGTGAGCGCGATCTTGTTGCCTTCACCCTTGCGCTCGATGGAGATCTTGTAAGTCACTCCGCGATAAATGCGAGTGGCTGTGAAGCCCGGCCACGCCTTTGGAATTACCGGAGCAATCTCAAGACCTTCCAGCGAGGTGCGAATGCCGAGTATCCACTGCACGATGGCGTAGTAGTTCCAGGCCGCCGTGCCGGTGAGCCAGGAGTTCTTGGCCTCGCCGAAGCTGGGCGCATCTTTGCCCGCAATCATCTGCGCATAGACGTAGGGCTCGCAGCGATGCAGGTCGCTGATTTCTTCGCGCGCCGAGGGGTTGATGCGGCTGTAGTAGTCGTGGGCAAGGTCGCCGTGACCGATGCGCGTCTCGCCGATCATGATCCAGGGATTGACGTGACAGAAGATGCCCGCGTTCTCCTTATATCCCGGCGGATAGGAGGAGATTTCGCCCATCTCAATGTAGTAATGGGTGTATGCCGGCTGCTGTACAACGATGCCGTGCTTGGTGGCCAGATGCTTGCCGACATTGGCGAGGGCGCTTGCAGCCTTGCCATCTTCCAGACCGATACCGGCCAGCGTACAGTAGCCGTTGGACTCGATGAAGATCTTGCCTTCTTCACATTCTTTCGAGCCGATCTTGCCGCCGAAGTCGTTGTAGGCGCGCAGGAACCATTCCCCATCCCAGCCATGCTTGAGAATCACCGACTGCATCTTGGCCGCTTCGGCCAGGTAAGTTGCCGCTTCGTCTCCGAGGTTGCGGCGCTTGGCAATGGCGGCGAGTTCGCGGCCAGCGTGAACAAAAAGGCCGGCGATGAAGACAGACTCGGCGACCTTGCCCTCTTTGTTAGTCGTGGTCTGGAAGCTCTGACCGGGTGTGTCGGAGAAGCAATTCAGATTGAGGCAGTCGTTCCAATCGGCTCGGCCAATGAGCGGCAGGCCATGCGGCCCAAGGCGGGCCAGCGTGTAATTGAAGCTGCGCTGCAGGTGGTCGTAGAGCGGCTTTTCAGAACCCGGCTCATTGTCGTACTGGACCGGTTCGTCGAGGATGCTCCAGTCGCCGGTCTCCTTGAGATAAGCCGAGACGCCGATGATAAGCCAGTGCGGATCGTCGTTGAAGCCGCCGCCGATGTCGTTGTTGCCGCGCTTGGTGAGCGGCTGATATTGGTGATAGGCTCCGCCGGTGGGCAACTGCGTGGCAGCCAGGTCGAGGATGCGCTCACGGGCACGCGCCGGGGCCATGTGAACAAAGCCGAGCAGGTCTTGATTGGAATCGCGGAAGCCTAGACCACGGCCAATGCCCGATTCATAGAACGACGCCGAGCGCGACATGTTGAAGGTCGCCATGCATTGGTAGGCGTTCCATATATTGACCATGCGGTTGGTGTGAACGTCGGGCGTTGTGACCTGGAAGATGCCGAGCAGGCTCTCCCAATATGTGCGCAGCTTTTCGAAGGCGGCATCGGCGGTCTTGGGGTCGAGATACTTGGCGATGGTCGGTTTTACGAGCTTCTTGTTGATGGTCTGCGAACCGGGAGGATCGAACTTTTCGGCTACGGGGTTTTCATGGTAGCCAAGCACGAAGACGATCTGCCGCGTCTCTCCGGGCGCGAGTTCGAGCTTGACCTGATGCGCGCCGATGGGCGACCAGCCGTGAGCAATTGAGTTAGTGAGCTGGCCGGCTTCTACTGTCGCGGGCTTGTCCCAACTGCGGTAGCGGCCGAGGAAGGACTCGCGCTGGGTGTCAAATCCAGCGTCTTTCTCTGAGCAGGCAAAGTAAGCAAAGTGATTGCGGCGCTCGCGGTACTCAGTCTTGTGATAGATCACGCCGTCTTCTACTTCCACCTGGCCGGTGTTGAAGTTGCGCTGGAAGTTGGTGGCGTCGTCCTGAGCATCCCACAGGCAAAACTCGATTGAGGAGAAGGCAGAGATGGAAGCCTTTGTGGATCGCTTGTTGGTGACGGTGAGCTGCCAGATTTCGAGATTCTCGTCGAGAGGAACAAAGTAGCGGGTATGAGCCTCGATGCCGCTGTAAGTGGACCCGATCACGGTGTAGCCCATGCCGTGGCGGCAGGAATAGTCTTTGAGGTCGTGGCGGGTGGGCTGCCAGGAGGGAGACCAGAACTCCTTGGACTCATCGTCGCGCAGGTAAATGTAGCGGCCACCGAAGTCCATGGGCACGTTGTTGTAGCGGTACCGGGTGAGCCGGCGTAGACGTGCATCGCGATAAAACGAGTAGCCGCCCGCGGTGTTGGAAATGATTCCGAAATAAGCCTGGCAGCCTAAGTAATTGATCCAGGGTAAGGGCGTATCGGGTTGCGTTATCACGTATTCGCGATTTAAGTCGTCAAAATATCCGAACTTCATCCGGCTGGCTCCCTTAGAGAAACGTGGGGCCAGTATATCCTCCCGCACAACCCTCCATCAAACGATGACAGCATCCGATGACTGCATCGTCAAACGATTTTCCAGAGGGTTGCGAGATGCCTGTGAACTTGAGCCCGGAGTTTGAGCATCCGGAACCTCGAGAACGCAACGAGTGGTAGGCCTTAGGTAGCACAAAACAAAGAAAACGCTTTCATTAAACGCTCGAGATGCATGAAAACGTTGCCAAGGCTCCGATGGATGTGAGAGAATTTGGCGTTTTTGAATCGATCCTTTGTGCGGCCGCGAACGACACGCAGAGATGGCAAGGCCAATGGTTTTTCACTCCAGGTACGTGCACGCGATTCAAAAATCGATTCAGTCTGTCGTTCTGGCCGGGTTTGTCTTGTGCTCAGGCGGCTATGCGCAAAGGGCCCAGACCATACCGTGGGCGATCAAGGTTGACCAGGTGGGTTACCCGCTCAACGGTCCAAAAGTTGCCATGATCAGCGCACTTGGAACCTCCTTTAAAGTCTTGCGTTCCAACGACAATTCATCCGTTTTTCAGGGAAAGCTGACTTCGGCAGTAAGGCAATCTGGACCCAGGATTCAGCGGGTGAACTGCGGTAATGGACGTCTGACCCGGCTGCGTGTGCCACAAATCACAATTTGGCCTTGCGCACTCGTTATAATGTTGATTTAGACCTTTGGAAAATCGTTTTACCTCTCTTGCCGAAAGCGGAGAGAAGATGCCGGTGGGTATCGAGGAGTGGAATGCTGCACCTTCACGTAATTGACATGGTTATTATCGTGGCCTACCTGCTGAGCACGGTGTTCATAGGCTACTGGGTTTCAAAGCGCGCGTCGCAGAGCATGCAGAACTACTTTCTCGGCGGCAATTCAATGCCCTGGTATATGTTGGGCATCTCGAACGCCTCGGG
Source organism: uncultured Occallatibacter sp. (assembly GCA_964438125.1). GTDB lineage: Bacteria > Acidobacteriota > Terriglobia > Terriglobales > Acidobacteriaceae > Telmatobacter. Next base: position 4,128 of record CAYTJN010000262.1, read on the forward strand.
GATGTTCG
>CAYTJN010000263.1:0-4039 GCA_964438125.1 uncultured Occallatibacter sp.
CGGTCTCCAAAACCGAACTTGGGGGTTCGAATCCCTCCGCCCCTGCCAGATTAAAACGGTATGCGCCAGGGATCATCCGTGGCGCGAAGGAATGACGTATGGCAACCAAGGCAGCAATAATAAACGGCGGCGATCAACCGCGTAAGCGGCAGAGCGATAATCCTCTGGCAAAAATCGTCGATAACGCGGTCGATCAGTGGAAGGAATTCACGCAGTTCCTGACCGATGTGCGCGCGGAGATGCGCAAAGTCGTCACACCCACGCGCAAGGAAGTGCAATCCACCACCACCGTGGTGATCATTGCGGTGTTCATCTTCGGGTTGTACTTCTTCGTGGTGGACACTATTTGTAGCCATATGATGGATGCACTCTACAAAAAGCTTGCTGGCTAACCGCACCTCGAGCATGAGGCGAGAGTAAAAGATGGCAGAAGAATTGGAACATGTCGAGCAAGCCGCCGAGCAGCCGGATACTGAGGCACAGCCGGTACCGGAGCGTAATGAGCGCTTCCGGTGGTATATCCTGCACGCCTACTCGGGCTTTGAGCGCAAGGTGCGCGAGTCCATTCAGAGCCGCGTTCAGGCCTTCGGGCTGGGCGACCGTGTGGGCCGTGTCATGATTCCCACCGAGCCGGTGACGGAGATTGTCAACGGCAAGAAACGCACCGTGGAGCGCGTCTTTCTTCCCGGCTACGTGCTGGTGGAGATGGAGCTCGATAACAACCTGTGGCACGTCTTGAAAGATACGCCCAAGGTGACGGGTTTTCTGGGCACGGGCGACAAGCCGGTGGCGTTGAGCGAAGAAGAAGTCAGTGGAATCCTCTTCCGGACCGACACCTCGAAGGACAAGCCGCGGCTCAAAATCAAGTTTGAAAAGAACGAACAGGTCCGCATTACCGACGGGCCATTTGCCAACTTCAACGGCGTGGTGGACGAGATCAACGAAGATCGCGAGACGATGAAGGTCATGGTGACCATCTTCGGGCGATCGACCCCGGTCGAGCTGGAGTTCGGCAAAGTCGAAAAGATTGAGTAGTTGCAGCTTCTAGCTATTAGCTTTCAGCTTCTAGCCGGTTGTGCCCACCTGGCGGGCGCCGGTTGAATGCGAACGTTGAAGCAGCAACACCAAAATTTGTACCAGAGACAGATCAGCTAACAGCTAAAAGCCAGGAGCTAAAAGCTGGTTCCGAAGGAACACACATGGCACCTCCGAAGAAAGTAACAGGCTACGTCAAACTGCAGATCGTTGCCGGCAAGGCTACGCCGGCGCCTCCGGTCGGCCCCGCGCTGGGCCAGGCCCAGGTCAACATCATGGAGTTCTGCAAGCAGTTCAACGCACGCACCTCGGCCAAAGAGATGGAAGGGCTGGTCATTCCAGTCGTCATTTCGGTCTATGCCGATCGCAGCTTTACTTTCATCACCAAGACGCCGCCCGCGGCTGTCCTGCTGATGAAGGCGGCCGGCATCGCCAAAGGCTCGGGCACGCCGAACAAGGAAAAGATCGGCAAGGTTACCGAAAAGCAAGTGCGCGAAATCGCCACGCAAAAGATGCCCGACCTGAACGCCGCCTCGGTTGAGACGGCCATGAAGAGCATTCGCGGCACCGCCCGTTCGATGGGTATTGAAGTGGTGGCGTAAGCCGCGATCTGCACGTTCTGCACGAAGGCCCTCCCGCAAAGGAGGGCCTTTTTTATGGCCGGCCAGTGGTGCGGTTTCCGATTTGGCGCGGCGATTCTGGATTATGATGGAGCAGTTCGAAAGAGAGAACCCCCATGAAGGCGATCTCTATGCGTTCACTCCTGCTTGGGTGGGGACTCCTCTCTTCTCTAGCCAGCCCGCAGTCCGGTCCTGCCACCTTCCCGCTTGCCGGCGATTGGGATGGCGTTTTGGTGGTTCAAGGCGCCCTGCATCATTTGACCCTTCACATGAACACAACCTCCGAAGGAAAGATGACGGCCCTCTTGGATGACATCGACCAGAAGAGCTCTGGCATTCCCGCAATCGGTGGTTCGTTCGATGGCAGTCATCTGATCCTTCGATTCTTTTACTGGAAACCGAACAGCGCCAATCGCAACCTTCTTGACTACAAGGTCGCCACCTATGACGCGACAGTCAACGCAGCGACCTCCGAGATGACTGGGGATTGGACACAGGAAGGCTCGTGGCCCCTTAACCTCAAGCGCATAACCTGGCAGGCAAAGATACACAAGCCCGCTCCGCCCACCGTTTTAGACGGCGATTGGGCGGGCGTGGAAGACGAGGGAGGAGGTCTCAAAGTCCACTTCATCTTTCACATCCACAATACCGAGGACGGGCTGATGGCCCTTCTTGATTGTCCGGATGAGCAATTCAAAGGCGCCCTGGCAAGCAGCGTCTCTTACGACCAGGCTTCGCGCCAGCTCTCGATCACCGTCGGTACGGCAATCTTCGCTGGGAAGATGACCGCGGACGGCAAGGCGCTCGACACTTCAATGACCGAGCCTGGCTTTCATTTTCTTATTCATTTCGATCGCCTGCCGCCTGAAAAGACGAAACAGAATTGAGACGTTTTGTCCGGGAAGGCAGACTTTCGGTTGAGTTTGCCTCTGCTTCGTGTCGTCAACGAGCGCCGAATCTCTAAGGCGCCCGTCAAGCATTTTCGAAGGAATCCGAAGCGATTGGGCGAAACGAGGCGCAGTAAACCGCAGCACCAGACGCTCCAAAAGCAGTCCAGCACTTCAACACTCCAAGCGCACACTGAGAGGGGATTCTCTCGGAGCGGCGCAAACCCGACAGCCTAGAGAGTCTTACTTCGGCGGGGCCGGAGTGAATCCTTCGCGTCTCTGCGCCGGTTCTGGCTTGGGCTTGGGTTTGGGTGCCTTCTTGACTTCTTTCCTGCCTTTATCTTTGCTTCCCATGTCTGCAAGTTTGCCACACAGGGGCGCCCTGGGGAAAGCCAAAAACGCTGAGTGCAACTGCACGGTAAACCCCGGCGCGGGCATCGGCGCCTAGTGGCCAATCAAGCTATGGGCGATCGTGTCCAGCAATCCGTTGAGGAAGTTAATGGATTCAGGAGCGCAAAAGCGCCGTGCGATCTCCAACGCTTCGTTGAGCACGATCGGGAAGGGAGTCGCCTTGAAACCCAGCATCTCGCCCACGGCCATGCGCACCAGGTTGCGATCCACGGCCGGCATGCGCTCAAGCCGCCAGTTTTTTGAGTTGGCTACGATCAATTCATCGATCTGCGCCTGGTGGGCTACGGCGGCGCGGAACAGATCCTCGGCAAAGCCGCGGACTTCAGGTTCAACTTCGCCGGCGGCCTTCCAGAAAGTCGCCCGCACCTGCTCCGGTGTCTGCTTGCCGATGTCCGCTTGAAAGAGCATTTGCATGGCCAGTTCGCGCGATTTGCGGCGGCCCGAGCTGTGATGTTGTCCGCTGGTCAAGCCGGTCCGCCTTCCACTCCAGGAACCAAATCCTGCCCGTTGTCTCCGCGTCTCAGTTTGCGGCTCAGGCTCACCATCTCGATGGCCGCGACGGCTGCTTCAAAGCCCTTGTTGCCGGCCTTGATGCCGGCGCGGTTCAGCGCCTGTTCAAGAGTCTCGCAGGTCAGCACACCAAAGCTGTGAGGAATGCCGGTCTGCTGCTGCGACTCGCCGATGCCGCGCGCCACCTCGTTGTAGATGGCCTCGTAGTGAGCCGTCTCGCCCCGTAGAACGCAGCCGAGGGTGACGATGGCATCTACTTTGCCAAGATTGGCAAGCGTGCGCGCAGCGGCCGGAATCTCCCATGCGCCGGGCACGCGAACCACCTTGATATCCGCCCTCTTCGCACCGCTGCGCAGCAGGGCATCCAATGCGCCTTCGAGCAGCCGCTCGGTAATCACCGCGTTCCAGCGGGCCACGACGATGGTAAAACTCATCCCAGCGGCGGAGAGATCGCCTGCGATCGCGACCGGCTTTCCGCGCATCGGATCGGTCCACGCCCAGAAACTGAACGGGAAGCCGGGCGCAGGCTCGACGGTGAAGATGCTGGACTTCCAATGAGTTTCCGTGATGGCCGAC
>CAYTJN010000264.1:0-3965 GCA_964438125.1 uncultured Occallatibacter sp.
TGATTGATTTGCGCTGCTCGTTGAGCGCGCAGCCGATCTGATCGATCACGAAGTAGGGCATGTCGGTGTTGACTGCGCCGGCCAGTTCGATAAACCGTGTGCGGAAGTCGAACTGCTTGGCCTTCCACGAGAGATAAAACGGATCGATGGGAATGCAGTGGCCGCCCAACCCAGGGCCGGGATAAAAAGCCTGAAAGCCGAAAGGTTTGGTCCTGGCCGCGTCGATCACTTCGTGGATGTCGATGCCCATACGCATTGTTAGTTGCTTGAGCTCGTTCACGAGCGCGATGTTGACGCAGCGGTAGATATTTTCGAGCAGCTTGGTCATCTCCGCGACCGAAGGGCTGCTGACTGGCACGACGCTGCGAAAGATCGCGCCATACATGGCCGAAGCCAGCTCGGTAGCCACCGGACCGCAGCCGCCGACGACTTTGGGTATATCGTGCCGCGCGACTGTATCGTTGCCGGGATCTTCGCGTTCAGGAGAAAAGGCCACGTGCACGCCGAGTTCGTCGAGGGTGCGCGAAGCTTTGAGACCGAGCGGATTGCCGGCTTCAAGTAGCGGGACAACAACTTCTTCCGTCGTGCCGGGATAGGTCGTACTTTCGAGCACAATCAACTGACCCTCGTGGAGCCAGGGAGCGATGGACTCGACCGTCCCGGTTACGTAGCTTAAGTCGGGCTCGTGGTGCTCGTTGAGAGGCGTGGGCACGCAGATGATCACCGCGTCCATCCGGGCAACCTCAGAGTAATCCGATGTGGCGCGGAAGCCCGCCTTTTGCGCCTCCTGGATCTCGCCGGGAAGGATGCGAACAATATAGGAGCCGCCAGAATTGAGCGTCTCGACTTTGACTGGTTCGATGTCGAAGCCTGTTACTGTGAATCGCTCGCCGCTGAAGAGCAGCGCCAGCGGTAGCCCAACATATCCCATCCCGACGATGCCGATGAGGGCTTCCCGGGAGTCCATCTTTTGCTTGAGTGCGGCAAGACGGTTTTCGATCGCTTTTGCCATGTCCATTATTGTAGGGCACGCGGCAGCGTGAGCTAAGTTAGAGGGAGGAGTAGCTGCCATGATCCCCTTGATTGTGCTAGCGATTTCGTTTGCAGCGTTTTGGTTGGCGGGCTTTGGAGTGGCGTTTTTCGCAGACTGGCAGCATGCCCTGCGGGCGGCGCTTGGCGTGATGTTCCTTCTGACGGCTTCGGCACATTGGGGCAAGCGCCGTCCCGATTTGATACGCATGGTTCCGCGAGCCTTTGGTGCTGCGGAAATGTGGGTCACGCTCACCGGAATCGCAGAGTTACTTGTCGCTCTGGGTCTGCAGGTTCCGCGTGCGGCGCCGGCAGTCGCGGCGCTGGCGGCGGGGATGTTGGTTGCGATCTTCCCGGCAAATGTGAAGGCAGCGCGAGAGGGGCTCATGATCGGCGGACGGCCTGTTCCCGGTTTGGCCTCGAGACTGGGAATTCAGCTTGTTTTTCTGTCGGCGTTGGCGGTCTCTGTGTGGCCGCGATAGAAATGAGTGTGTGCCATTTTGGCAGGCAAGGCGGACCTTAGTATCCTACTCATTGCTGTAACCCACTTGCGGGTTGCGCATAATAGGAAGCGGAGAAAGACTTTGGCAAAGTATCTTGTGACAGGCTCGGCGGGCTTCATTGGCCGCTCAATCTCTGCGGCTCTGCTGGCGCGGGGCGAGAGCGTACGGGGCATCGACAACTTTGCCACGGGCAAGCGCTCGAATCTGGTTGGCCTGGAGGCGATGGAGTTCATTGAAGGCGACCTCGCCGATCGGGCGACCTGCGAAAAGGCCTGCGCTGGGGTTGAGATCATCTTTCATGAAGCGGCGTTGGCTTCGGTGCCGCGTTCGGTAGCCGATCCAATTGCCACCAACATAGCCTGCGTTGACGCCACGCTCAATCTGCTGGTCGCGGCCCGCGCGGCCGGGGTGCGCAGAGTGATTTACGCCGGTTCGTCCTCTGTTTATGGGGACACGCCGACGTTGCCCAAGCAGGAAGAGATGCTGCCCAATCCCATCTCGCCCTACGCCGTAGCCAAGTTGGCCGGCGAACATTACCTGCGCGCTTTCACCCGCGTCTACGGGTTGGAGACGGTGACGCTGCGCTACTTTAACGTTTTTGGCCCGTACCAGGATCCGACATCCCAATACTCCGGCGTGCTGGCTATTTTTTGTCGCCGCATGCTGGCCGCGGATCAAACTCCTGACTCGCCGCAGCCTACCATCTACGGCGACGGCGAACAGAGCCGCGATTTTACCTACATCGATAATGTCGTTCACGCCAACTTGCTGGCCGCAGCCGCTCCGGCGGAAAAGGCCTCGGGCCGCATGATGAATACGGCCACAGGAAACCGAATCACCCTCAACGAGACCTTCAAGATTCTCCAGGAGCTGACGGGATTCAAAGGCCAGGCCGCCTATGTTCCCGCACGCGCGGGCGACATCCGCGACTCCCTGGCCGACATCCGCCTCGCGGGGGAACTGTTGGGCTACACGCCGATTGTGGATTTTAGCGAAGGCCTGCGCCGCACGGTCGAGTGGTACCGCAGCGGCGGGGGATTGGGCTGAACTCCTGCGAAGTTGATAGTTTACGCGGCTTTCGCCTTTCCTGGGTAAGGCCCGCTATTGACGGAATGATTCCTATGAAGCAAACTGACGAAGATTTCCTCCTTCGCCTTTGCTCGTTCTGAATCTGGGGAGAGCCCTGCTGGGGGACTATGGAACGGGGGTTCCTTGCCGTTGCAGGATACAGACACCATTCCTTTCGAGTCACCCCTTTACGTTGACGCTCCCACCAACGCCGAGCGCAACTCCATACGGAGCTTGCGCGAGCTTTTGGAGGTTCTGATTCGCCGCCGGCGGCTGGTTTGTTCAGTTGTCGGGGGATTGCTGCTGGCATGTCTGCTTTATTGCATCGTCGCCCCAAATCAATATGAGGCCACGGCCAAGGTTGCGCTGCGCACCTCACCGGCTTCTGCGCTTAGCCTGGAGGCCTCGGAGCCAATGGTCACGGCCTCGATTCTCTCGGCGCCGGTGCAGCAGGAGACGCTGGCCAATGTGTTTCGTAGTGACCAACTGGCGTGGAAGGTTATCACCAGCCTCAAACTCTATGAGGCGCCAGGCTTCATGGGCCGATCTCTGGGCCGCTTTTCCGGTTTTCATCCTGAGGCGCCAGAGCCGGGCGCGCAGGCCTGGCTGCTCGAGCGGTTTGGGCGGCGGCTGCACGTCGAGACTCTGCCTCGTACACTGCTGATTCAGATTCGATTCCGATGCAGGGATGCGGCTCTGTCGGCCCATGTTGTGAATGCACTCATCAATGCTTACGGCCAGCAGGATGCCGATTCCCGCGTGCTGGCGACTTCGCAGGCCTCGGACTGGTTGCAAGGCCAATTGAAAGACCTTAAGGCCAAGGTAGACCGGGATAACCTGCGGCTGGCGTCCTTTCAGCGGGAGAATGGTCTACTCAATACGCCGGGGACTACGGCCAATGGCCAGCAAGGCGAGACGCAACACACCTCCGCACTGCTCGAAATCGATGAGTTGGGCCGCCAATTGGTGGTCGCAGCTACGGATCGGATCTTGCGCGAGGCGCAATACCGCGCGGCATCAGAGGGAGATCCAGAGTTGGTCATTGCCTCGGATCCGCGCCTGCAAGCCGAGAGTGGCGACTTTGCCACCGCCCTGCTGCAGCAGATCCACCTGCGCCGCAGTGAACTCGAACAGGAACAGGCGCAGCTCAGTATCGAACACGGCCCCAACTTTCCTCGTGTGGTCGAGATTCGCGACCAGGTGGAGGACCTGGACCAGCAAAAGAAGGCCGAGGACACCAAGCTGGTTGAGCGCTACCGCAGCGCCTGGCAAACAGCCGTTGACCGTGAGCAACTGGTTCGCAACAATCTTGAAGAAGTAACTAGCGAAGGCATGAAGGCTAATGAAGCCGCCACCCAGTATGCG
>CAYTJN010000265.1:0-3951 GCA_964438125.1 uncultured Occallatibacter sp.
ATCTGACGCGTGCGCCTTTGGAGCTGGGATGGAGGCCGTCGAGGGCGAGCAGGACGCCGGCCTTGGTGAGCTCCTCGTTGTATTTGCCCATCTCGAGCAGCAGCTTTGGATCGGGGAGGGCGCCTTCTTTTTCTGACTCTGGGGTGGATTTGACGATGACCATGAATCGCATTTGTTTCTCCTTGATTCCTCAGATTTAGAGCATAACTGGCTCGCGAGTGCTGGTGCTTTCCAGCTTGATCTCTGCCAATACGTCGAATGACGGTGACCAGAATCGACAGGTCGGTGGAATAATTCTTCGGGGAGGATGTGCAGAGCCCCCTTGGAAGCCTTCCCATTTGCCGTCTCAATGGACCCTGACGTCTGGATTTCGTCAGCGGATACCTCGGGCTCCATCGGCGGCGTAGCCGTAGGTTCAGCGGACGACAGTTCATGCCCCGTCGGCCTCGAGGACGTAACCAGTTCGATACCGGCCCAATCAAGGGGTTTACTGGCAACTTAAAATCTTCGTCATTATTTCGCTTTCCATGCTATAGTCTCTCTGATGATCAAATGTGCTGAAAAGTCGTCCGTTCTTCGCGCCTGCCCCGGGCAGATGCAGCGCGATTGTTTCGGCGTTCCAAGTCAGTCTCCACAGGCGACTTTTTTAGGTACCGATTTTCTCAATTCTTTTAGAATCAGAATCTTTGAAAGGGGTAGCGAGAGGTATTCGCTGTAATGCCTGTATGGCTGTCACCCGAAGACAAAAAGAGATTCTCGACTTCCTGGAGTCGTTTGTAACGCGCAATGGCTATTCTCCGTCGTTTGAGGAGATTGCGCGCGGCATGGGGCTGAAGAGCCTGGCAACCGTGCATAAGCACATCACCAATCTTGAAAAGAAAGGGTTGCTCGATCGCGTCCACAATCGCAGTCGCTCAATCGATGTGCTGCCGCCCGGAACCCGGACCCGGACCAGTGACCGACTGCCCTTGGCCGGCCGCATCGCCGCCGGTATGCCGGTCGAGGCGATCGAGACTGAGGAAAGCATCTCCTTGCACGATGTCGTTGGCAACCGGGACGTCTTTGCCCTGGAAGTGCGCGGCGACTCCATGCGCGACGAGCACATCATAAGCGGGGATTATGTGTTGGTAGAGCGCAGCCATACGGCGCGTCAAGGCGAGATCGTGGTGGCTCTGCTGCATGGCTCCGAGACCACGCTCAAGCGATTTTATACCGAGGGTAACCGGGTACGCCTGCAACCATCCAATGTAGAAATGGACCCCATTTACGTCAACGCCCAGAACGTGGCCATCCAGGGCCGCGTTCTGGGCGTATTGCGTAAGTACAAGTGAAGGGATGGTACCTGGATGAGAGGCTTGGTACCGTACGAGGCTGTTAGCGCCCCTCTCTTGCTCGGATTTGGAGTTGTTTTCTACCCTCCCGATCTGGGCGTTGTTATGCCAGGAGCCGCTGGATCTTCTCATCAATCACATTCTGAGGGACATAGCCGACTAGCTGGTCTGTTATCTTGCCGCCCTTAAAAAACAGCAGCGCCGGAATTCCCCGAATGCCGTAGCGTGAAGGCGTCGCCCCATTCTCGTCCACATTCAATTTGGCGACCTTTAACTTGCCGGCGTATAACGCAGCCACGCCATCCACGATCGGCCCGAGGGCCTTGCAGGGACCGCACCAGGCGGCCCAGAAATCCACCAGAACCGGCTGCTCGCTCTTGAGCACCTCCTGGTCGAACGATGCATCGCTCACTTCCAGTACTCCCACTCCAGCCATGATTCTCCTTGTGTATTGACCGCTCTTTATTACTTTATGCTTTCATGGGATGCGGCAGCCTGTGGGAAAGTCGCAAACGGCACCTTTACAGCTACTAAGATGAGCACGTGAAACTGGAACGGAGGCCAACCGCAGGGCCTTGTAATTTAAGAGACCATTTCCAGCCAGGACCAATTAAAAGCGCCCGGATCCTATAAGGATCACGGGCGCTAGAGCAGCCCTCCCCCAGAACTGCCCACGGTGAGAATTTAGGTCTTCTCATCATGAAATGCAAGCAATCTTGAGTAACTGGTATCGGTAACATTTTGGTGTAAGTTCAGCGAGCCAAACGTAACCGGGAACCGTCGATATAGCCAAGAATAGTCAGTCGTTCCTGCACCTGCGGCGCCTGGGATCGACACCAAAGATTCAGTCGAAGAGGAGTTAAGCGTGAGTGTCGGGCTTTTAGTGCTTCATGCAGGCTTAGAATGCTCGCATTGTTTCTGCGGACTGGCTTGCTCCCAAGGATTCAAATCGACAGACCTTGAGTTCGGCCTGGATTGACCCTAACGCCCTGCGTATAGCCGTCGTAGCCTCCGGCAGCTGTCCTTCACCTCCCGCGATCAGTAGCACCGAAGGTCCCGCGCCGCTGAGCGCTGCTCCCAGAATGCCGTGCTCTCCAGCCAGCGGTAGGAGCGGCAGCAGCATCGGGCAGATGGGCGCGCGGAATGGCTGGTGAATGTGGTCCTGCATCGCAATCCGCAGCAGATCGGCCCGCGCCTGGGCAAAGGCCATCCCCAACAGCGCGGCGGATTGGAGGTTGGCCACCACGTCTTCGCGCGCGTAGCAGTCAGGCAGCATGGCGCGTGCCTTGCTGGTGGCCAGCGGTTCACTGGGAAGCACCACAATGGCCCGCCACTCCGCAGGCGGTTCGACCCGCGCCACACGCACTCGGGTGCTCTCGCAGGCCGCGACCACAAAGCCGCCTAGCCAGCAGGCTGAAGCGTTGTCTGGATGCCCCTCGAGCGCTGACGCTTCTTCCAGAATCCGCTCGGAACTCCAGCCCAACCCACCAAAATGAACAGCAAGCGCGATCCCCGCCAGCCGTCCCGCCGCCGACGAACCGCAGCCCATTCCCAATGGGATCTGGTTATCCATGCGGATCGCCAAAGGAACTACGGGCCGGTCATTGGCCGTGAGCAAATCTTTATAAATCCCCAGGACCAGATTGTCCTCAAGCTTCGCAATATGTTCCCGATTAAGTCCAGTCGCGGCGATCAAAAACTCTGCCGCCGGCTCGGCTTCGACTTCGAGATAGAAATCGAGCGCCACCGCCGCCGCGTCAAAAGCAGGGCCGAGATTGGCTGAGCTGGCGGGCAGGCGCAGCCGAAACCCGCCTGGGTTGTTAAATCCAGTCATCGCGCTAAAACCCTTGCTCATCCCACACTGTCCTTAAGCGCTGCTAACACAGCCGCTGGCGTGGCGTCGACTGCAATCGCGTTGCGCTGCAACTTGCCGATCTGCGCTTCCAGACCCGCTGACTCATCTTCCTTCAGCAACGTGCCTTTATGAAAGTCAATGGTGTAGTCGGCATCCTTGAGCGTGTGGCCGGTCAGCACCAGCACGACGGTTTCGCCGGAGCCGATCTTGCCGTCGGAGCGCAGCTTCTTCAGGCCGGCAAGTGTTACTGCCGATGCCGGCTCGCAACCCAACCCCTCAGCGCCGATCTCTGCTTTGGCAATAGCGATCTCCGCCTCGCTCACATCCAGGCACCAGCCGTCCGTCTCCTGAATCGCCCGCGCGGCCTTCCGCCATGAAGCCGGATTGCCGATGCGAATGGCAGTTGCCCTTGTATGCGCCTCAACCGCCTGCATCGAGGCGCCGCCGTTCTCGGCAAAGCTGCGCACGAGAGGATTCGCCCCCGCCGCCTGAATCACGCTGATGCGCGGCATCCGCGCCACAAGGCCCAATTCGTATAGCTCGTGAAAACCCTTGCCTAGTGCCGAACTGTTGCCCAGATTGCCGCCTGGAACGATCAAGTGGTCGGGCACATTCCAATCGAAGGCCTCGGCAATCTCGAAGGCCGGAGTCTTCTGCCCCTCCAGCCGGTAAGGGTTCACCGAGTTGAGCAGATAGATCGGCGCCTCCTTCACAATCTGCGTCAGCAGCGTCAGGCAGCCGTCAAAGTCGGCCTTCAACTGGCAG
>CAYTJN010000266.1:0-3944 GCA_964438125.1 uncultured Occallatibacter sp.
TCGCCATCTTCCGCATCATCGTTCGGACATGCCTGCGGCCCACCACCAGGCCCTGTTAACCGAGCAGATCGCGCAGCATCCGGTTGCCGACAAACGGGTAGTTCAAGTGCAGCTCATCGATGCGCCGCATCAACCACAAGTCCTCGGCTGAGACCGGACGGGGCTGGTAGTGCCAGGGCCACCTTCGCCTTGAACGCCGCTGTGTGGTTCCTGTGGGGAGGTCTGCTCATCCGTACTCCTCTTCACAGCCAACTTAAGGCTGCGGGCGAGCAGAACTTCCGCTTATACCCCTGTCCGAATTTGCGCTACCAGCTCTGAGTTATAAAGAATAGCCTGTCCAGGTTCTATAATGAATAGCGTGTCCGGTTGGTGCAAGCCAACGTCGAACGGCGCGTCCACTATAAATCTTAGCTTTAGAAGGATTGAAGACATGGCTCATCAGAAATGGATACTTGCAGCGGCGATTGTGCTTCTGCCCTCGATTGCGGCGACGGCGCAGGACGCTTCCGAGCTGAAAACGGACAAGGACAAGCTCAGCTACGCGCTGGGAATGAACTTCGGGGAGAACTTCCGCAAGCAGGGGCTTGAGCTAGATCCGGCCGTGTTTGCAAAGGCATTCGCAGAGTCGTTCAACGGCGGCAAGACCGCGATGACCGACCAGGAGATGCACACCCTGTTGATGGCAACGGGGCAGGCGATCCAGAAGAGGCAGGCCGCGCAGCAGGCGGAGAAGGGCGAAGCCTCGCAGAAGGAAGGCGAAGCGTTTCTGGCCGCGAACAAGACAAAGGAAGGCGTGGCGACACTGCCCAGCGGCCTGCAATACAAGATTCTGAAGGCGGGCACGGGGGAGAAGCCTACGCTGGACGACACGGTTGTATGCAACTACAAGGGCACCCTGATCGATGGAACGGAGTTTGACGGGTCGGAGAAGCACGGTGGCCCGTTGACCTTCCCAGTAAAGGGCGTAATTGCCGGCTGGACGGAAGCGCTGCAAATGATGCCCGTAGGATCGAAGTGGCAGCTCTTTGTGCCGTCCAATTTGGCCTATGGCGCGCACGGACCGGCAGACATCGGGCCGAACGCGACGCTAATCTTCGAAGTGGAGCTGATGTCAATCCAGAAGGCGGCTGCGCCTCCCGCTGCGGGAGCCGCCGGACCGAAGTAAAAGACGGAATGCGCGACACTAACGCAGAACACATTAGCCGCATACGATTTGAATTCGTTGAGTAATGGAGTTTCTCGCGCGCCGGATCGACCCGTATTTCTTCTCAAATTTCGCCGAAAACTCACTTCAATCTGGCTGGCCCGACTTCGTATATGATTCGCATTTTGGGAACGATCTTCGCGGGCCTGATGGGGCTGGCCTTCGGCAGCTTTCTGAATGTGTGCCTGAGCCGCTGGCCGGCGGACGAAAGCATTGTCAGCCCCCGTTCGCATTGCCGTCAGTGCGGAAGAACACTCACATGGTGGGAGAATCTGCCGCTAGTCAGTTGGCTGGCTCTGCGAGGGCGTTGCCGCACGTGCAGGACTTGGATTGGTTGGCGCTATCCGCTGGTAGAGCTGGTATTGGGAGTGTTGTGGGCTTCTACTGCGTGGAGATTCCCAACGAGCGTGTTTGGTCCAGATCTGCCCCGAGTCGCGCTTTACGACTCTTTGATGACGACACTCGGATTAATGCTTTTCTATTGGCTTCTAGCTGCGTTGGCGGTCCTAGATGCCGAGAATCTCTGGCTGCCGAATTGGCTTACGTTGCCGGGGACTTGCGTCGGACTTCTATTATCGGTATTTAGTTTTGTTGTTGCAGTGAAACTCGATTCGATCACCCAATCGCGTCCCTACACCTTTAATTACCTGACAGGAGAGCAATGGCAGGTAGCGGGGTCGCGCTTGCTTGGCATTATCGCCGCCGCCGGCCTGGTCCTTCTCATCCGCTGCGTCTACTGGCTGATCCGCCGCCGCGAGGGTATAGGCCTAGGCGATGCCAAGTTGATGGCTTTGCTCGCCGCATGGCTTGGGTTGCCCGGCGCTCTGCTTGCCTTTGGTCTGGGCGTTGTACTGGGAGCTTTGATTGCAATTGTTCTGTTGGCAATGTCCACAAAAGACAAAGACAAACGAGGCTGGGCGCACAAGAAGTTGCCACTGGGCACTTTCCTTTGCATCGGCGGCATGGTCAGCAGCTTGTGGGGGCAGCCCATCATCGCTGCCTATCTTCGCTGGTCCGGTTTCTGAGCGCTATTGCTGCGTCACAGTTGCCGGCGCTAGACTCACGGCAGCATTCTTTCCATTGGCGATCTCTGGCTCCTTCAAAGCCTTGATTGCCTCTTTGCCGTGGTGACTATCGGGGTCATACTCGGCAACCTTCTGATAGTTCGCGCGCGCATCGGCGAGGTTGCCGAGATGCCGGTTGGCCTCAGCCAAACCCCAATAAACATCTGGATTCTCCGGGTCCAGCACCACCGCTGACTCGAAGCGCGAAAGAGCCGCCTTCCAGTTTTTGGTCTCGATATAATAGCCGCCCACTTCGATGTCTTTGGAGACCGCCTCCTGGTGGGTGGGCTCTTTGACGGCCAGTTTTCTTTTCTTACTGGATTGATCGTCGTCGGGCGGGGGCAGCAGATTAACCAGGCCAGAAAGGCTCGAACTCGATTCCTCTGGCTGCCCGTTCGCAGCCGCTGGCGCAGGGTCGTCGGGGGAGCGGACCGGGTCAAAGTCATCGCCCGGCAATGGGATCGCAGGGCTCTCGGCTCCGTTATAAGTTCCCTCGGGCAATGTTGGCGTGGTCTTCGAGGGCATCACAGGGACCGTGCTCGTATCCTCGGGAAAAGGATTGGTGCTGGACGGGGAGGGGGCTGCGGGTTTCTGAGTCGCGTCCGCCGGTTTGTGCTGGCCAGTAGCCGCAGGATCATTCGCTGGCGGTGCTTGCGCAGACAACAAAGACGAGGCTGTCAAACAGCCTGCCAAACTAAGTCCAATCGTAAAGAAACCTCTCATTTTACTTGCCCCATGTCCAACCTCACGCCGCATCTCATGCCTTCAATGGTACGATGCGGTTCATACAGCACTTCCACAGGAAAGCATCGCACACTCGCATGGCACTGATCATCCGCTCTTCCGCCATCCACGCCGCCGGCTGCTACACCACCACGTCGATCCGTAAAGGCACCCGCGTGGCCGAGTACAACGGCCACAAACTCACCAAGGCCGAAGCCGACACGGCCTATGAAACCTCGCCGATCACCTACCTGTTTGGACTGGGGAGTGGCGAGATCGTCATCGACGGTCACTGCTTGGCGATGTTCATCAACCACAGTTGCGACGCCAACTGCGAGACCAGCGAAGAAGGCGGCCGGGTGTGGATCAAGGCGATCCGGAAGATTGCCGGCGGCGAAGAGATCACCTACGATTATTGCCTCTACGATGGCGGCGACGATGAAGCCCACTGCAACTGCGGCGCAAGGAACTGTCGCGGAACGATGTACGCAAAGGAAGAAGTGCGCCGCCGTAAGGCTGCCAAAAAGAAAGAAGAGAAGAAATCTACCGGAGCGAAGCCCGGCACTCCTAAAGGCTCCTTGAGCCCGAAGGCAGCGAAAGGGTAACGGCCACAGATCTTGATCAGCTGGCCAGGATCGGGACAGCAGGGCCTTCGATCACTGGCTTGACGACTGGCACTTCGGCTTTGACGTAGGAGATTTTGCCGGCGTCAATCTCGTCCTGGGCGATGCGGCAGGGTTTGGTGGATTGAGTGCGAACAAGGGCGTGGGAACCGCTCTGCAACTGCCGCGCACGACGGGCGGCCACTAGAACCTTGCGATAGTTCGAGTCGAAGCCTGTTTCAATCGTCATCGGAGTCCTCATCAAAATCCAGGAATTGCTGGCCGGAGTCGCGACCAATGCCAAATCCTTCCAGCACGGGCCTTACACGTTCGAACGAGTTGACCTGCAGA
>CAYTJN010000267.1:0-3890 GCA_964438125.1 uncultured Occallatibacter sp.
CCAGCCGTTGATTCCACCGCGATTATTGCCGATCTGGAACCGTTCTCCGTTGATAGCCTTCACAAGGTGCAAATATTCGGCACCCCGCACCTTACAGAGCACGATGTCTCCAACTGAGAGAGTGGAACAATCGACCGGCACGACCGTGCAGAGATGGCCGGATTCGATTCGTCCCTTCATCGATGCGCCTCGGGGGCGAAACGAAACGGTCTCTCCAGTGCGGAGCTTTTCGATGTAGTGTGTTGCCCAACCCATGTATTCAATGCTCTCACGAAGCCATGAGACTATTTCCTCCGGGCTCTGATCGACAATCCGGATATTGCTGAATTTGGGAACAACTTGTCGCTGTTCATCAAATATCAAATGCATTGGGACGCAAACCTAGCGATTACATCCGCTGATCTATGCGGTTCCCGCTGAAGCAATAGGTGAGGGCCATTGACCGTCTCAATTGCGGCAGAAGGCTTTATTTGTCGCATTTCTTCGATCTTCGCACCGCCGACTAGCCGATCTTGTCCTGGCTGGACAAACAACAACGGTGTAGCTACTCGGCTCAACGGTGATCGAACGTCACAAGCGAGGACGCTGCGCAGGCGAGAAGACAGCACGCTCGGCTTGACCGAAGAGATTGCCGATTGCACGGCGGACACCAATCCGATGGGGGGATTATCCCCGACGAGCAAAAACTTGACTAAAATCGGAGGCGGCGTAACGAGGAAGAAGATCGGCGCAAGAAATGAACAGAAAAACCGGAGCCAAGTCGGGATCGGGCTTGAAGCAAATCCTGCACAGATCACCAGCCCCCTGAGATTTGAAGGATTGGTAGCCGCCCACTCAATGGCTATCGGCGAAGAGAACGATTCTGCAAGAAGCACATACGGCGCGGAGCCCGCAGTGGCCGATTTTAGTAGCTGCGCCAACTCGGGGGAGGATAGGGCGCGGTCTGCCGGATATCTTACGATTTGGGCTTCAAAACCTTCCGGGAGTGCTTCTATGAACGGTGCAAACAAGTCTCCCGTGCCGTCCATGCCGGGTAGAAGAACGAGTCTGGGAGCGTGAGCGAACATTGAGGTGATGGTAGCCTCGGTACTTTTAAATGGCAACCCAGCGCCACAATTGCGCACAAAGCCTGCACGTCATCTGGATTAAAGAGGGTCGTGATCGATCTCGAACGGGAGCGTCGGGTTGTCTCGGTTGAGGATGCGGCTTGACATCGGATCCGAAGGATCGTAACGGACGTGTAGAGTGGTCGTGGCGTCCATGGCTGCGCGCTTCAACTTGGTTGGTGGATCTCCTATATTGAAGCCAGTAGCCGAGCCGTAGTGAGTCTCACCATTCACTTCGTATGTGTACAACAGAGAAGGGTGGCCCCGCTCGCCAACCTTGGGAGCCGAGAAGTTCGATATTTTTGCATCTATAACCGGCCAACTATCCGCACTTGTAGCGTGGGTCTCTCTGCGGATGCTTCTCGCGATCGAGCGAATCACGTTGTCTATGAAGAAGCCGCCCATGAGCCCAAATTATACGCAATCCAACACCTCGTCTGTTTGCCAGTACCTCCGGAAGGACCGAAACTGGCATTGGTGCCGAGTGACCGGTCGTTCGCCCAGAACCACAAGTTTTCGCTTTGCACTTTTCTACGACCAGCATCCGCCTGAGACAGCGGTGGGAGCTTTTGCGCTAGAATCGTGGGAACACAAACATCGCGAAAAGCTCGTCTCAGAGTAGTAACGTCAAGGATAGGCAGAACCTATGCAAGCCCACGGATACGCAAAACTGACCACCACCGAGCTCCCGGGCGAGTTGAGATTCACAGTCGTGCGGCAGGTGACTGCCCGCCGCTGGCTCTACTGGGCTGTTAGACAGGCACTCACTTACATCTTTGTATCGCTTGTGCTCATCGCAATTTGCTGGATATGTGGATGGAGAAGCAGGGAGCTTTTCTCTGCGCTTTATATACCAGCAGGCATGTACATTGCGAGCCTCTCTGAGCCAACGCTGTACAGCAGCGTATCGGAACTTCGGATCAGAGCGAAGAACTTGTGGCAATTCTTAACCCGAGAAAACGGCTCTTTTCCAGAGAAGACACTGTTGCAATCTATCGGGTTTCGTCTATTGGATGGCGTGGGGGAGGGCTGTTACTTGATATCGACTCGTTCTGGAGAAGAGCCATCCGCATTCTGCCCGGATTGAACAAGGAAGAAGGCACGGCCGTACTGGACACCATCTGCAAACGATTCCCCGAGCTTTGGGAAGAACACTTCGGCGCGGGGTGGACAGGCATCAGGCCATCGAGCGCTTCCACTGCGGACGATGAGGATTTGAACGCCAAACTGTAGCAAGCTCGCAATGGTACAACGAAGAAATCCTGGGACGCAGACCGCAGCGATGCCAAGTGATTGCTGAATTCCTGCGGACCGGTGTTCCGGGCAGGCGAACGGAGAACGAGGAATGAGTCTACGGCGACGGCGTTTCGGAATCAGTGGACTACCGACCGGATTATCCGGTCTGGTGACACCGGAGGTCATGCGCAACGCAATTCGAAGCGGTGACAGGGAGCAGGTTGAGTCAATTCTGAAGGAAAACCCAGAACTCATTAAGAGTAAAGGTAGACGAGACAAGGAGACTTTGTTACATGGCGCTTCCTCGTTAGGCCACGCCGGCGTTGCGACGTATCTGCTCGAAAATGGCGCTGAAGTCGACGCTCGGGACAGGTGGGGTCGCACTCCGCTGGCGTGGGCTGTGGGCTGGGGGCGCGAGAATGCAGCAGAGCTGTTATTGGCGCATGAGGCCACAATCGATTTTGCAGATGACCAAGGCGTGACTTCGCTCCATTGGGCTGCCTACTACGGCAATGTTGGTTTGGTTGAGCTACTTCTATCGCATGGAGCCAATGTAAACGCGAAGGACAACCGCGGATTCAATCCGTTTTATTGCGCCGCATCGGGCGGTCACCTTGACGTTGCGGAATTGCTGCGCAACCACGGAGCCGACGTGCACTTCAGGAGCAACGATGGGTGGACGGCCTTGCATGCTGCCGCGTTCAGAGGCCATTTGGAAGTAGTGGAATGGCTGTTGGAAAACGGTGCAGAGGTTAACGCTACGAATTCGCGGTGCCAGACACCGCTGTTCTGGGCAGCGTCCGGGAACGTCGGATCAACTGTGGAAATGTTCCCGAAATCGAATGCGGGGGAAACAGAAAATGCTGAAGCAGGAAAGGAAAAGGCGTCAACGCGCGATGGCAAGCTGGCAGTTGTGAGGTGCCTGCTAGCGCGCGGAGCGGACGTCAATGCGAGCGATGAGTCGGGCGTGACTCCTTTGTATTGCGCGGCGTATGCAGGCGCCCTGGAAGTTACGACATTGCTGCTTGCAGGAGATGCGAAAGTAAATGCAAGGAACAAGGAAGGATGGACTGCCTTGTGCATTGCCGCTAAGCAAGGGCACGGCGAGGTGGTGAAGCTGTTTCTTGATCGAGGGGCGGATGCCAGCATTAGGGTAAAGGAGATCTACACTCCACTTAATTATGCGGTTCTAAACGGACACAAAGAAGCAGCTGAGTTACTACTTCCTGTTATCTCACGAAACGACGCGATTGCGAGGGCTCGGTGTCCCGGTTGTGGATCGAAACAGGAAATTCTGATTGGCATCCCTCTGTTTGTTTCGGATCGACAAAGCCGGAGGATACTTCGCTGTATTGCGTGCGGGGCAATCTGGTCGAAAAGAAAAGTTGAATGGCGAGGCTCGCTTTATGGTACGTTTATCGCCTTGATTGTGGCTTTTTATTGCTTCGAGGCATCTCGTGATCGGCACGGATTTGCGTATTTTAGGATTGCTATTGTTGCGCTTTGGATCTGGATTGGGATTAAAGAGTTCTCGAAGTATTCCAAGAC
>CAYTJN010000268.1:0-3871 GCA_964438125.1 uncultured Occallatibacter sp.
CGGCCGACATTGCACACGACTTACGGACACCAGTCAACAATATTCGCGGAGAGGTGGAAGTGGCTCTCGCCCGCCCGCGTACGGTCGACGAGTACCGCGACGTGCTGGAGTCTTCACTGGAAGAGGCAGTCAGACTTTCCGAGTTGATCGGCGATCTGCTTTTTTTGGCCCGCGCGGAAAGTCCACTGACCGAACTGCATCGCGAGAACGTGAAGGTCGGCGAATTGCTGACCACCGTTCGCGACTACTACGAAGCCTCTGCGGCCAACGCAGGAGTGTCGCTTGTTGTGAATCGCGGGGTCGAATCGCTGAGCGCGGAGTTGGATCGGTCACTGATGTTGAGGGCGTTGAGCAACCTGGTCTCGAATGGCATAGCACATACGCCGCCGGGAGGAAACGTGACATTGGCGGCCGCGATCGATGGCGATTCGATTCGCATTGAAGTCTCTGACTCCGGTGTCGGCATCCCGGCGGAAGCGCTGCCCAGCGTCTTCGATCGCTTCTTTCGCGTCGATCCATCGCGCACCAAAACATCCGGCGGGACAGGCTTGGGTCTGGCGATCGTACAGGGCATCCTGACCCTCCACGGAGGCGGCGCGGAGATCACGAGTCAGCTCGGTAGTGGAACGCGCGTCATCTTACGAATGCCCGCCATCGCGGTCTTAGCTACGACTTCGTCTTTGACTGTACACTGAATCGAAGCCGATTTCATTGTTGCCTTCTTCGATCGCAGGTTCCTTCTGTTTTTCTTATAGCGATAGATAGAGTTCCTTCTCACTCAACCGCCGTCGTAATAACTATTGAGCTGCTTACTGGCATGTTGTTCCGCGACTCGGAGTGCAACATTGCCCCGTCGACCTTTGGCACATCTGAACGTAGTTTCCGCCGGCAGAAGATGAATCGCAATCCTGGGTTGTACGGAAGAAGTTCCCGGTTGAGATATGCTGACATGTCTGAGCAAGATTTCCAACACAGCGTCTTTCCGCGCCCGGCGAGACACACGGAGTATTCATTAAAACGTCGCTTGTAGCGCCGCGTTCGTCCAAGGGTGAGAGATAGGTGTAACTCGGATTGAAGAATTGAGCGGAGTCTGGGTTGAATCCCGCTGGAATGCCTGGAAAATTAGCTACGAAGACATTGATCATGCCGCACTGCGCCAGATGGTTTGCCGATGCGTAGGGAGGTGGTGGGTTGCTGGATTGCGTTATGTCATCTTCCCAGCCAGGAGCTGGAGTCATAAAAGCTTTTAACTCAAACCATTTTCTACCCTGTCCATCGTCAAAAGCCTGTTCACAGTCCATGTCGACGTCGAGCATCCAGTAATTCGCACCAAAAGTGTTCTCGTCAGCAATACCAGTTCCAGCAGTTGAAACATAGGGCTGATTTAGGCCTTCAGCGAGGCTCGTCGTCCAATCCAACGGTGTCCCACCACCATACCTTCCGAGAGGCTGCGCCTGCCCAAACTCACCGCCAACCCAGTCAAGATATGCGTCGCCCCAGCGATAAGTGTCGGTATGTGCGTTGAGCCAGTTACGGTGACGGATGCGAATGGTTCCTCCACCTTTGGACCCGCCGCGTAGAAACATCTCCTGGCCTTGAGTAGGCGGCGCGTAGATGAATACTACTGTTCTGCGCACATCGCGGCTCGGAGTCGAGGAGGGCGCGCCCAAACCATACACGACGATTTGGTTGTCATAAGTCGCCTGATAAACTTTACCGTTAGCCACGAGGGGCGGCGCAAATTTAGTAGCTTCGCCGACTCGATCATTCGGGTCTGTTTCGCTGTCCCAGATGGATTGAAGGGTGCCGCTGCCGACCATCGAAACATCATACGCACGCAAGATGTTGGGTGAGGGGTGCTGGTTGGAATCGGGATCGCCGGGAAGGTTTCCGAATGCTTCGTTGGCCCAGAGAATGGCATTTGAAGTTCCATTGGCAGAGAGCGAGAGGATGCCGCCCGGCATTCCCCCCGGCGATGAGGTGCCCCAGGATGCAGTTTTATTTCCGCGGGCGATTGGAGTCGCGCTGAAGTGTCCGTTGGCCTTGGAGAAGACCCGGACCTTGTTATTCTCGCCTTGCACGAAGAGGAGGTTGTTGAAGTAGACGCCGGTTCCATGGATATGTGCAGTGCGGCCGCCCGAAGCGTGGCCAATCGTAAATGGGTCGGTCGATGTCACCTGATTCAAATCTTCGAAGAGCGATGTGTGTCCATTTGTGGGTTGGTAGTCAAACGAGGCGACGAAAGGTGGATCGAGGAGCTTAGTAAAATCGCGCTCCCCCATGTTGGTGCGGTTGACGTGGTAATACGCTCCATCTTTACCGCCAACGATGATGCCCGCTTCGTCCGGCAACGCGATAACGCCGCCGGACGCAAGGTCTTCGTCGCGATGTTCATCGTCGCGATCAGCATCGCGAAACGGAGTGAACCAATCGGCGAGCACAAGCGAACCAGGATTTCCAGGGGTCCAGACGAGATGCACCGCGCTCTCTCCGACCTGATCAAGTCCCGCTTGCGGATTGTATGGGCCGTTACCGGTAACTGCAAAGATGTCGCCATTGTCGTCGATCGCAGGCGCTGCGTTTGCCATCCACACGCCGCCTCCTCCGCCAGTTCCGGCATTGTTAGTCGGATTACTGCACCACGCATTGGCCTGTGCATTACCCTGGAATAGTTTCGACGTGTCGTATGCAACAACCCAGCCGGGCGCGGTTCCCTGGCCCTCGCCTCCGCCAAATGCGATGATAACTGCCTTGGAGCCATCCGGCTTCGCAGCTATCGCCAGGCCTGCGCGTTGCAACTGACTTGCACGTCGGAAGCCGGAACCGCCAACGTTGAACCCGTCAATCAGAACTGACGGAAATCTGTCTTTGCTCAAGTCACTAACATCAAGACCAAATAGCCGGAAGGTCGGCCCGGTCACACCATCCTCGTAGCCCCAACGGACAACGTAGATGGTTTTGTTGGCTACATCAATGGCCGGCGTACTGAGGATGCCCCATTCGGCGTGAATTGAGCTGGGCTTGATATTATGCAGATCACTACCCGTTACTGGGTTTCCCAGCCACCGAACTGAAAGTTGCGCTCCGTTGTCTGCGTCAAATGCGAAGACTGTATTATGCATCGTCGCGACATATACGACGTTGTGTATTCCTCCGGCGATTTGGATGCTGGATAAATAGAGCGGAGAACTCTCGATCTTGCCATCGACTCTCATGACAAATTGTTTATGGAATCGATTGGCGCTGGATCCAACGTTGGCCGGGGTGAGAATGGTCTCCATCGCATTTACGCCAGTGCGGAACTGGTTGTAGCTTCGCTCCGGCACATTGAGTGTCTGGCCGAAGCATACGCATGCAATCGCCAATGTGGGTGCGATTACGATCCAGTGATAGCGGGCATGGCGCGCCATTGAACCTTGCGACGTGTAGGGGCCCATACTCCTCTCCTTGTTCGTTGTATCCGATCGAAGTGTCCGCCCGGATGGCTTACGCCCTGCAGAGTGATTTGAACTGAGTTTGCGGCAACGAGATTAGCACGAGAGCGTACGTGTTCGGAAACTGAAGCAAATTTGACAGGGGTACATGTCGCACAAAGACGCGCTTCGGGGAAGAAAAGCAACCATCGAGTTGAAAGTTTCCCACGGCAAAGCAGAACTGTCAAATCAATTTTAAGAAGAAATATGAAGGACTTAATAAAGCTAGTGCCAATCCCTCCAGGACAGGAAACCAGTCCACCGGGTTTACATGTTTGAATCTCTTGTCGACTTTCAACGCCTAAAAGCGGGGACATGTCAATTAATAATTAATATAGGTAAAATAGTGGATCAACTAACGTAGTGGATCACCCTTGTGCAAATTGGTCTAGAACGAC
>CAYTJN010000269.1:0-3856 GCA_964438125.1 uncultured Occallatibacter sp.
CGGGCACCGCCGGCCGCCGCCTGGGCCAGCCTGGCCTCGACCCGGTCCCGGGCGGCCGGGCGGTGGACGGGGCCCATGGTGACCTCGTCGGCCAGACCGTCGCCCACCACGTCGGTCGCCACCCGGGCCACCAGCGCCTCGACCACGGCCGCCACCTTGCCCTCGGGAACGTAGAGCCGTTTGATGGCCATGCAGACCTGGCCACTGGTGAGGAAGGCGGCCTCCACGATGGTGCCCGAGTTCTTGAACGCCGACTTGGGGATCGTGATCTGGGTGCTGTTCTTGCCGGCGGCGCCCTCGGAGACTTTGGTGAAGCCGCCGTTGATCTTGCTGAAGAACGCCGCGAGGGCCCAATGGTCTTTTTGCGCCCAGTCGCGATAAGGATCATCATGGCACTGGGCGCATTGCATCTGCACCCCCATGAAGAGCGATGCGACCGCGCGGGCGGAACCGTCCGGCGTCAGCTTCCCACCGTCACCGACCAAAGTTACCAGGGCAAGTGGAAGGTTTATTTCTTCTGGCCCAAGGACTTTACCTTTGTTTGCCCCACTGAGATCGCCGCCTTCGGTGAGCTGAACTCAGAGTTCGCCAGCCGCGGCACCCAGGTGCTTGGCGGCAGCGTCGATTCGGAGTTTGTTCACTGGGCATGGCGCAACGAGCAGCCTACTTTAAAGGATCTGCCATTCCCCATGCTCTCCGACATCAAGCGCGAACTCTCCGCGGAGCTTGGAATTCTCGATCCCAAGGCAGGCGTCTGCCAGCGCGCCACCTTCATCGTGGACCCGGAAAATGTGATCCGCTTTGTCTATGTGACGGACCTGTCCGTGGGCCGCGACCCCAAAGAGGTTTTGCGCATCCTCGACGCCCTGCAAAACGGTGGACTCACTCCCTGCGGCTGGAAAAAGGGCGAGAAAACAATCCAGGTCTAGGCGCCATCTCAGTGAAACAGTCTGGGTGCCCCACCCTCGCCGCGTATCTGTTCTTGCGGCTAGGGTGGGATACCACGAACCCCAACGATCCGCACCAAGGGGCTTTACATGTCCCTCGATAATTGGATCGTAGGTCGTACCTGCCTGCACCCTTACTTCACCATCAGCCCCATCACAGTGGCCACGATGCCAATGATTGAGAAGATCAATCCCGCGAACCAATAAACGCGCTTCTTCGTTAGCAGGGTGACCGAGCTGATCACCAGGCCAATCTCCAGCAGAGCCTCGCCGAAGTCGAAGTAGTTGGCCTTATGCTCGGCCTCTTCGACCTTCTGCTCGAAATCGCTGACGCCCTTTTCGTGTTCGCGCGCCTTTTCTTCGCCCTCTTTCAAATCCGTGGCCAGTTTCTCCTGGCGGTCGGCGTGCTTCTTTTCCAGCTTCTGCGCCGAATCTTTGTCGGCAAGAGCCAGCACGCCGAGTAAGCCGTCGTTCAGCTCGATGTCGTTGGAGTTCATCTTCTTGGCCTGGTAATATGCCCATTCATCCGAGGCCAGATTCTGCTCGACCGCGGCCCTGGTCTGAAATAAGATTGCCTCGGTGTGCGTGCGATGGCCCAGCACGGTCACAACCGCCACCAGCACCGCCAGAATGGTCATAGTCAAAGCGACCGGTCTGAGCGAGTCTGAATGCTCGGCGTGCTCGGCGTGTTCTTGCAATTCTTGCGCTTCGTTGGCTTCCATGATTCTAAATGTCCTCCCGGTTTGAGCGATTCCAACAACTCGGTGAAACCATCCTGGTTGGTTAGGCAGCGGCGAATCGAACTCGATCCGGGACGCTCTGTTGGACTTCAATTTGGTCCGCTACGACCCGAAGCGCCAGCGCTCCACCTTGGATTGGGCTTCCAACTTAGTTGCCCCGTAGGCAAGCACGCCTGGCAAGCTTTCAATTTCCGCGATCCAGCGGCCGTCTTCCTCGCGATCAAACACGATCTCAAATCCCTGGGAAACCCCCGGAGGAAACAGGTTATTCCGTTCCACAAGTGTACGCGAATCCTGCTACTTCCGCTTCCACCGCACGCCGTCTTTAGAGTCTTCCAGCACCACGCCCTTTTCCGCAAGTTCATTCCGAATCTGGTCTGCGCGGCTGAAATTCCGCTGCCGCTTGGCCTGATCGCGCTCGGTCACCATCGTCTCGATGGCTTTATCGGTCAGCCCTTGCCGTGCTAACAACTCCGGTGCCACCTCAGCCATCCGGCCCGCCTTCTCCGCCCACTCCAGCGCCCGTCGCGTAGGCTCCGCATCCCGATCTTCCATTACATCAAAGACCGCGTCAAAGCTCGCCAAGACAGGCAATATCGCATCCCGGTCGCCAGCCTTGAGCTGACCCTGATCCATCGCCGTGTTCGCCATGCGCAGCATTTCGAAGATCGGCGCCCGCGCCTCGGCCGTGTTCAAGTCATTGCTCAGCGCCGCCAGATACTCCGTTTGCGCTTTTTTCGCAGCCTCTTGCAACGCCGGATTCTCGCCTTCCGCGAAGCTCCCTGCCGTCAGCCGTCCCTTGAATGTCCGCAGCCGATCGATCGCCGCCGTAGCCTCCACCAGCCCGTCAAAAGTAAAGTTGAACTGATGCCGGTAAGGCACCGAAATCAGCGCCAGCCGGATCGCCGAAGCTTTGTAGCCCTTCAGCAGCAGATCGCGCAGGGTATAAAAGTTCCCCTCGCTCTTCGACATCTTCCGTCCGTCGACCAGCAGAAACCGCACATGCATCCAATGCCGTGCAAAAGTCTTGTGCGTCACGCTCTCGCTCTGCGCAATCTCGTTTTCGTGATGCGGAAAGATCAAGTCTTCGCCGCCCGCATGCAGGTCAAAACTCTCGCCCAGGTACTCCATCGCCATCGTCGAGCATTCGATGTGCCACCCCGGCCGCCCCCGCCCAATCGCCGTATCCCATGAGGTTTCGCCCGGCTTGGCCGCCTTCCACAGTGCAAAGTCCCGCGCCGAGTCCTTCTCATACTCGTCCACGTCCACCCGCGCGCCGTCTTCCATTCCCGAGAGGTCCTTCTTGCTCAGCTTGCCATACTCCGGAAACGCCGCGAGCCTGAAGTACCAACTCCCGTCCTCAGTCTTGTAAGCCGCCCCGGCTGCAGCCAGCTTCTCCACCAGCGCAACCATCCCCGGAATATGTTCCGTGGCCCGCGCGATGATCTCCGGCCGCTCCACTCTCAGCGACTCCAGATCCTCAAAAAACGCCGCCTCAAAGCCTGCCGTATATTCCCCGATCGAGACCCCCGCCGCCACTGCGTTGCGAATAATCTTGTCGTCCACGTCGGTCACGTTCATCACGTGGCGCACCTCGGTGCCGGTCAGCTTTAAAAACCGCCGCAGCACGTCCACTTGCAGAAAGGTGCGAAAGTTCCCGATGTGCCCATAGTCGTAGACCGTCGGCCCGCAGGCGTACATGCCCACGGCCTTGCCATCGGCAGGAACCAGTTCGTCAAGTTGTCCCGTAAGGGTATTGAAAAGGCGCAGGGTCATCAATCGAACTTCTTGCAAAAAAAGTCGACCAGGAATCCAGTAAAATCACCGGGTCAAAGCCTACCCGATTGTACCAGCGCTGGATTAGTGAGGAACTGAGCCCCCTCTCGGGGAATTCTCAAAGTCTGCGCGCCCCAGTTCCGGATTCCCTGACCGGCGATACGATTTGCAGATCATTAACTCTCTTTCGTGCATACTCGAAGAATGATCGGTGTTGAGAGAAAGAATCCGTATGTGACCTCGAAAGAACCACCAACTTTTCCGTGTAAGCCACCATTTTCCGCCTGAATGGACAAGGGTACCCCCACCCCCCCTCCAATATTTTCAAAACCTGAGCCACTTGCTATATACCCTGCGGGCTGTGGTTTTTAGCGGGGAGTTTGACGGGAGACG
>CAYTJN010000270.1:0-3820 GCA_964438125.1 uncultured Occallatibacter sp.
AACTCTGATGCCGAATCTACTCAGATAACATTTACGTTCATGCGATTGCCCTGCTCGAACTGGGCCCACGCGCCGCCAGAGATCGCAGCAACCTTTACAATGCCCAAGAGATCGTGCAGTCATGCATCCGTCCCTTCGTCGAGCGCGGACTTGCTCGGTGCCAGTGTTCCATCCAAATCGAATAAAATGAGTTTCTTTGTGCATCGACTTCAACTCTAATCTTCCGTGGCTTCGCGGGGAATAAATGCGGCCCGTTGACCGGAGGTTGTTTCACGTGAAGCGGCTGAAAGAATTCACGCCGGTCGCTTACGCCGGAACGCCGGGTTTGGATCTTATGGAAGCGAGTGCGTCGGTGTGCCGCGTGGAATCCACGCCAGATCTCCACTGAGAATGTAGATCGCGAGCGCCGATGCCATGAAGACTGCACCTATCCAGAATCTCCAGTCACGATGCATACGCCGCCAATAGGGCCCTGGATCTGGTTCTCCTGCGGCACTGCTATTTCCTTCGGGGTTGTGCTTGCTTCCGGTCATTCGATCTCCATATCTGACAGGTACTCGCTGCTCCGTGCTGCTTTTTTGCAATGCGCTCGATGATACAAAGCTTTCTATGACGCCCATACCTTTGTTTCCTCCCCATGCCAAATCCTGGGGGTCGGCTTCAGGACGGCACGAACGAACGAGAAGGTCGGCACAAAAGCCGCCACAGGTACTATCCATGGCAATGCGACAAAGAGTCCGGTCAATTGTGAACAGGCGTTCAGGCAATTGATTGCCAATGGTGGATGAAGACCTTGTACGCAATCATCATTCGCTCGCACGCACTGCAATACTGACCAAAATCGCTCGCCCTCTGATGCGAGAGAATTCAGAACCTTAAGAGCGGAATAGTGGCAACTGGGGTCGGCGACCAGTCTTCCAGAAATGGCTATGTGAACAGTGCCGTGGCTTGCGAATATCGGAGATCGAATCGAATCTCTGCATCGCTTCGGCTTGAGAATTGTGTCGCAAGAGCAGACCACGAAGTCCATAATTGCACCGAGCTAGTCTGACCATCCTTGGGAACTCCAACTCTGACAGTATCGATCAAGATACCGGATACCCAGTTGTGCGTCTGGTAATGAGAGATCGAACCACTGAGTCCGGACGGCTTTGGCCGGAAACGCAACCCAAGCACAACGCAGAAACGGCAGGGTCCTGCCGGCAGGAGGAATCTTGAAACGCATCGTTCTACTCGCAATTGGAAGTGCACTCAGCATGAGCGCGTTTGCTCAAGTAAACTCGCAAGCGACGACAGTTCTGGTACCCGCGGGCTCTGCGTCCACATACCGCGTAATCGTAATCAATCGCTCGGTCGAAGCGGTCAACTATCGGCATAGGAGCGGGGTCACCAGCGTGGACTTTGCCGGCACATCTCTGCTGCCCTCGGCGGATGGTAAGGCAAAAGTACGAAGCAAGCGTGGAACCATGGAAGTCGAAGCGGAGTTCGGAAACCTGCAAAACCCGACATCATTTGGCGGCGAGTATCTTACCTATGTTCTATGGGCGATCTCGCCAGAGGGCCGGGCAGTGAACCTCGGTGAAGTACTGGTGGGGGGTAACGACCGCAGCAAGCTGACGGCGACCACCGACCTCCAGGCATTCGCTCTGGTTGTCACCGCAGAACCGTACTACGCAGTTCGGCAGCCCAGCAATGTCGTCATCCTCGAGAACGTCGTTCGCGCGGATACGAGGGGAACCACCGAGGCCGTGCAGGCGAAGTATGAACTGATGGAGCGTGGCGGATACATTCCCTCGGGTTACAAATTCGATCCAGTCGTTTTGAGCGCGAGTCTCCCCTTGGAGTTCTATGAGGCGCGGAATGCGCTACGCATCGCCCAGTCCGAGGGAGCTGAGAACTATGCCGGTCCAAGCTATCAGCATGCTGTGCAATTGATGAACAGTGCAGATGCCTTCGCCATAAGCAAGCACATCGATAGAAAGCCCCTGATCGCTGTCGCCCGAGATGCGGTGCAGACCGCTGAAGATGCGCGAGAGATCGCAGTCAAGAAGATTGACGAAGAGCGCCAGGCCAATGATCGCCAAAGTTCAAGCGATGCACAGGCAAGATCGGATGCCCAGGCTGCTGAAGCTACACGTTTGAAAGAGCAAGCCCAGTTAGACGCCGCGAGGGCGCAAGCCGATCTGACCGCAAACCAGACCGCATCGACGGCGGCAATCTCAGCCGCCCAGTCCGATGCTACCAAGGCGCAGGCCGACCTGGCCGCCAACCAAGCAGCTTCGGCAGCCGCAGTCTCCGCGGCCCAGGCGGATGCAGATCGGGCCCGCTTAGCTGCGGAAAAGGCTCAACAGGGTGAACATCAGGCGGTGAGCGACAAGGCCGCCATGCGCGCTCAATTGTCCGAGCAACTGAACAGGGTTCTCGCCACTCGCGACAGCGCGCGCGGACTGATTGTAAGCATGTCCGATGTAGTGTTCGACAGCGGGCATTACACGCTGAAGCCGGGAGCACGTGAGAAACTCGCCAAGGTCGCTGGAATCCTGATCGCTTACCCAGGGCTCAATATCGAAGTTGGCGGCTATACCGATAATGTGGGCGGCGACGAGATGAATCAGAAGCTGTCTGAGAATCGTGCAGGCGCGGTCCGCGATTACCTTGTTCAAGAGGGCGTAACAACAAACTCCGTGAGCGCAAAAGGGTTCGGCAATACCTCCCCAGTAGCTTCCAACGAAAACTCCAGCGGCAGGCAGGAAAACCGGCGGGTTGAATTGGTCGTATCCGGTGACGCGATCGGCAGTACTGCAAACTCAACGATAGGAAGTCTGAATTAGATTGACCGATGGTCACATCCGTAGAAGTAGAGGCTTGACTGATGCGGTCTCGAAAGAGACCGCATCAGTCAACCGGGTGAGCGTCGACCATCGTGATTAGAGGTATTCTCAGCATCGGATCCTAGATCGTAAATAGAGGCGAGAACCTGCGCATCATCGCCGTGAAAGTTGAGAGCGCTGAAGATCTGCCGTTCGGGTGGCGGAGGAGGGGCAGGAATAGGGCTTGGTACAGTGCTCCTGATGCTCTTGGTGTGCTATCTGCTTGGGGTCTTCAGACAGAGTGGTCTGCGACAAGTACGGCTTACCTCTAACGGACTGTCAGCAGGCGGAAGATCGTTGACCAAGTGAGTGAGGTAATGAAATCGGAGCAGGGAGGAAAGGGATGGAGTTTACAACGAGCAATTTGCTGGCGCTGATACGCTGGCACAATTTTCGGTTCTTTCAGGATTTCAGCGGCCGTGACTTTTCATGGTTGCTGACCGGAGTGTTGCTTGCGACGGTAGCGATCGCGGTAATCTCGCGGCGGAGACGCCGTTGGTTCTAGAAACACCAATGTATGCAAGAGTGTCTCTTGAGAACCGAAGGCCTGCAAGGTGGCAATCGGGAAGGATATGAATTGTCCCTGTCCCGATTGCCATTGCGCCAATGTTTAATTTAGCTCATTAATTCAAAAGTTAAATTATCTGTTCTACGACAGGTTGTGAGCGATCTTGCACAGTCAATCCCCCGATAACTCACTAAGGTCAGGGCAACGTGTATGTTCCGTGTTCTCGCCTTCTCTGGAGAATGACAAGTGTTGGATACCGACGCCAAAGAAGTCGGACGAAAGGTTCAAATGCGCAAGTACAGGTTTGGTATCACCTATTGGATGGCAGCTCTATTGGTCGTTTTTGTCGCGGGATGCGGCCAGGAAACGGTCACGGTTCCGTCTGTAGTGTCCACAATCCCCGCCAACGGCGCTACAAATGTCGGTGTTAACACACCCATCA
>CAYTJN010000271.1:0-3796 GCA_964438125.1 uncultured Occallatibacter sp.
CTGTGAAACTGTGGAACTGTGATGGAATTTGCCCTCATTCATGCGATTGCCCTGCCCCACGGCATCCCTCTCCGGCTGATCAATTTCTATGTGGAGTGAAAGCTATGCCAGTCGTCATGCATGGTCTTTGCCCGCTGCTTCAGGTCTACGATATGCCTACTTCGGTCCGCTTCTATCGCGACGTTTTGGGCTTTGAAGTATTCAACTCTTCCGCGCCCCGCTCCCCGGATGACTGCGATTGGGTATGGCTCAAGCAGGGCGAGACAGAACTGATGCTGAACTCCGCTTACGAGCACGACAGCCGCCCTCAATCTCGCGATCCCGCGCGAGCGGCGGCCCACGCTGATGTTGGACTTTTTATTGGCTGCCCTACCGTAGATGAAGCCTATCGGTACCTGCTCGACAAGGGCCTAGACGTAAAGCCGCCAAAGCTGCAGCCCTACGGCATGAAGCCAGCTTTATTTGAAGGATCCCGATGGCTTTGCTATCTGTTTCCAGTGGAAGGCTTGAGTTTGTCGGGAGGAATCATATTCTCGGCATCCTGCTACCCTGAAGCCCGGTCGGCAGTTCAGGCCGGGGGCGTCCACCACCCACCCGCGCAAGTCGACAGGAGGTACCCATGAGCAAAAACCTGACTCAGATAACGATGTGCTGTTGGATCCTTGCCCTGGCACCATTTGCATCGGCGCAGTCCACGCGAAAGCCTGGTCTTTGGGAGATGACCACCAACATGACGTGGCAACAGTCGCCAATGCCGACAGGTATGACGATGCCCGCCGGCGCCGGCTCGACCTTCGGAGGCGGTCCGCACACCACCCAGGTGTGCCTCACTCAGGCCATGATCAACAAATACGGCGCTCCGATGCCGCAAAGCCGCAAGGGCGAATGCGAGATCTCGAACGTTGTGTTGAAGCCGGACGGCATGACAGCAGATTGGGTCTGTAGCGGCTCAATGTCCGGGAAAGGAACCCTGAAGTCCTCATGCATCAACATAAGCCAACTGGAGACCGCCAGAAACACATAAGGTGGAATCGGTAAATGAACCCTCACCCTTCCACCGTCCGCTTCAACTGACCGCACGCAGCGTAGATGTCTCGGCCACGCGGCTTGCGCAGGTAGGCCGGAATCCCGCCGTCAATCAGTGTATTGCGAAAGGCCTCCACAGCCTCAGGCAACGGCGTTGCGTAAGCCATCCCCGGACCGGGATTCCAGGCTATCAAATTCACCTTGGCGGACAGGCCCGTCCGGCGGACAAGGCGAGCGACTTCAGCAGCATGTTCCAGCCGATCGGTCACCCCGCCCAGCAAAACATATTCAAAAGTGATTCGCTCGCGTGGGCGGAGTTGAATACGGCGCACAGCCTCCAGCACCGTCTTGATCGGCCATTTTCGGTTGACCGGCATGATCTCGCTGCGGATCAAATCATTGGGCGCGTTCAGGCTGATGGCTAGCTTTGGCCGCATCTCTGCCGGCTCCTGCGCAAAGCGCTCGATTCCCGGAACGATGCCGGAGGTGGAGACGGTCATGCGCCTCGGGCTGAGGCCAACTTCGTGTGCCAGCAGCCGCACCGCGTCCATGAAGTTATCGTAATTGAGGAACGGCTCGCCCATGCCCATGAAGACAAGGTTCAACCGGTCACGGCCCACCTCGACGCCGTGACGGCGAAAGACCGCCAGCACCTGCCCGACAATCTCACCGGCGCTTAAGTTGCGTTGCAGTCCTAGCTTCGCCGTCAGGCAAAACTGGCAGTTGACCGCGCAGCCCACCTGACTCGAGACGCAAATTGTCGCACGCTGCCAGCCGCCCGGAGCTTCGCCCGACCTTTCAGCATCGCTACCGTCACCGCGCTCGCCGCCATCTCCCTCCGGCATCCAGACGGTCTCGACGGTCAGGTTGTCGTCACCCTGGCCTTGAATCAGGTAGCGCTCAGTGCCGTCCGTAGACTGGAAAACCTGGGCGACCTCTGGCAGGCCCACTCGCCATCCTTCCGCATCGAGTTTCAGGCGGAGCGATTTAGTTAAAGTAGTAATTTCATTGATTTCTTTAACCTTATGACAATAAATAGCTTCCGATAATTGATTTCCACGCCAAGCCGGCTCGCCAAAGTCCACCATGAGAGATCTAAAAGCTTCGGAATTCAATCCGAAAAGCAGCTTTCCCCCACCCGCTGCCTCCCCCTTTTTGCGCGTGAGAGCGTCATCGGTCAACTGAACGAGTTGCTTTGAGTTCTCCGTCATGGCTGGGCTCAGAATAGAGCATTTCGACCCACGCTGCAGCCGTCGCCGCGCAGCTGCGGGCGATGCAGGCCCGCAGCTGTGCTCATTCCCCGAAGCCAAATCGTGCCGATCCGCCCCCCTTTGGCCTACAATCGATTTCAATGGAGGGCGATGAACACTGAGCGCAATCTTCGCCGCACCGTGCTGCCGAGCGGTTTGATCGTTCTCACCGAGCGGATGGAATCCATGCGTTCTGTGGCCATGGGAGTGTGGACCAAATCAGGCTCACGCTGCGAGCCGGCGGAGACCAACGGCATCTCCCACTTTGTTGAGCACATGCTCTTCAAGGGCACTCGTTCCCGCTCCGCGCAAAACATCGCCCGCGAGATGGACTCGATCGGGGGCAACCTCGACGCCTTCACCGGCAAGGAAACAATCTGTTTCAACGTCAAGTCGCTCGCCGAGCACGTGCCCATCGCTCTCGACGTCTTGGCCGACCTGGTGCTGAATCCGATCTTCCACCCGCCAGATATCGAGCGTGAACGCGGTGTGATTCTCGAGGAGATCAAGATCGACGAGGACAATCCCGATGTCCTGGTCCAGGAACTCTTCACCCAGGCATTCTGGAAGGATCATCCGCTCGGTTGGCCAATTCTCGGCACCACGAAGACCGTGGCGCGACTCGATCAGCAGAGCCTTGTGGCCTATCATGGCGACCGCTTCCAGGGCGGGAATATGATCTTCTCCGCGGCCGGCAATCTGGACCATGATCAATTTACCGAAACGGTGGCGAAGAAGTTCTCCGCGCTGGCTGGCGGCGCCACACTTAACGAGTTGCCGGCACCCGAGGCCGCCGCTCGCATTGTGCTGCGCAATAAAAAGGCGTTGGAACAAGTGCAGGTCTGCTTGGGTGTTCCCGCTCCACCTGTCACTGATGAGAACCGCTATGCAACGCTGATTCTCAATACGGTGCTAGGAGGCGGCATGAGCTCGCGTCTCTTCCAAACCATCCGTGAGGAACGAGGTATGGTCTATTCGATCTACTCTGACCTGAGCCCCTACCGTGATACGGGAACCCTGCTGGTCTATGCGGGAACCGCCACGGGCAAGGCCCTGGATGTGGTGGACCTGATCCTCGCGGAGTTTCGCAAGCTCAAAGAATCTCCGCTTCCCGACGAAGAATTGAACCGCGCCAAGGACCAGCTCAAAGGCAACATCTTGATGGGCTTGGAGAGCTCAAACGCGCGCATGGCAAACCTGGCCCGCCAGGAGATGTACTTCCAAGAGTTCATGACAGTCGATGAGATTATCGCCCGTATCAGCGCGGTCAGCTCCGCCGATGTGCAATCCATGGCGCAGCGCCTATTCGACTCCGACCGCATCGCCGTGACCCTGCTCGGCCGTCTCGACGGAATCAAGCTAAGGCGGGCAAGGCTGGTGTGTTGAAGAACAGTGGATGGCTGACCGCTAAGGCTCGTTGCCGGCAACTGAGAACTATCTGCTGTTTGCTGCAAGCTGTCGGCAATTTCGAGCGTCCTATTTCCCTTCCGCGTCCATTCGTTGTAGGATTTTCTCGAATG
>CAYTJN010000272.1:0-3699 GCA_964438125.1 uncultured Occallatibacter sp.
CGATTGCCAGGATGGCGGTGGAGAACGCAAGAAAACAGCCCCCCAGGATGACTCCTGCGATCGTGATCCTGCCGATTTGCCAGGAGTTGGGCGTCTTAGATGGCCGCACACTGTCCGTTGTCAAGGACATGGCCAGAAAGTCTCCTGTGATCATCACGAGGACCATTAACATCGGCGTCAACACGGCGTGTCCAGTCATCACCAGGCCGACAGCTAGCAGGAGCACCTGCAAGATCTTTTTCATGACTGAGTTCAGTGTGTAGGTGAGAATGCGCTGAAATGTGATTCTGCCCTCTTTTACGGCGGCTACAATTCCTCTAAGGCCTGCTTCGGTTAGTACAACACCGGCAGCCGACTTGGCCACATCGGTGGCGGTCGAGACAGCGATGCCGATCTGCGCTTGTCGAAGCGCGGGTGCGTCATTGGCACCGTCGCCGCACATCCCAACCGTATGCCCGCCTTTCTGGAAAGCCTTGACAAGGTCATATTTGCCTTCTGGTAAGATGCTCGCGAATACCGCGAAATCCTCCGGCTTGACTCCTTCGGGAAGCTTTCCAGAAGGGCAGACAGGTCCGGTCAACCCGACGTCATGAGCAACGATTGCAGCGGTAGCCGGAGCATCGCCTGTCACCATCACCGTCGCTACACCGAGGGCATGTAACTCGGAGATGAGAGAACTTGAATCTGAGCGCGGCGGATCGCTGAGGGCGATCATGCCAATCATCTGCACTGAATCTGGAGGACCTGCGGCTACGGCCAGAACTCTGAAGCCTTGCTTCTCCAGTTCACTGACGATCCCGGCAGCAGAGGGCGACGGAGCGGCGAGCGCGACGACCGCTGAGTAGGCGCCCTTGATGATGCGCTCTTCGACATCCTTGGCATCTGTTGCTGTTGCCTCCGACGTCTTCTTCGCTGGGTCGAAAGGAACGAACTTTACTAGCTTTGGCATCTCCGATGACGGTTTGTGAGAGGCTGCATCACGAATCGCCTTATCGACGGAGTCCTGACCGCCCTCAGAACTGGCTAGCGCAGCCATCCGGAGAACATGAGCTTCGTCGAAGCCGGGCAACGGGCGAATACTGGTGACTGAGAGCTCATTGCGGGTCAGTGTGCCTGTCTTATCCGAACACAGAACATCGATCGACGCAGCCTCGTCTACAGCAGTAAGTCGTGTTGGCAGCACACCCACTTTCGCCAATGTCCGAGCTCCGAGCGCGGCTGCGAGGGTGAATGTTGCAGGCAATGCTACCGGAATGGCCGCAAGGACTGAAGTGAGCAACAGAGGAACGATCTCGCTCGACTGCATTGCATGGGTATAGGCATATGCTCCCATGGCTAGGATTACGACGCTATTAAAAATTGCCAGGTTACGCACGATCTTAAGCACGGCCGTCTGCTGCGTGCTTACCACGTGTGCCGTGCGCACGAGTTCCGCTGTGTGACCGAATTTCGTGCGCGCTCCCGTGGCCGTTACCACGGCTGTCGCTTCTCCGCGTTTGACGAGGGTTCCGGCGTAGGTGTCTACCCCTGGACGGGCTTCAATGGGCAGGGATTCGCCGGTGAGCATCGACTGATCGAGTTCGACCGACCCGCCGGTCAGATGTACGTCGGCAGCAACCACACCACCAAGCGAAAGCTTCACCAGGTCGCCACATACCAACTCGGCTGCCGGAATTGTCTTCCATGCGCCATCGCGCCGAACTGAAGCATTGAGGGCAAGGCGTGACTTCAGAGCTGAAAGGGTGGCCTGTGCGCGACTCTCCTGAAAGTAGGCAAGCGCTGCATTGAAGACCAGAAGGGCCGCAATGACCGCAGCTTCGTAATACTTATGCAGAACAAGCTCCAGAACAATGGAAGCCTCAAGCAACCACGGAACTGGTGCCCAAAACTTCGCCAACGCATTGCGGAGCGGATGAGCTGATGTGTCCGGCATTGCATTGGGGCCGTCTTTTTCAAGGCGAGTGCCAGCCTCATCGCTCGTGAGCCCTGTAGAAGCGATGTCTTGAACCGGTCTAGCCGGTTGACTAGGTGATATTGAAGTGCCGACGCTATTAGCACTCAATTGTTTGCGGTCTCCATCGTTACCTTCGCATTGGAACTCTCCCGACCCGTAGGGTTACATGGGCACCATCACGCTTCACGTCAGCATACCGCCATCAAGAATAACAATATGTTCTCTCTTGCTCTCGACGGGAGATGCACAAAGATTCGAATGAGTGGCTCGCTTCGATGCTATCCTTTCTGTGTTTTTCTCCCAATTTATGCGAAAGAAGACCTCGGACATTTTTGAGTTGGCTTGCGGATATCGTCTCGGCAGTTTTGACGAAGACATCTCCGATTTCGACTGAAGAAGTCAAACCAAATTTCACAGACGAGATGTTTGGCTCAGGAGACACTTGGATTGGCATTAGTTTGAACCGCAACCAAGGTTATTGTTTGATGTGGCCGTGCCGGTCGATGCGACTGCCCTGAAAAAAGCGGTGACGCACCATGCTTTGGCCCAGCAAGAAAAGAGCGATGACCAAGGCGACTAGAAACAGGAACTGTCCAGCTTGGAACCATGGTGACTTTTCCCTTTTAGGATCTGTCGGCTTCAAATCAGTGGTCATCTGAGCGACCTCTCCGCTAGTTCACGCGCCTGCCATGGCGTTGCCATACATGCGCTCCATCATTTCCCGCGTCGCCGTCACACCGCATCGCTCTTCAAACGGGTGCCAGACCCAATGACGATAGCTGCGGTGAAAGTGCTCTCAGCGGCAGTCGAGGCGCAGCCAGCGGAACTATCGTGGAACTTGCGGCGATCCGAAGGCTCCGAGCACTTGAATTCTCGGCTCCGTCTCAGCCGTCTTACGCCACATGCACTAATGGTGGCATCGAGACAGAGGTCATGCAATCCCATTTTGCACAGTCGCGAATGATGCGGTTAGTACCATCGGTATCCGGAGCGGAAGCATTAAGGTTCGCCACTCAACAGAGTCTTCAGGGGTCTGCCCCTCATGAGCAAGACAGAACAGCTCATTAGTTTCCCGGGCGCAATGTTGGCATCGAGCGGGCCAAAGTTGCAATTGCTGATCTTGTATTGACAGCAGCGAGCGCTGCGAGGCCGCCGTCTCGACCCACGACGGCCTCGTCTGTGCGGCCACCGCAGAACAAGGCTCGCAGTTTCCTGCGGGCTTTGTTCTGCTTGTGATCCCACAGTGTCTCCACGTTTCGATAGAGAGCTTCACACGGGGTTTCGCCTCATGCCGGATGAACCGGCTGCCGACCGACTTGCAGCCTGAATTCGAAGATGCAGACAATCATTGCAACTTGATCTTGTCAGCAATCTCTTTGGCGGATTTTTGCGATACCTCTGCCTGTTCTGCATAGCGGCTCCAGTTGGCCACGGCCGCTTTTACCTTTGCCAGAATCTCCGGCGCGTTTTTGATCCCGTGCTGTTTGCCCAATGTCTCAAGTTGGGCTGCGCCGGGATTCCTTCCCTCGCCCATGACGATCATGCTTTGCTCTCCGCCCGGGCCATAGGAAAAGGTAAGGTCATAGGCAGGCGCGAACATCCACTCGTTTTTCGCGTTCAGCAGGAACGAAAAATTCTTCACATGATCGTCGCGGTTATGAGCAAGAACGTTGAAGCAGGCCAGCGCATGGACCTTTTCTGCTTCCTGGATATTCCTGGTCAAGGCCTGTGTCACGCGCAGAACC
>CAYTJN010000273.1:0-3573 GCA_964438125.1 uncultured Occallatibacter sp.
TCGTCTGGCCCGACTCCACAAGTCGAACCGCTTCCTGCTTGAACTCAAGCGTGTACCTGCCCGCTTCCCATTCCTCATCTTCGCTACCCTTTCGCATTAGAACAGCTTGCTAAGGGATACGTTTTGCGTGGGCAAGATCAAAGTCCGAACCCGAAAACTGCAAAGAAACAACCGAAGAGAAACCGCTTCCAGCGCGCGCTGGATCTGAATCTTTCATCATAGGCACCACGATAGCTTACGTAATCATTTCCGGTTTGACCCTTTGGGTCATCAAGAGACAGCGCGACCTGATGGAGTTGCAACTTGACGACATGAAGCGGCAAACCGACTGGATGTTGGCTAAAGAGCGTCCGAAATTGAGTATGCGGCTGGAGCCATTCGACCCTTTTAACAATCGAACCGGAAGTGGGGCTTATATCCGAGGAACCATATCTATCCGAGGTAACGCTGACGCCACAATTCAGCGCACAGCTATCTGTGTCAGTCCAGACCGCCATGCTATCGCCACGCTTTTTGAAGAGTTTGATCGTCAGATACAGCCCTCGAATCTCAATTTGACGCTCGATAAAATCGACGAAATTCTCCCCATCGTTTTGGCCGAAACGCCCCCCATTCATTTCGTCGCAATAGTCTATGGAGAAGGCAAGCGACCCGTCGCCGATGAAGATATTGTCTCTATCACTCAAGGGAAAACCAAACTCTACTGCAAGGCTGTGATCGAATTCTCCGATCCGTTGGGGTTGCAGCCACCGCTGTGCTTCAAGCAATTCTTCGAGTTTGTGTGCCCTCCGGTCTCCGGCGATGATGTTCTGAGATACGGCCACTGGAACCAATGGGAAGAATAGGGCGATGACAGCCTGGATAGCGAGCAGCCTGCAGCATAACGATCTGAACCAATTAGGTTTAGTCTGCCACCGCAACCTATTGTGGCTGCATGAGTCAAGCAGATACCCATCTTGGGGAATTCAATGGCATGATTGCAAGTCCCTTCGTAATATCACCGCAAAAGGTTCCGAACAAAGGCAGAGGTGAAAAATCGGTGTGGTAGCTTCCCACAAGGCTGTGGGCCATTGGATGAATACCGCAATCACGCTCAAGTGCAGATCATGTCAGATGTGAAGATGTGAGGAACAGCGGCAAAAATGCCGCGGGTTAACAGCGAACAATATTTTCCGCCGCGATTCCAGCCGTTGCATTCCGCGTATCGATAACCAGCAAGGCATCAGCGACGATCTGACGATAGTCGAATGCAGAATGGTCTGTAACTATGAGAACGCAGTCGTATCTGTCGAGACCGGTCAGCGGCGCACTGGACATATTCAGTTCGTAGTGCCGTCCGTGGCCGACAAAGGGAAAATAGGGATCGCTGTAGGCGACTTCCGCGCCGCGCTTGCGCAGCAGCTCGATAATTGTGAGCGCGGGAGACTCGCGCAGGTCGTCAATGTCTTTTTTGTAAGCTACCCCAAGCACCAGCACCCTAGAACCTTTTAATGCCTTTCGACGGACGTTCAGCGCCTCTGCGGTCCGGTCCACGACGTAGTACGGCATTCGCGTATTGATTTCGCCCGCCAACTCAATGAAGCGCGTGCGGAAGTCGAATTCCCGCGCCTTCCACGACAGATAGTAGGGATCGATAGGAATGCAGTGGCCGCCAAGCCCGGGCCCAGGATAAAAAGCCTGGAAGCCAAACGGTTTTGTCTTGGCTGCTTCAATAACTTCAAAAATATCGATACCCATGCGCTCGCATAATTGCTTGAGCTCATTTACGAGAGCAATGTTGACGCAGCGATAGATGTTCTCCAGCAGCTTTGACATTTCCGCAACGGCGGGGGAGGAGACCGGCACGGTGCGGGAGAAAATGGAGCCATAAAGCGCGGATGCGATCTGCCGTGAAGCAGGGCCGATGCCGCCGATTACCTTGGGAATGTCGCGCCGGGCCACGGTGTTGTTCCCCGGATCCTCGCGCTCTGGAGAGAACGCCACGTAAAACCCCGCTTCATTGTTCTGAGCTTGTCTAACATGCGCGGAGCTCTCATCATGCGGAGTTTCTGCCCGCAGGCCTTCCCCATTCCCGTTTTCCAGAATTGGAACCAGCACTTCCTGGGTGGTTCCCGGATAAGTGGTACTCTCCAACACGACCAGTTGCCCGCGCCTGATATAGGGAGCGAGAGCGGATGCGGTGCGGGTTACATAGCTCAGATCCGGCTGTTGGTACTCATCTAATGGGGTTGGAACGCATAGGATGATCGCATCCATATTGCGCAGCTTGGTGTAGTCGGCCGTGGCTGAGAAACCGCGGGCCTGCGCCGCCTGAATTTCAGTGGCCGGCAGGTGCGCAATGTACGACGCCCCTGAGCTGAGTGCCAAGACCTTCTTCTCGTCTATGTCGAAGCCGGTCACCGCGAAGCCCTCCTCGCTAAACAGGAGAGCTAGCGGCAAACCAACGTAGCCCATGCCAACGACACCGATGCACGCCGACCGCGCAAGCATCCGGGCACAGAGTTCAGAAGCAGGAGATTCGAGAATGGATATTTTTTCAGTGGTCACGGTATTCCTTCCAGGCATGCAGCCAATTGGGGTTGAAATGGAATTGTTTGGAATCGGAGGGACGAAACGGCATTGCCAAAAGGGCGGCGGTGGGTCTGAGTCGAATGTGCAAATATCGCAAGAACACGAAACCGAGGGATGCAGAAAACCGCTGAAGATTGAGATATCGCATGCAGCCGAGTTAGATTGACCAGATTATCGAGCCGCCGCCTGAGAGAGTGAGATCTACTGGACTGGAAGAGCGTGATTCCCGCACCACTCGAATACGCTGGGAGAAGGTTATGCATGGAGCAATCCCGGTCTTCAACTGATTCTGATGCTGATTCGCGCTCTGCCAGCCTGGCCGCACAGCAGAAGCTGGGGATATTATCCGTCCGGAGGAATTGGATCGGCGGATAAGGCTTGTACCGGATTTACGTGAATAATCTGCGCACACGCCGGGTAATTATTACCCGTCTATCCAGGCAGCTTCTGTGCCGTGCTTTTGAAGTCATCGGGTTGGAAATCTGTGCCCGGTTTGGAATGCGACGTGCACTGTCGATAAGGAGTCCGTCGCTAACTACTTGTTCTGAAGCGATAGCATTGTCGCCTAACGGAGAGGCGCACAGTTGGAGACAATGCCGTAGTCCTTGATCTTGCAGCCATTAGTTCGGAATATCCAGGAGGACTCTCTAAAGTATTCAGCTCTATCTAACTAAAGTAACCCTATTTCTGATTATCTGGGTGACCTCAGTCACATTCACGCTGAAATAAAGCCCATATTCTTCGCTCAAGTTCAACGCCAAAGGATCGGGAGTTGCTGCGACTGCAAGCACCGGCTTTCAGGGCGCAGTCTCCTTGCCTGCCAACTCGTTGTCGGCGACGAGTTCCCGCGCGCTGTCTTGCACGAGTTCGAGCATTTAAGCAGCCAGGGACAACCGAGGACAGAGTCTCGTCGTACCTCTCTTAACCTGCCACACATTGCCCAGGGAGCCTGGGGAAGGAGCCCTATGTCCTCATTTTCTTTAACTTACAGATGTCTTTCAA
>CAYTJN010000274.1:0-3535 GCA_964438125.1 uncultured Occallatibacter sp.
GAAGGCTCCTAGAACAACAGCGGTAAGAAAACTGAACTTCATTTTGCACCTCGAGAATTGTGGCCAAACCACGATAATTTGATTTTACGCGGCGTGCAAGCCTGAAGGTTCCAATGTCGCCGTACAATAACTCCATGCGCACCGTCGTCTTCCCGGCCTACTTAGCCGTTCTCACCTTCGCCGCTTGCCTCGGCTCTGCCGCTCCGGCGCAAAATGCTCTGCCAGTTGCCTCGGCGGAAGACCGAGCCCTGGCGCGCGAAATCTTCAAGCAGCTCATCGAGATCAACACCACCGATACGCCCAATGGCAACGTGACCACCGCAACAACTGCGATGCAACGGCGTTTTCTGGACGCGGGCTTTCCGGCTGAGGATGTGCATCTGCTCGGCCCCGATCCGCGCAAACAGAATCTCGTTGTCCGGCTGCGCGCTGTCGGGCCGTCCGGTG
Source organism: uncultured Occallatibacter sp. (assembly GCA_964438125.1). Taxonomy (GTDB): domain Bacteria; phylum Acidobacteriota; class Terriglobia; order Terriglobales; family Acidobacteriaceae; genus Telmatobacter. The sequence goes on from CAYTJN010000274.1 coordinate 448, forward strand.
AAAAGCCAGTTTTGTTTCTCTGCCACATGGACGTAGTTGAGGCGTTGCGCTCCGACTGGCACACCGATCCGTTTCAGTTTGTCGAAAAGGACGGCTATGTCTACGGCCGCGGCTCGCAAGACATGAAAGATTCTGACGCCGCCCTGGTGGCCACGCTGCTGCGGCTGCACAAGGAGGGCTACAAGCCGCGCCGCGACCTGATCCTGGCCCTAACTGCGGACGAAGAAGGCGGCCGGTTCAACGGCGCTTCCTGGCTGGTAACTCAGCATCGCGAACTGGTCGATGCGGCCTACGTGATCAACCCCGATGCCGGCGGCGTTGAGTTGGACCACGGGCGCGCGGTGGTGGCGGATGTAGAGGCCACGGAAAAAGTTTATTCAGATTTTCAAGTGACTGCTTTCAATCCTGGTGGGCATAGCTCGCGTCCGCGGCCAGACAACGCGATCTATGAACTGACCGCGGCGCTCGACAAGCTGGCTGCTTACTCGTTTCCCTTCGAGATGAACGACGTGACGAGGACCTACTTCGGCAATCTGATCGGGCAGGAGACGGGGCAGACGGCCGGGGATATTCGGGCCATTTTGGCCACGCCGCCCGATCTGGCTGCCGCCGCCCGGCTGAGCGCCGATCCCAGTTTCAACTCTAACTTCCGCACAACATGTGTGGCCACGCGCCTCGCAGCGGGACACGCCAACAATGCGCTCGCTCAGACGGCGCAGGCGAACGTAAACTGCCGCATCTTTCCCGGCCACTCGCCGGAGGAGATTCGTCAACAGTTGATGAGTATTTTTGGCGATGCGAAGCTAAGTGTGAAATATGTTTCTGACTCATACGTGGTTTCCGACACGGCTCCCGAGCGCAAAGCCATGGTCCCGCCGCCGCCCATCCCCGAGGTCTTTGAACCGCTAACTCGGCTGACGCAGACGCTCTGGCCAGGTGTTCCTGTTACACCCATCATGGAGAACGGTGCCAGCGATTCGATTTACTTTGCCCAGGCGGGAATCCCTTGCTATGGATACTCGGCAATCGCTTTGGAGCGCGACGACGAACGCGCTCACGGGCAAGATGAGCGCCTGCCGATGGACTCTTATTGGAAATCACTGGACTTCTTTTATTCGTTCTTGAAGGCGGTTGGCGGGCAATGAATCTCGGTCCTATTGACGGCTCGTCAATCGGGTGGATGCGCAGAAGCCGCGTTGCACCTGGTCGCTGTTAAACTGACAACACATGATTCTCCCGTTCGTCCGCGATATCTTCGCGGAGCTGGAGCACTCTTCGGGATTTGAGCGTGTTCGAAGGCATCTGAGCCTCGGCACGGGGCGGAGACGTGTTTCAGGGCTGACCCAAACAGCTCGTTCCATTTATATTCCGCTCTTCGCGCGAGTGGCACGCCAGCCCGTGATCGTAGTGGTGGCCGACAACAAAGCCGCTGAAGCGCTGGAGCCGACGCTGCGTGCGGGATGCGAACTGACGGGCGCCGTAGACCCTGCGCAAGTGGTGAGGCTGCCGTCCCACGATGTGCTTCCTTTCGAGAATCTCTCGCCTCATCCGGATGTGCAGGAGCAGCGCGCGGCAGCTTTGTGGAAGTTGGCCACTGGAGCGGTCTCCATTCTCATAGCGCCGGTCGAGTCGGCGGCGCTCAGACTCTTTGATCGCGACTACTACGCCGGTTTGGCGGTCACACTCAAGCGCGGCGAAGAGGTGGATGTGGAGGTGCTGACCGGGCACCTGGCTTCGGTTGGCTACACGCAAATGGACTTGGTCGAGATGCCGGGGCAGTTTACGCGGCGGGGCGGAATTCTCGACGTGTACTCGCCCGAATCGGACCGGCCAGTGCGCATTGAGTTCTTCGGCGACGAGATTGAGACGCTTCGCAAATTTGACCCTGAGACGCAGCGCTCGCAATCGGGTCTCGACGAGACACAATTGTTGCCCCTGACCGAAACGCCCGTTACAGAGCGTCTTCTGGCCGCTGTCCACGGGCGGCTCAACCGCCAACGGGTGGACCTGGAGGGCGCGTCAGAAGACTCAGACGAAAATCAGGAGATGGCCGCCGAGTTAGCTGCCGCCGGCGGAGTCAGCGTCTTTCCCGGCTGGGAGTTCTTCTCCGCGGTGGCTGGAGCGGATAAGTCGCTGCTGGCCCTGGTGCCTAAATGCGCGCTCTTTGTCGAAGAGCCGGCGATGGTCCGCAACCAGATTGATCGCTGGTGGAACAAGGTTGAACAGCGCCATGAGCGTTCGGCGATGGGCTCGCTGATTCGGCCTGAAGACATCTATCTTCGGCCCGAGGTATTACAGGCGCAGTTAGACGCCCACATGGGTCTCGACCTCGATCAATTGGGCGTGGTGGACGTACTGGATGACGACAACACGCTTGGTGAGATTGAGCTGAACACGCGGCCGACACTCAGGTTCCATGGATCTATTCCTGCTTTGACCGAGCAACTGCGCGCCTTGATGACAGCCAATGCGCGCACGGTGCTGGCAGCGCCTCATCAGGGCGATGTGGAGAGACTCGCCACGGTTCTCCGCGAATATCAAATTCCTTACCGCCTCGGCAGTCGCAATCCGCATCCCGGCGAGACGATGCTGGACGAGGCGAGTTACCTGGCTGGCGATCTGCGCGTGCCGGTCATTGTGCGCACGCCGGTCGCCGCGGGAGTGAGTTTTCTCGACTCGAATCTGATTCTATTCGGCGCCAACGATCTCTCCGACGAAGCGGATGTAGCTGCGCGGCCAGAGCCGAGACGGTCGAAGACAGCGGCCTTCGTCTCCGACTTTCGAGACCTTACGGTTGGCGATTACGTAGTGCATGTGGAGCATGGCATCGCGCAATACCAGGGGCTCAAGGAGATTGAACAGGACGGTCTCTCGGTTGAATTCATGATCCTGGAGTTCGCCGAGTCCGCCAAGTTATATGTTCCTCTGACGCGCCTGGATCTGATTCAGAAGTATCGCTCGACAGACGCCGGACCTGCGCCGGTGTTGAATAAACTCGGCTCTCAGCAGTGGACTAAGACAAAAGCAAGAGTTCGCAAGGCCATGCAGGATATGACCGGCGAGTTATTGAAGTTATACGCCGAGCGGA
>CAYTJN010000275.1:0-3483 GCA_964438125.1 uncultured Occallatibacter sp.
CAACGCCCTTTTAAGGCGGCGGTCGTGGGTTCGATTCCCACCGGGCTCACCATTCAAAATAAACAAGTTATGGTGATCCATATTCTCGAAGCCGTGAAGGCTGCTGTGACAAGAAAGCGATGGAACGCGGCCTGAAACCCCGGCAACAGATAACGGCTACAAAGACTCCGAAGGCAGCTCATTAAATCGATAGCCGACGTACGCATCGGTCAACAGATACTGTGGATTGCGCGGATCGTCTTCGATCTTCTTGCGGAGTTGACGGACAAACGTTCGGAGATACTCGAGTTCGTTTCCGTACTCAGGACCCCACACGGACTTTAACAAGCGGGCGTGTGGGATAGGCTCACCGGCGTGCATCATCAGATAATGCAACATCTCGAATTCCTTGGGCGTGAGATGAATCGAGCGGCCACTTTTCAGCACCCGGTACTTCACTGGGTCCAGTTCGAGTTGACCATGACGAATTGGAGCGTCGCGGCTTGCATCCTGGGCATTTCTTCTACGCACTGCTGAGCGCAACCGCGCTGTCAACTCGCGAACTTGAAACGGCTTCGTGATGTAATCGTCCGCGCCGGCATCGAGCGCCAATACCTTGTCATCCTCGCTGTCCATCACCGTCAACATCAGAATTGGTAATCGCGCGACCGCCCGCCGAATACACCGGCAGGTCTCCACTCCTCCCATTCCCGGCATGTCCACATCCAGAAGGACGGCGTCGAACCAAGTCACTCGAGCCAAAGACAACGCTTCCTCGCCGCGAGCGGCCTCAACGACTGTGAAGCCCATCCCGGTGAGTGTTACGCGCAAAGCCCGCCGGGTAGAGCTGTCGTCGTCCACCACGAGAATCGTGCCCTGGTTTGTACTGGACTGCTCCGTATTCAATGCGTCCTCCTTGCGTCCATGGGAAGGGATAGGAAGAATGTCGTTCCCTCCTTGTCATCGCTTATGACCCACACGTGTCCGTGATGCGCCTCAGCGGCCTTCCTCACTACAGAAAGTCCTATGCCCGTGCCCGGAACGGCGTCCTTCAATTCGGGCGCACGGTAGAACCGCTCAAATATCCTTTCCCGGTCCTCGATTCTGATGGTTGATCCGAAGTTATGAACGGAGAGGAGAACTTCGGAATTACTTGATCGTGCGGCGATCTCGATCGGAGTTCCCGGCTTCGAGTATTTACGCGCATTGTCGATGTATTGCGTCAGAATCATCGTCAACAGTCCACGATCCGCCCGCACCGTCAGCGAAGGATCCTCTGCCGCGACTTGAACATTATTCCTTTCCGGCTCCGATGGGTGCGAGGCCAATACCTCAGAAACCAGTTCCACTACATTCACATCGGCCGTCTCGAGGCCTACCTGTTTAGCCTCCAGCTTGGCGGCTTTCAGCAGCCGGGTGCATAGAGTGTTCAGGCGAACAGCCTCTCCGTCAATCAGTTTCACCAGATTGCATTGCAGATCCGTCAATCCCCCAAGTTCGAGCAAACCCGAACTCGCCGTCTGAACGGCTGTGAGCGGCGTCTTGAACTCATGCGCGAGCGCGTCCATCACCGCGCCACGCAACTGCTCGCTCTTCTTTGCTGTCTCAGCCCGCTCTTCTTTCTCGAACCACTGGTAACGATCGATGGCAATTGCGGCAAGAGACGTCAGCGCGTCGATTACCAGGGGAGTCAACTCGCCCCGAACAGCAAGCGCGCCGACTGGCCCCGAAGCGGCGCGCAGTACGCGCTGCGAGGTCTGGGTACTTGCATCATCTTGCGGAGTATCCCGCAAGAAGCACACTTTGGCCAAATCCTCCTCGCCCGCCTCCCATTCCCCCATCCTGTCCTGACGGCTCAAGTTTGCGTCGAACAACGCCACCGCTCGTACGTTGAAAATCCGGTGGATTAGAACTGCAAGCTGCGGCCCCGGAGGTTGGCGCAGATCAAGTAGAAGCGAGTTGCGGCTCAACTCATATAACTGTTCCATTCCTGCGCGATGCGCCGCCGCTTCCCGTGCAACTCGCATCTCTCGTCCATGCATTCTGCTGATTGCGAGCGCTGTAGCCTCGAAGGTCACAAGAGCGACGAATATCCCGGTGTTTTCGACATCAAAACTGAAGATTGGGGGCTCGAAGAAATAATCAAGCAAGAGCACGGCTACGACGGAGATAAACGACGCCTGCCAGAAACCAAAGAACGAAGCAACAGCAACGACAATCATTAAGTAAACGAGACTGATTGTCAGCAGGTTGATCTGAAAAATGAAACCGAAGTAAGTCAGCAGAGCTAGGACGGCGCTCGCCGCGGCGCATTGAGCCAAGAATCGAAGTCTCCGCCGCATTCGCGACGATCCTACGATAAGTGAGTTTGTCATCGGACCTGTGCCTTGCTTATCCAGGTTCTCTGGTAAGCTGACTAGAGTGTAAGTGGAGCGATATCAAGAGGGTATAAAGAATTTATCTAGATCCTATATAGGGAAGGGCAGGAATCGGTTTTTTTTGACCCACTTCACTGCCCTTTATCTTTTGTTAGCCATCTTCCCGGCCAAGCCGGAGATTATCGATGCATCACTGAGCGTTCGCTCGTGCATCCGGGGACGCCAGATGGTTGTACCTTGCTTCGAGTGTGCCTGCCTTGGCGGCCTTATCCATGTAATACTCGTAATGAATTCTTGCCCAGTCTGCAGGCAGCGGGTACTTGGACGCGTGACTCGTGACGTTCTGCCTGAGCTGCATCCATTCCTTCTTTGCTTTTTCCGCCTGCTGCAGATAGCTCTCGCGCTGTCCTCCAAAGTAGCTTGCGAGAGCCTCGTATTGTCCGGGCGCATGCGCGCTGAACTCCAACTGTTTTAGCTCTGCCTTGCTGTACTGGGCACCAGTCTCAGGGGAAGAGGCCGTGCTCTGTGCGATCGCAACGCTCGCCACAGCGAGTGAGAGAAGAGTTGCCGCGAATAAGCTCCGTTTCATGTGATATGTACCTCCATGGTTAGCATTGAAGAGGAAACGTGATGGCCGCATGAAGAGAGTCAACGGAAAGCTATAAAACTTTAGATAGGATGACCGTAGCCCTTCGGCCGACACGATGGTGGACGGGGCAGGCGGGTGAGGGAGGCGAGGGATTGGATGGAGCGATCGGCCAAGCCGGGTAGCACAGCGGCCGGGTAACGGCGAATGGGCACGCCCAGAAGATGGCCGCGATCTTAGGTCCATCCTCCTTGCAGGCAACCGTTTGCCGTTTCTTCAAAGCTTTGGTGGTTTTGGCAGGATTTCCTTTGATAGTATGATCGTAGATTAGTTGCCAATCTGCGCAAGCCCAACGACTGGTCATGAAACCGGACACCTGTTGCTGGGCTATTTCTATGGGGAGCTGTCAATGGGCCGCATTGTTGAGATTACTGAACTCGCGCTTCGAGATGCACATCAGAGCCTGCTCGCTACCCGAATGGCTTTGGACGACATGATTCCGGCCTGCGCGGACATCGACAACGCCGGCTACTGGTCGGT
>CAYTJN010000276.1:0-3457 GCA_964438125.1 uncultured Occallatibacter sp.
CGGCCATGCCTACCTCGGGCGGCACATCCGCATAAGCCTCGGCAACCCGCCCACTCAATTGATCGAATCGATCGCGCAGGGCGCGTATGCGCGCAAAAAGTTCAGCGCCCACCAGAGCCGCCACAGGCTTGCCATCCTTATTCACCACAATGCTCTCATTCCGGTATTGCACCTGATTCAGCATCTCGCCCAGATTCTGGCGAAATTGGACCGCATTCACCTCGATAATCATAGGCAGCCTCCAGTCGTATCAACCAATATGATCATCATGATTGATATAGCTAAGAATGTCGAGACCACAGTCCCAGACTCTGCCGGCCTTACCCGTTGGACCGGCTATCATAGTTCCTAGTAGCGATCCCGGCGCAAACGACGAAAGTATGCCCCCCTCAATCTTCATCTCGGCTGGCGAAGCCAGCGGCGAACACTACGGAGCGCTGCTGATCTCCGCGCTGAAAGAGCGGCTGGTCGCCTCCGGCCGGTCCGCAAGCTTTTATGGCATGGGTGGGGAACGCATGGCCGGCGAAGGGCTCAAGTGCGTGGTCCGTTCAGAAGAGATGGCCGTCATGGGCCTGACGGAGGTTGTCGCGCACCTGCCTCATCTCTATCGTGAGTACGGCAAGCTGAAGGAGGCGATTCGCAGCCATCCGCCCAGCGTGGCCGTCCTGATTGATTTTCCCGAGATCCACTTCCGCCTGGCTAAAGAACTTCACAGTCTCGGCGTTCCCGTCATTTTTTTTGTCAGCCCGCAGCTCTGGGCATGGAAGAAGCGGCGGATCAAGCTGGTCAAGCGATTCATCGACAAAATGCTGGTCATCTTCCCCTTCGAAGAGGCCTTTTATCGCGAGCGCGGCGTCGAGGCCGAGTTCGTTGGACATCCATTGGCGGACGTGCCTTCTCAGTCGATCAGCCGCGGGCAATTTGCCGACGAGCACGGCCTCGACCCTTCCCGGACGTGGATCGGCCTGCTGCCGGGAAGCCGCCCGCGGGAGATTCGCGACCATCTACCGACAATCCTGCGCGCGGCGCAAGAGCTGTCACACAACCTGGAGTATCTTCTGCCCCTCGCTCCCATGCTGAACGCCGCGCAGCGCGAACAAGCGAAAAAGCTCGTCGAAAAGCACGGCGAAGGCCTGACCATCAATTTCGTCGACGACGCCCGTGCCGCTCTCTTCCACGCCCGCGCCTCGATCGTTGCCAGCGGTACGGCCACCGTCGAGGCGGCCTTGGTCGGCAACCCTTTCGTCGTTGTTTACCACGTCTCGCCGATCACCTACGCCATCGCCAAACTGATGGTCAAGGTGCCTCATGTCGCCATGGTCAACTTGATCGCCGACAAACGCGTTGTCCCGGAGCTGATTCAAAGCGACTTTAAGGCGGATAATATCGTCCAAGAGATCGAACGATTGCTACCCGACGGCACTCCTCGCCAGTCCATGATGCAGGAGCTGGCTCGAATTCGCATCATGCTGGGCAAACCCTCCCAGCAAGGTGCGATCGGCAGGGTGGCAGAGATCACCCTGGAAACGATCCAGTTCTCTTAAGCTACGATTCGAGGCGATACCAATGCCTATGGCTGCGACAAGGTCTGCTATCCGCATGCAAATGAAACTGTTGCCCTTGGCAGGCGCTCTGTTCTGCGCCCTGGTCATCGTCGCTCCGCTCACTGCCCAGCGACCGGAGCGAGCCGCGCTGGCTATCTCCGCCTACACCATCGACGCCGAGATCGACACATCGACGCACCACCTAACGGCCAAAACCGTCGTCAGCTTTACTGCGCCTGAAAACACCGAACTGGTCAGCTTCGGCTTTCACCCGGCGCTCAAGGTCACCAAAATTACCGATGAGGCGGGCAAGACTCTCACCGGCGAACGCTCAGTCGATGGCACGATCCGCATCGCCCCATTAGCCCCCTTTACCCAAGGGCAGGTCTCTCGCTGGACATTCGATTATGAGGGCGCTATCACGGGCAACGAAGACGGCCCGGTCGAGGGATTGAAACTCGCCGCCATCCAGGAGCCCATCACCTACCTGCTTTACGCCGCGCGCTGGTTCCCCACGACCGGTTACATGACCGACCGTTTTACCGCACAGATGCACATCCGCGTACCACAGGGGATGAGGGTCTTTGCCAGCGGCGCGCAGGGCGAGCGGAAATCGGTCAAGCTTGCCAGCGGCAAGGCCGGCGACGAATACGACTTCAACTGGGACAAGCCGGGCTTTCCCGGCACAGTCATCGCCGGCCGCTTTGTTGGACCGGTCTCGGCTGGTCCCGGAAACGTCAAGGTCTGGCTGACGGTGAGCCACCAGCAGTCGGCTAACGATCTCGCCCAGACCGCAGCCAAGGAGTACGACTTCTTCACCGGCAGCTTCGGCGCACCGGAGACGCCCCATCTCAACGTTGTCGAACTCCCCGACGACACTCTGCCCGCCGCCTGGGCGCCAGAGCTGGCCGCCATCCTCGGTTCGCGAGTCGGCGACAAGAGCGGCATTCGCCTGCTGGCCAATACCATCGCCCATCAATGGTGGGGCTCCGAAGTCAGCCCGCGCACCCTCAACGACGCCTGGATCACCAACGGCATGGCCCGCTACGGCGAGTTGATGTATATCGAAGATGAAAACGGCCGCAACGCCATGAAAGCCGCACTGCCCGACATCTCAGCGGGTGCGCTGGCCTACGACACCAGCCCGCTGTCGAGCGTCGGCCGCCTTAGCCCCTTCTCGCCGGAGTTTCAGTCGATGACACTGGAAAAGGGCGCGATGATCTTCCATATGCTGCGCGGTGAGATCGGCGACAAGGCCTTCTTGGCTACTCTCAAGGGCGTACTCAGCGAATACGCCGACAAATCGATTCGCGAGGTGGACCTCATCAAAGTGGCCGACGCACAGAGCGATCAGCCGCTGACGGCCTTCTTCTCGCAGTGGGTCGATGGCACCGGAGCGCCGCAGTTCACCAACAAGTACGCCGTCTACCGGCTGGGCAATAACAAGGGATTCCGCACCATCGGCGAGATCGGTCAGGATCTTGATCTCTTCCGCATGCCAGTCGAGCTGCGCATCGAGACCGACGGCAAGACCGAAACAAAGAAGGTGGAAATCGTAGGCACCGATACGCAGTTTGTGGTGGACACCTTCGGTCGCCCGCGCCGTATCAACATCGACCCGCAGGACTGGGTCCTCAAGTCCACTCCCGACTTACAGGTGCGGATCAGTATCCTCAAGGGCCAGCAACTGGTCGCGCAGGGCGACTTAAATGGTGCGCTCGCCGAGTATCAGAAGGCCCTGGAAGCCAATTCGCAAAGCTCCTTGGCCAGTTATCGGATCGCCGAACTGCTCTTCACGCAACACAACTTCCAGGCCAGTGTAAATTCATATCGCGACGCCCTTCGCGGTGACGGCGAGCCCCGCTGGACCGAGGTCTGGAGCCACATCGCCCTGGGCAAGATCTTCGACATCA
>CAYTJN010000277.1:0-3435 GCA_964438125.1 uncultured Occallatibacter sp.
CCGCGGAACCCATACCATATCCTCGCGTTCGGAATTGGTGCGCTGCTCATTACCCTCTTTTCCGCACGTCACTTCGGCCAGTTTCATGGGGGCAACACGCCCCAGAAGCCATGATGAACCCGACTGCGGGCACCTTCCGCTCCCTCAGAAGTTTCAACTTCCGCTTGTGGACGGCCGGTGCCCTGGTCTCCAACATCGGCACATGGATGCAGCGTATAGCGCAGGACTGGCTTGTCCTGACGCAACTGACCCATCACGATGCGTCGGCGCTGGGCATTGTCATCGGCCTGCAATTCGCCCCGCTCCTTCTGCTCCTGCCTTGGACCGGATCTGCCGCCGACCGCCTCGATCAGCGCAAGTTGTTGATGGCCACCCAGGCGGCTATGGGCGTCCTCGCTCTCGTCCTCGGAGTTCTCACCATCACTGGAGTCATTCAGCTCTGGCATGTGTATGTGCTGGCCTTCCTGTCCGGCTCTGCCCTGGCCTTGGATGCTCCCGTCCGGCAGACCTTTGTCGCCGAGATGGTTGGCGATGACGATCTTCCCAATGCCGTCGCATTGAACTCCATGTCCTTCAACTCCGCGCAGATGATCGGCCCCGCCGTTGCCGGTCTGCTCATCGCGGGCGTTGGCCTCGGATGGGCGTTTCTTCTCAATGGACTCTCGTTCGCCGCTGTGCTCATCTCAATGTCTTTCTTTCGTCGCTCGGAACTACACCCCAACCCCAGAGCCCATCGCACTTCAGGTGGATTTATCCAAGGCCTTCGCTATGTGTGGAACAGGCCGGACCTTGGGGCGATCCTGCTCATGTTGTTTCTGATCGGAACGTTCGGTTTCAACTTTCCAATCTTTATTTCAACCATGGCCGTCAGCGTATTCCACACCGATGCGCGAGGATTCGGCCTGCTCTCTTCGCTCATGGCCGTGGGCACTCTCGCAGGTTCGCTGTTTGCTGCGAGCCGGATGAAGCCAAGCATGACCTCGCTGTTGGCCGGTGCCAGCGTCTTCGGTCTGGGTTGTGGCCTGGCCGCGCTGGCTCCCGGCTACTGGTGGTTCGCCGTAGCTCTCATGATTATCGGCGCGGCCGCCCTGACCTTCGTCAACGGCACCAACAGCATGATGCAGCTCTCGACCGAGCCCGCGATGCGCGGCAGGGTCATGGCACTGCGAGTTGCTATCGCACTCGGAGGCACGCCGATTGGCGCACCCATCGTCGGTTGGGTTGCCAACCATTTCGGCCCACGTTGGTCGCTCGCATCGGGTGCTGGGGCGGCCGTTACCGCTTCTCTGGTGGCAGCCTACGTTCTTGTGCGCCGAAAAGAGCCAATGCGCACCCTGTAATAAGCGTCGAGGAACCGGCAGGTGTTCCCGGATCTGTACCGAGGTTATTCTGGGTTACAGACTTTGGACGGTTAACAGGCCAAATCACTCATCGAGAATGGCTTCCACGAAAAACGAAGGATACTCGTCTCGTCATACTGCGCAGCGCAAGCCCGGGGCCCGGGTCCGACGCTATTCCCGAAGTGTACGACGAGTCCCCGCAACTTGCGTCGCGCTTTTCCCGTTCCGAGCTCCTGGAAGCGAGCTCATCCAGTGGGCCCGATATGATCCGGTCACTGCAGTCGGCTGAGATCGTTCACTTCACCGGACACGCGCAAAATCGCGATGGCTCCGCCAGCCTGCTCTTCGGCGACGATGCTTCGCGCAATCTCTCCTCGCAATTCTTCGCCGGCGCGCACCTGCACACATGCCGGTTGGCCGTATTTGCGGCTTGCAGCACGCTCTCGGTCGAGACCCAGTCCGGCAGCATGCGATCCGGACTTCCCGAGGCCCTTCTGCAGGCGGGCGTGCCCACCATTGTCGGCACCCTCTGGGACGTCGATTCTGAATCCACAAAACACCTGATGCTCGATTCTTATGACCAGCTCCTGAAAGGAAACTCTCCGGAAATTGCGTTACAGATAGCAGAGGCGCAACTCGGCGCAACCGCCGGCTCCGTTCATCCCTTTTACTGGTCCGGTTTCACCGTAATGGAATTGTAATGTCCCTGATCAAGGAGAAGAAAACCATGCCGGAAATCTCTCGTCCCCAAGCTATTCAGACCATAGCAAGTACCTCGGCCGCCGCCCTGTCATCGATGGCTCTCGCTGGATGTAAACAATCGCAAAAGGCCGCTCTGGCAGCGGTTCCGGATCCCAGCAATCTTTACCTCATTTTTACGGGCGCATGGGTCCTCTGCTTAGAAAACAATCAGATCAACGTGATGACGACGCATAGTGACGAGCACAGCTACGATCTCGGCGTGTCTCGGCCTGCCGGCCAGCCACGAATGCCTCTGGAGAAGGACCAAGTCTACACCGTAAACATTAATGGCTATTCGCCTGCAAGTACAATCTCGAACCTTCTCTCTCCCTTAGCTGGACAAGCTTTGATTCTCCAAGGCGTTGCCTGCAAACCGATCAAACCGGCTGGGGCTCGAACCATCTCCTTGCCCATGCCCTCCTCCATCGGTCTGAATGCGATCCTTGACGGCGTTACGCTTAACGTCGGCACATCAACCGTGCAAAAGCAGTGGCCAACCGCTTTTGCCTTGGTATATTCCGGTCCTTGGACTTATATGACCGTGACCAGCAGTGATGGGCCCCAACCCATGGTCAATGTCTCTGCGGATACTATTCCATATTCTCATCTCTCGTTTCGCACCTGCCTCACTACAGAATGCAATATGTCGCCTGACCCCACGGTTCACTGCGACAAAGTGAACAAGGATATCGCTCACGCCAAAAAAGTGTTTGGCAGTCTAACTGCGATGCTTGACTTCGGAAGCCGATCGGCACCCACGTTGGATTTCCCGCCATGTACTCAAGGTGCAAGCGGCGGTAGCGACAAGTGGCCTGTCACCATCGAATGTGGCCTCGACAACAATATTGACCCAACTGAAGTCGGCATGCCCGAGAACGGATGCAATCGCTATGCGCACCTCCACAATTGTGCCGCCGGTACCATCATCGTGACCCCATAATGCAGGGGGTTCGGTGTCACCGTAATGGAACGGCAGCGATTCCCTTCCAAGGAGAGAACGCATGCGGACCATGTCCCGACGTATTGTATTTCGCGATTTAGGATGGCTGGCCGCCGCGGGAAGTGTCGCCCCGCCGCTGTGGAGCGGAAACAACCACCTGCTTCTGCCCGGAACGGCGACCCTACCCCGGCAACCGCGAACGATCCGGGTTGTGCCTGCCCTTCGAAATGGGCTACTCCAAGGCGGTAATTGGGATGAGCCAGAGTATATTGCAGCAAGTCCATGGTTCCGCGGTTACGTAGTGTTTCTGCAAATTCCAAGTGCACCGAAATAGAAATGCTCGGAATGTGAACTCCACCGTTCGTTTGAGCAACAGGCATGCCCTCGGAGTAATGGCATTATTTTCGCGGTTGA
>CAYTJN010000278.1:0-3434 GCA_964438125.1 uncultured Occallatibacter sp.
AAGAGGACGGCGAAGGGCCAGGCCCACCAAATCCTGCGCGCGAGATATAAATAGACATCGGCCCCGGCGTAGCTCTCGCCCGCGGCGGTCAACAATCGAATGTCGCGCTGGATTTCGTCGCGCGTCATGCCGAGGGCTTCCGTGGTCCATTCGGCCTGGAGCGTATCGACTTGAAATCCCCGGCGGCGTAAAACCGGAGACCAGAAGCGCGCCCAACGAGTGCAGAAAGCGCAATCGCCGTCGTAGAGCACCCACCCTGCCTGCGCTGGAACTCGCATGAGTTGATTCCCGCCTCTGTAAATACCGTAACGGCAGAACCCCCGGCCAGGATAGCCACTTTCTGATCGCGCGTGAGAGTCTGTGCCAGCGTGCCCCACAGAGCCCGTCCACGGTGCAGGCCGTGATATGATCGCTGCGATCATCCAATCCAAGAACTCCCCGGTTGCAATTTCTGGATCTGGCGGACACCAATCTCATGAGGTGACCATAACGTGCGTCCACGCTCGAACTACCTTCTTGCCGGCCTGGCCGGACTCGTGATTTTACTGGCCGGCCCATCGTCCTTGCAGGCTAAGGATCGAACTCCGCCCTTCGTGGCTCCGGGCTTTCAGTTCGATCAAGTCGATGCAATCTGCGTCATGCCTCTGATTAGCGCAGTGAACATGGGACAGGGCGTCGACCTGGATGGCGTGCGCCTGGCTTTGATCGAGGAGATTCAGCAGAAAGGCTACCGGGTCCTTGATCTTAGATGCTCAGAGAGCACTGCCGGAACCCCGGGACAAGGAATGAAACCGCGCTGGATCCTCACGGTGAAAGTGGATGGTTTTGTGGTGTCGAAGGGCGCGCCGAACCACGTGATGGGCTCCGCAATGACCGCCTCGCTCTTCGATACCGAATCCGCCAAAGAGGTATGGCGCGATTCCGCGGAGACGGGATTCGGAGGGCGCTTTGCGAACAACCTGCTCGGCAACACCGTTGAAGGCGCAGTGGAGAGCGGCATCGGATCCGTGCTGAGCAAACTCGAAAAGCAGAAGAAGCATTACCCGCCTTCCCCGGAAACGATTTGGCCGCCTATGGTGCTGCAGGCTCGGCTTTACAGAGTCCACAGCTTCACCGAGTGCAACGGAGTGCTGAGCTTCGACGCTGGAACATTGAAGTTCGAACCAGGGTCCAACGGCAAAAGCGATGGTAGTTGCGAGAGCTTTCGGTTCACCGTTCAGGGAGCCAAGTTCGGGGTGGGCATGTGGTTGATCGTCCCCGGCAAAAGCCGGTATTTTTTGCAGCAGCCCGGCGAAAAACAGATCGTTTTATTGGACCTGGCACTGCGATCCGCGCTTTAGGCTCGCCATCGTGTCCCGGCCGGCGGCTTTCAGTTCCGCTATAGCCGTTCGAATCTGGAACCAGGAGAATGCTCAATGCGGCGCGTCACTCGATGCCTGTTCCTGGCGGTCATGTTTCTTACGATGGCCACTCCGGCTTTAAGCGAGAAGGCAGATGGATATTATAACCGCGCAGTCGCGGAGTTGGCGCGCAACGACATGAAGGGCGCTGTTTCGGATGCGACCAAGGCGATTCAACTCAGTCCGGACTACGTAGACGCCTACCTGCTTCGCGCCATGGCGGAACAATCCCTGGGAGAGACTAACAAGGCCTTTGAGGATATCGCGAAGGCGATCGAACTCAAGCCCGACCTGCCGAAGACATACATCGCTCGTGGCAGGTTGTGGATAGAGACACGCGATCCGCAACGGGCAATCGACGACTTCAACAAAGCCCTTCAACTGGGACCGGACAACAACATGGCTGGGATTGCCTACATCGGCCGGGCAGGTGTGAAACTGGAGACGGGCGATACGGATGGGGCCATCGCAGACTTCAACACGGCCTGCCAGCTCCGGCCGGGCACAGACGCCCAATTTGGAGTCAATTTTGCATTCGCGTTCTACAACCGAGGCACGGCAAGATTGACCAAAGGCGATGTCGACGGGGCGATCGCGGATTTCACGATAGCCATCCGACTCAATCCGAATTACGCGGCGCCATACACCGGGCGCGCCAACGCCAGGCGTGCCAAGGGCGATGTGAACGGCGCGAACCTGGACCTGGCCACCGCCGCAGCACTGCGATGAAAGTGCATGCTCGCGGAGCGGGTCTGCGCATCCCGAAGGAAACCACATGGTGGTGAAATCGGTCCGCTACGTCGCGCTCGATTCCGGTGCGGAAAAAAATGCAGTAGCCTCGATCGCATGGGGCGGCTACGCCTTGTAGCTGTGCAGGAACTCGTCGACTTCCTCGGGGTCCATCCCGTTGGCAAGTTCCATGCGCGATGCGTGCTGGCTCTTGCCTCGCTTCCGCTCTTCCAGGATGAATTCGAGGCCGACGCCATCGCTTCCCCAGCGAACGGATTTTGCGTTCACGGTAATGGACCGCTCGGCAACGGGATTGTGGCGGTCGGTAAGCGTGACCCGGACCACTGTGCCGGGGTACCAGCGCTCGCCGGTGACGATGTACATCCCCGTCGGGCTGATGTCGCGCACTTCATGCGCTACCGACACACCTCCCGTGAAGTAATAGGCGATCAATCCCGGCAGCGATTGCCGCGAAGTGTTGCGCGGGTCAGCTGGTTCTGGCTGCAGCAGACGCGTCAACCAACTTCCCGTTCCCAGCCTTCTCTTCCATTGTTCGTCGTCAACACGCGGGGCAGGAGCAGGCATTGCGGCGGCCGGCTCTTCCACGCGGGCAGTCTCCGCATTTGCGGGCGGCATCTGACGCGGCGCGGCGGGCGCGGGAAATCCTGACGGCGGAGCGGTCTGAAGCGGCGCGGCGAGCTGAGGAGCGAACCAGGCCGGCATCGGTGCAGATAGCGCGGCGGGCTCGGGGGCAAATACGGCTGGAGCGGCTTCAAGAGCTGGAGTGGCGTCAAGAGCCGGAGGGGCGTCAGGTGCTGCGGCCGGCTGAGGTTCGGCTTGAGCGGACGCGGCTTCCTGCGCCGCCTCAGCGGATGGCTCTTTGGCGGGGCGCAGGGCGAACTGTTCGAGAAAAGATGCGTGCGACTCTACAGCCTCAGCCTTAGTTTCCTTGATGCTCTGCAGATGCCGCTTCATTTCTCCAGGCGCGGAGATGATCATCCGGTCGCCGATGTGGATCTCTCCCTCGGCGACGGTGTTTTCAGGCAGCGCGAGCATGCTCCCGGCGATTGCGCCAGAGAGGGCGCGGCCGCCCAGAGGAAACGACTCAACAATTGCCAGAACCAAGCCCTCGTTGTTGAGGTAAATGAGATCCAGGGGCAGGCGGATGCTTGTGGGAGAAATCTCGGGGCAAGGGACGATCCAGAGCCCGGCTCCAGTGCCTGGCGCGAGGCTTCGCAGGCGCGCATCCTGGCCGCTTGACGAGGCTTCGATGGCTTCCACGCCCGTGGCCACGGCATGTTGGGA
>CAYTJN010000279.1:0-3405 GCA_964438125.1 uncultured Occallatibacter sp.
GGCCTCATCGGCGTAGCTCTCAAAGGTTACGAAACCACCTTCAAAGACAGCCGCGACCTATTGAACTTCCCCCACACGTTTCTAGATAACAACTATGTCAGCGTATTAGCCTTCGCCGCCCTGGCCTTCGCCCTCTACTACTTCGCCCGCAAGCCGCTGAAAAAATAATCGGAGTTTCTCCTCCATTACTTCACAGTATTTGTGACGGTACCCTATCGACCATCTAAAGTATTGGTGAAGCATCCGGCCGCGAGCCGTTTAACTACAGGCTCGTAGACGCTAGCTTGACCAGAGTCATAGGTGAGCGTGAACTCTTTAAACTTATCGCGAGTGGAAGTCGCCTTCGCATAAAACACGGTTTTTCCGGTCTGACCGGAGACGACAAACCAGTCTGGCTTAACTACCTTGTATGTCACGTTGCCCGATTTACCGGCCAAATCCGAGATACTCCAGTCAAGTCTCTGTTTGAGTGAGATCTCTTCAGCTCCATAATTCGCAAAGACGACAAGTTTTGCTCCGTCCTTGGCTAGAAACGTCTGGCCGTCTCCAGCATCGGGCTCTCCCTGCGGTACAAGTAGATCTTGCGGATAGCATATTGAGTAACGGTACTTTGCGTTGGTGTATACCTTCCAGTCGTGATGATCAGCCGCGGGTTGTTGGGCTTTCAGAGTAAATGCGTCCCACAAGCTAAATTCGGAGAGGACAAAGATCGTCATCACCGACAAAACCGTGATCGCGCGAAACAGTGCCGCTGATTTCATAATCTCACCACGTCGATAAAGAAAGTTACCGCCAAGACCAACATCGACTTAAGCATCTGTCAAGGTTAAATATTACTGCTTCACGGCATTCGTTGCTTTTGCTGCCGCCGCGTTTGCCGTCGGCGGGTGGCCACTGTCTAAGTGACCGATCACAAGCCTAATGAGGGTGCCACCGGTCCCGCGCGTTTCGGGACCGGTGAGGACAATACGACAGTAGCCGTGTGCCCCAAGGCCCGACCCTGGGACCGGGGAAACCACGAACCCCATGCGAGCGAAAAGCGAGCGTGTGCCCCTACCGCAGGTGGCGGTTGCAGATAATTTCCCCCAGAGGTGCACAATCGAATCTATGGATCGAATTCATGAAGACCACTCCACCACGCGATCGCCCGTCGGTGTGATCTTTGTGAGAACCCCTGGCCGGGACCCCCACCCCCCCCTCCTATATTTTCGAAATCTTGCAGGTAATTAATTGGTAATCGGCACTGGTCCCTGGGAGACCACGAACCCCGTGCGAGCGAAGAGCGAGCGACTGGCCCCACCGCAGGTGGTTAACGGACGAAATGCCAAAGCAGCCAGATTCCATAGACGGCGAGCGCCGCTACAAATTCAATGGCTAGGGCAACAAATGCGCCGGTGAAGCAGTTTCCATCGCCTGCACTTCCATCGGATGCGCGCTCAGATCCTTTGACGAAAGCCGGGGTCGAGGTTTTGTAAGGCGACCACAGCGATCTCGGAAGAATGTCCCCGAGCCTGAAGGCATTGTTGGATTCAATTCCAGTCTTTGTTACAATTTGGGTCGCCAAGTGGTTTCCTCTCCCCGAGATACTATCGGCAAAACGCCAAATCGAATGAACAAAGATCCAAAGTTTTAGCGCTTCCCATCGGATGACTCATTCTGCGGCACTCTTTAGTCTAAATATGTGATCCTCATCACTTCAAGTGGAAAGTAATTCCGTCACCGAACGGCCACGAACTTGCCTTCGCCCATTCGACTTGGAACCACCGCAAGCCATTATCATCCGTCTTGGAGGTTTGCATCCCATGAATCTATCAGGTAACACTATCCTCATCACGGGCGGCGGCACGGGTATCGGCCGCGGCCTCGCCGAGGAACTGCACAAGCTTGGCAACCAGATCATCATTGCCGGCCGCCGGCAGAAACCCCTCGACGAGACCACCGGAGCGAACCCCGGCATCAAGTCGCTCACCCTCGACATTGAAGATCCCGCAGCCATCCGCACCTTTGGCGCAAAGGTCGCCGCCGACTTTCCCACTCTCAACGTGCTTGTGAACAATGCCGGCATCATGCGTCCCGAAAACCTGCTCGCCGAGCAACGTGATCTGGCTGACGCGGAGGCAATCGTCACCACCAACCTGCTCGGCCCCATACGATTGACAGCGGCGCTGCTGCCCCACTTGCACAGGCAGCCGCAAGCAGTCATCGTTAACGTGTCGTCAGGGCTGGCTTTCCTTCCTCTAGCGTTGACGCCGACGTACTGTGCCACCAAGGCTGCGATTCACTCCTACACCGAGTCACTGCGTTATCAGCTCAGGGCAACTCAGATCGAGGTTCTCGAGTTGATTCCGCCCTACGTGGCGACGAATCTGATGGACGGCGCCGATGATCCGCGAGCCATGCCCCTCGGTAGTTTCATTGCTGAAGTGATGCATATCTTGAAGACTCAGCCGACGCCCGCCGAAATTTGTGTTGAAAATGTAAAGCGCCTCCGCTTCGCAGCCAAGGAGGGCCACTATGACGCTATCTTCGCCGGCCTCAATGCGGAAAGATTCGATGCTCGCTGAATGCGGCTCCTGGTCTCAAAAACCAGACCTGGAGCCGCCCGTTTTTGATCTTTACCGTCCCAAGGTGAAGACTACATTCACTGTTGTCTCGACCTCGACAGGCTGCCCGTCGAGCATGTAGGGCTTGTAGCGCCAGGTGCTCACGGCGTTCAGCGCCGCCTGCTGCAAGATTGCCGGACCGCTCACCACGCGCAGGTTTTCGATGTTCCCACCCTTGGAGATGGTGGCCGCCAGAACTACCGTACCCTGCGCATGCATAGCAAGCCCGATGGGCGGGTAGACCGGAACCGTCTTGCGGATCAGCAACCCTTCCGCGACCATGCTAGGGAGCCGCGCCGGACCCGTCACGGCGGGATGAACAACGTGTGGCTGAGCCTGACTCAAAATGGAATCACCCACACCTTCCCTGCCACCCGGAACGCTCAGACCTTCCTCGAAAGGGTTGACGAAGGGCTGCTCCGGAACGGCAACTCGTGTGATCGTATCCGGAATTTGGGATGGGGCGAAGATGTGCCCCCTGTCTATTTCAGACGGAGGATGCGGCACCATCTGAGCTGGTTTCGGTTCCTGCTGCTGTACGCGCGGCGCGGGTGGAACCGGGATCAGCGTGATGCAGTACTGGGGTGGTAGAGCCTCTGGACAAAGCAGAGGCACCAGGACCAACACCAGCAGGATGGAGGCATTGAAGGTGAAGGCCGCTATCATCCAGCGGCGGCTGCGGGTGCGAATTCTACCTGCGGATTCAAATGTTGAGTCTTCAAACATGGCCTGCCTCCCTTGAAGAACCAAATCAGCCGCGCCGGCTGGGAGTTAGAGGCCATATTCAAACGCGAGCGGGCTT
>CAYTJN010000280.1:0-3336 GCA_964438125.1 uncultured Occallatibacter sp.
CACCTATCTGCCGGATTTCCTCAAGGAACCGGCAAAGAATGCCGTGACCAGCAACAGCAAATGATACGGCTCGTGCCTTTCGCAGCAACGCGTCACCCGAGTTATCACGCAATAACTCAACTTTGAGGAGACTCATGAAAGAAAAAGGAATTCTTACGGCGTTGACTTCGACGCTGATACTGGCGGCGGGCACACGAAGCTCGCTGCATGCACAAAGCGCTCAACCCTATCTGGGCGTTGTAGGCAGGACTCTGACCGAATCCAAGGAATGGTGGCCCGAGCCAGCCAAGGCTCCCAAGGACGCACCCAACGTCGTCTGGATACTAATTGACGATGTGGGCTATGGCGCGTCCGGAACCTTCGGCGGCCTGATCGACACGCCCACTTTCGATGCGTTGGCCAACAACGGCCTGCGTTACACCAACTTCCACACCACGGCGATCTGCGCGCCCACGCGTTCTGCATTGCTGACCGGACGCAACAGCGCCTCGGTGCATGTCTCCGGATTCTCGCACACGGTGATGTCAGCAGGCTTCCCCGGATGGGACGGTCGCGTGCCCGCAACCGCGGGCACCATTGCCGAGATTTTGCGCGACAACGGTTACAACAGCTTCGCCGTCGGAAAGTACGGCGTAACTCCGGACGAGGAAGCGACCGACGCTGGTCCATTCGATCACTGGCCGACAGGGAAAGGCTTCGATCATTTCTTCGGATTCCTCGGTTCGCAGACTGATCAGTATCGTCCCGATCTGGTGGAAGATCAGGCGCACGTGAAGCCTGACGGCCGCCACTTGAGCGATCAAATTACCGACAAGGCGATCTTCTACATCGATCGCCAGGAAAGGGTTGCGCCAGGCAAGCCCTTTTTTCTTTATTACGCGCCGGGCGCTACGCACGCACCGCACCAGGTCGATAAGTATTGGAGCGATCAGTACAAGGGCAGGTTCGATGAGGGTTGGGATGTTTATCGCGAGAAGGTATTCGAGCGGCAGAAGAAGCTCGGCGTGATTCCCGCGAACGCCGTTCTGCCCGATCGCAATTCGAACATCAAGGCATGGGAGTTGCTCTCGCCCGAAGAGAAGAAGCTCTATGCGCGATTCATGGAAGTCTATGCCGGCTATCTGACATACACCGATTTCGAGATTGGCCGCCTTGTCAACCATCTCAAGGAGATCGGGCAACTGGACAATACGCTGATTTTCATTTCAATCGGCGACAACGGCGCCAGCAAAGAAGGCACGCTGAACGGAACAATCGATCAGAGCCTGCTGGTCAAGCCGGTATCTGAACAAAAGAACATCGAGTACAACCTGAACAAGATCGGCGAGATCGGAACGCCGTCTTCGACGAATGGAAACTATCCGCTCGGTTGGGCGCAAGCCGCCGACACTCCATTCAAGTATTGGAAGCAAGACGCGAACAGCGAGGGCGGAACGCATAATCCTCTGATCGTCTTTTGGCCCAGAGGCATCAAGGAAAAAGGCGGCATTCGCACGCAGTACAGCCACGTCATCGATGTATTGCCGACGACGCTCGACCTGATCGGCATCAAGGCGCCCGAGGAGATTCGCGGCACCAAGCAGCAGCCGATCGAGGGCTTCTCGTTCGCCGATTCGATCAACGACGCCAACGCTCCATGGCATCACACCGAACAGTACTACTACATCTTCGGCGCACGCTCAATCTACAAAGACGGATGGAAGGCAGAACTGGCCTATCCGAGCAGTTTCATTACAGGCAATGCAGCCAGCACGCAAACCTTCGATGAGAATGCCTGGGAGCTTTACAACCTGAAGGACGACCCAACCGAACGCATCGATCTGGCAAGCAAATATCCTGAGAAGCTTGCTGAGCTCAAAGCCGAATTCGAGGCGCAGGCCAAGGGTCACAACCTCTATCCGCTCATCACATGGGACGATGTCCTCAATGGACGCATTCACCGCACACCAGGCAGCAAGTCACTCCTTGATGCTTTCAAGGATGTGACCAAAGCAAACGACAACCAGTAGTCATGGCAAAACCGGACCTGGCCGGAGGCGTTTCAACCTCCGGCCAGGAGCGCAGATTCCCCAACTCTTCCGCAGCGCAATCGTGAGGTCGAATCATGGAAATCACAACACACAGCTTGTGGACGCTCATCCACGGCATGGGATTTGGCGCACTCTATCTACTGGCATGCAGTGGCGCGCTGATCGAGTTACAACATTGGCTTCGTGCAGACAATGCGGATTCAGAACGCATCCACAGGCGCTTTCTCGGCTGGTATCTGGCTGCCATGGCGGCGCTCGCCTGGCTGACGGTCCTCACCGGAACCTATCTCATCTATCCCTGGTATCGCACGCCTCCGCCCGCCGGAACCGCGGATTTAGCCACTTATCCCCGCGCCTTCCTGCTGGCGCACGCTTCGACAAGCGCATGGCACTCGATCGGCATGGAATGGAAAGAACATGTCGCATGGCTTGTTCCTATTGCCATCACCATGGCGGCCGTTGTTGCTATTCGTCACCGAATTCAACTAGCGCGCTCTGTTTCGTTGCGCTTCACGCTGCAAAGCTTTGTCGTCTTATCGCTCGTAGCCGCAGGCATAGCCGGATTCTTTGGCGCCATGCTCGATAAAGCCGCCCCGGTCGGAGGGGGCGCGCCAATTCAGATCGTGAAGGAGAACACAAAATGAGCAACGCAACAAATGCAAACGCTAATAATCCAGAGTTGGTTCCAAATGGATCTGCCGCGGCGTCGGTTCTGTCTGCCGGGATCGGCTCCTTTACCCTGGCGCTCATCAATGTGATTGCGGATCGCACAGCTGCGTTCAAATCGCTTCTTACGTTCTCCAAGCCCGTTGGCCCGCTTTCAGGAGTTACCACGGTTGCGGTGGTCCTCTGGATCGCCGCATGGATCTTCCTTGATCTCTTCTGGAAGCGTCGCGAACTGCCGCTGGCCAAGATCAGCTGGGGTGCGATCGCTCTGTTTGTTTTGAGCTTGCTGCTGACGTTTCCGCCTCTCGCCGATCTCTTCTAGCCAGCTTCTGAATGGCTTGACAAGCGATTGGGCAGACCGTAAATTAGATCTAATAGCCGGATATGACTCCATGTCTCCGGCGAGGTGAAGGATTTGACGAACGCCATCAACACGACCGCGAGCTGTATGTGCTGCTGTCAGGTCTGCGCCGCGCGGGCGTGTCGAATGGGATAGTTCGAACCACTGAATACGTATCCCACGAACCCACCCGCTAAACGCGAGGTGGGTTTTTTAGTTTCTCGGCAACCTCTTCCAAAACTAAGTTAAAGCGCCGGTGGCGAAGTGGCTAACGCGCAGGTCTGCAAAACCTGTACTCGC
>CAYTJN010000281.1:0-3303 GCA_964438125.1 uncultured Occallatibacter sp.
ATCAACTGCGAGATCATACCGTGGAACGATCAGGGTCCGGTCGAGGCTGAGATTCTGGCCGGGCGGCTCAACCATCTCTGCGGCGTGCGAAACATCCGGGTTCTCATGCTGGACGGGCCGCAGGCCTGGAAATCCAGCACGAATGGCCTGGAACACTCCCGCGTCAGCGAACGGCAACTGAACACGGCAGCCAAGACCGGTCTGCCGGGCATGGTCAAGCCGGCCACTTATCGGAACTTCGCCGAGTTCTGTTTGGATCTCTACGACGCGCTCTGCCGTCGCGGTTGGTGCAGGCTGGCCACGCGCGAGCAGCCGGGAGCACAGCAGGAACGCGTGCTGGTCGAGAGCTACCCGTTTGCGGCATGGAAGTCGCTGGGGCTGAAACCTCTGCCGTCAAAGCGTCGTTCCAAGGTCAGCGATTTGGCGGAGGCATACGGCGCTCTGCGGGCTTTGATTCCCTTCACCACGAACCGTCCGCCGAATCACGACCAGTTGCAGGCCATCGTCGGCGGCTTGCCGGGCCTGGCACTCGAAGAACGCAACACGGCCGGTGCACGCATCGTCGGCAATCCACCACGGCGCGAGGATGGCCACTGGCGCGAAGGGTTTATCGTGTTGCCGGTGCCGCCGAAGATCTCGCTTGGGCTGCGATTTTTGAATTGACCGCCTGTGATAGGGCCAACTGCTTGCTCATCGCTCGTGGGAAGTTTGTGGTCTCCCAGGTCCTCAAATGCAAGCGACCGGGGGGCATCCGTTCGCCAGTTAGTCGAGCCTGCGCCACCTGACCCGTCCATGTTTTCAAGTGAACTGAGTTCACAGTCTCACAGTTTCACAGGAAAAAGGGGGGGGGTGGGGGGTACCCCAGCATTTGGACGATGGAACGTGGCCTGTGAAGACACATTCCTCTGACTGCTTTCATTGTGCGCCACTTTTAGAAAATTATCAGCAAAATGCCGAGGAAGGAAGTTGCTGCGGTTTCCTAGACTCGGTAGCGAGGCTTGGGCCATCCGCCCGCTCATCACGATAAGACCGCGATGAACGGAGCACAACTCTTGCTGGCTCTCGAAGAACGCAACACGGCCGGGGCACACATCGTTGGCAATCCACTCGATCAATCGATTCCCCGGGTATGGAGAGCGGCAAAGCACGTGTGACACCTAGGATGCTGAACTATCGCCTTGATAGGCCGGAAAGGTGTATGAATAAAGAGATCGGTCTACAGTGCGGAAGGGGCAACCAGTGAAGCAGGGGGCTGTTCGAGTAGCGTCCAAGTTAGGGTCTGGTCAGGATCGGCGGAAGGACTCCGCCAAACCGTATGTCGAGAGCACGAGCCGGGCGAAGGTGACTTTTCGTTTGCCGCTGAACGACTCTGATCCGGGGGCCATAAAGGCCTACCAAGAAGCGAACAATCACTATCGAACCGTGCCGTGGCCTTCTCCGTTCGATAGGACCACTCATCGATTGCATTTAGGCGACTCCCGAGACCTGTCATGGCTGCCGAGTTCTTCGGTCCACTTGGTGGTCACGTCGCCTCCTTATTGGACGCTAAAAGAATACGCGCAAGGCAATCGCTCTCAACTCGGCGACATCGTGGAATACGAAAGGTTCCTTGCCGAGTTGGATAGAGTCTGGGCAGAATGCACCCGTGTCCTTGTGCCCGGTGGGCGAATCTGCTGCGTCGTAGGCGATGTGTGCATCCCAAGAAGACGTGAAGGCCGTCACTACGTGATGCCGCTTCATGCGGACATTCAGGTGCGGTCCAGAAACCTCGGGCTCGATTGCCTGACTCCGATACTCTGGCACAAAATCGCAAACGGTGCTACAGAAGCTGAGGGGAACGGCGCCGGGTTCTACGGCAAGCCGTACCAGCCCGGATCAATTGTCAAGAACGACACCGAGTACATTCTGCTTCTGCGCAAAGGGGGCAAGTACCGCTCCGTCACCCCGGTTCAAAAGGCGCTCTCCATGCTAACCAAAGAGGAGATGCAAAACTGGCTACGTTCTGGCTGGAAGGATGTGCCAGGCACATCAACCACACGGACGGTGCATCCTGCCCCCTACCCTGTCGAGCTTGCCGAGCGACTGATTAAGCTGTTTTCGTTTGCGGGTGACACCGTTCTCGACCCGTTCCTCGGGACCGCATCGACCACTGCTGCGGCTATCAATTCTGGTAGGAATTCGATCGGAGTAGAAGTCGAACCGTCCTACCTTGCGATCTCACGTGAAAAGGTTTCGGCTCTTGCACGTGTGAGGCGCATGTCCGGCGCGACCATCTGCGAGGTCGTTTGTGACTGATCACAGGTTGCTGGACGAATTTCGCAAACTCTTCGAAGGACACAAATACGAACACCGCCGATCAAATCTCGGGGACTTTGTGGCCATGCACCTGTACGAGGACCTAATGGCGATCAAAAAGTCAGAGCGTTATGTCCTTTCGGTCGAGAGCATGTCACGGGTGCTGAATGTGCAGAACAAGCGCAAGGGCATCAACGCAAGGCGGGGTGATGGCACATTTGGCGAGCTCATCGTCGGCGAAGAGCCTCAAATTGACAAGGGCTACAGGGTAGCCAGAGGACCAGTAGCAACGATCGAGATCGGCGTGGAAGTAAAGATCCTGGCTAAGGCAATGATCAAACAGATCGATCGAGTAAAGAGCGACTTAGCCAACCAGGTCCAGAACTTCAAATACAGGGCAGGCTCTGCCAAACCAATCTGCGTTGGGGTGGTTGGCATCAATTATGCCGACGAGATGACCAGCTTCGAGGGCGATCGATCCTACCCCACCGATGGGAAGAAGTATAAACACCCAATCCAAGAGGCGGAGCAAGCCAATTTGCGGTTGTCTGATACGGCAAAACTGTATGACGAGTTTTTGATCTTCAGATTCAAGGCTCGCAATCAAGGGCCTTACGCTTTCGAATGGGTGGACGAGCGAGATACTCGCCAAGATTACACGGCCGCACTCCAGCGCATCAGTATCGAATATCAACATCGCTTCTAAGTTTTCGATCGTATGTGAGGATCTAACCGAAGGTCGGGCAACCGGCGATTTATCCCAGGTCCGAGAATCCGGACCTGGGGCACCCTGATTGTTGGAGGGACTTACTTCATTATCGAAAGGAACTTACTGCGCCTGAGACGGAACTGGCGGGCGCGGCGCGGGGGCTGAAGTCTGCGGGGGCGCGGGGGGCTTGGGCTTGGGCGCTTCCTGCTTTTTGGACGGGGCGATGATGGCGTGCAAAATCGTACCTTCCATGCGCGGCATGAACTCTACGATGCCTACGTCGCCGATGTCCTGGATGA
>CAYTJN010000282.1:0-3220 GCA_964438125.1 uncultured Occallatibacter sp.
GCTTGCGCACCTCGTTGACCAGCGTGCTCTTGCCCGAACCGGAAGGCGCCGAAATTATAAAGAGAATTCCTGCCACTTATCTCCCTCTCGCTGTTTTCCTGATCGGCATTGATGAGTCGTCCCTTAGCGCTCGCTATATTAGTTCACGTAAATTCCCGTTTTTTCTTTATTCTACGTTTTGGATCTGCTCGCGGGCCTTTTCGATCTCCGACTTCATGGCCAGTCCCAGTTCGGTAATCAGAGTTCCCTTCTCGCCGACGCCGACGGTCTTCGAAAGAAGGGTGTTGGCCTCGCGGTTCATCTCCTGGAGCAGGAAGTCGAGCTTCTTGCCGACCTCGCCACCGGCCTTTAGCAGTTCGCGGAAGTGGCCAATGTGGGTGTTCATGCGGGCCAGTTCCTCGGCAATGTCGCTGCGCTCGACCAGCACGGCAACCTCTTCAAGCACGCGCTGGCGGTTGAAGTCCGGGCCGGTAGCAGCCAGCAGCCGGTCAGTGAGACGGGCCTGATAGCGCTTCTCAATCTCGGGACGAATCGCGGCCACGCCGTCATTGGCTTCAGCTAGACGATCGAGCGTGCCATTCAGGATTGAGAGCAGCCCCTCGCCCTCTCGCGCGCGCATGATCTTTAACTGCACTAGCAAGGGTTCAATCTCGCGCTGTGCGCTTTCGACTAAAGCGGTCTGGTCTTCCTCGCCACTCGATCGATTATCGTTCTGGAGTGCTCCGGGCATTCGCAAGATAACGTTCAGGTCTGGCTGGCCGCCGAGGCCGTGCTCTTCTCGGGCGGCGGCAAAGGCGGCTAAGTAACCGTTCACCAACTCGCGATTGTAGCCTGCTGTTTGCTGGCTAGAGCGGTCGACGGAGAGAGTCAGATCCACGTGGCCGCGAACTAGATTGTCCTTGATCGCTTTGCGCAGCTCCATCTCAAGCATGTCCAGACCGGCGGGCAGGCGCAACTGGACGTCAAGGAACCGATGGTTCACGGTCTTGACGGTGAGAGTGTAGCTTAACTGATCGTTGATGCGAACCTGGCAGCGCGCGAACCCGGTCATCGAATAAATTGGCATGGTTTCATTCCCCTAATCCCTGGTCCCTATTCCCTGTTCTTCCGGCGATTCCATGAATTGCAGTTGATAGAGTCGCTGATAGGTGGGCGACGTGGTCAATAACTCATCATGACGGCCGATAGCAGTGATGCGCCCGTCTTCGAGGACGGCGATACGGTTGGCCCGTCGAATGGTTCCCAGCCGATGAGCGATCACGATAACGGTCCGGCTCTGCATGAGGTTGGCCAGCGCGATTTGGACCAGAGATTCGCTCTCGGCATCGAGCGACGAGGTGGCCTCGTCCAGAATGAGAATCGGCGCGTTTTTCAAGATGGCACGGGCGATGGCCAGGCGCTGGCGCTCGCCACCGGAGAGACGGAAGCCTTTCTCGCCGATTACAGTGTCATAGCCTTGCGGCATTCGCAGGATGAAGTCATGAGCCAGGGCATTCTGCGCGGCCCCTTCCACAAGGCTTCTCGGTACATCCGGCTGTCCGTAAGCAATGTTATTGCGCACCGTGTCGTTGAAGAGGATAGTATCCTGGGTAACCTGGGCTACTTGGCGGCGCAGCGAACTGAGCGTCACATCGCGCAGATCGCGGCCGTCGATCAGTATGCGGCCCGAAGTTACATCGAAGAATCGCGGAATCAAGTTGACCATCGTCGACTTGCCGGCGCCGCTGGGACCGACAAGCGCCAGGACTTCACCCGATTGCACATCGAGATCGACGTTGTGCAGAATTTGGTGCTCGCCTTCTTCGGTGGAGTAGGAAAAGCCAACATTCTCAAAACGAATAGAGCTTTTGAAGCCCTTGAAGACAGCCGCATGCTGCTTCTCTTTGACGTCATCCTCGGCGTCAAAAAAGGCGAAAATCGACATGGAAGCGCCCATCGCCTGCTGGAAGCTGTTGTAGAAATAAGCAAATTTTCGCACCGGATCATAGAGCTTGAAGAGCAGGATGATGAAAGCACCGAACAGCCCCATCGTCATTCGACCATGCATGATTTCATTGCGGCCGATGAACAGGAACATGGCAATGGCGAAGGCGCCAATCGTATCCATGAGCGGCGAAGAGATCGATTGAATGCGCACGCTGCGCAGGTTGGCGCGGAAGAGACGCTTGGCGGCTTTCTTAAAACGGAGAATCTCCCATAGTTCAGTATTGAAAGCCTTAACAATGCGATTGCCGGTTACAGTTTCGTGCAAGATGTTTTGAATCTCGGCCAGTTTGTCCTGACCGGTGCGGGTGCGAGTGCGGACTTCCCCGCCAATCTTGCGCGCGGAGGTGACCACCACCGGGATAAAAAGCACCAGTGCCCAACTGAGCTGTCCGCCGAGTCGAATAATAAACACAAGCCCAACGAAAAAGGTGAAAAACTGCTGAAGAAACTCGCTGATGACCGAACTAAGCGCGACTTGCACGCGATCCACGTCGTTGATCAACGTGGAAAGAATGGTTCCGGTGGCGTACTTATGGAAGAAGCTCGATGAGCGTCGCATCGTGGCTTCGTAGAGGTGATTACGGAGGTCTGTGATAGTAGCGAATCCTGCGTAATTCACCAGATAGGTGCCGGCGTAGTCGCACAGGCCTTTGGTTAGCGTCGAGGTCACGAGCGCGAAGGCCACCACATTCCAGGCATTATGCATATGCATGAAATGTGGAACGACAACCCTCAGATCAAAATGCCATGGGCTGTTGGGTAAACCGAGAGTGATAGGACCTTCCGGAGCGTCCGGCCTCAGCACCTGGTCGAAGATGGGCTGGAGGAGTAGAACACGAAAGGTATCCAGTACACCGACCGCCGCCAGCAAAAATACGCCAGGCACCCATTGGAACGTGTAAGGCAGCCCGTAGCGCAGCAGGCGCAGAAATCTTTTCATACCGTTTGACCAGCCTGGCGGGCGCAAAACTCCATCCACGCATTATATCTGGAGGGCGCGGCTCCCGTTGCCTACAACCGGCGGTGCAAATCAAAGATGAATAACGTGATTGGTCTTCGATGGGACCAGCATTCGGGAGCAATCTGACCCGTGAACATTTAGAATGGATGGGATTGGAAAAACGTCTTGCGCCGGTACACCGGCGGGAAAGTTCGCCCTCATCCGTATGCAACGTTGGTCAAAGCTCTTTATTCCCACTCTTCGCGAGGCCCCGGCAGACGCCGAAGTGGCCAG
>CAYTJN010000283.1:0-3207 GCA_964438125.1 uncultured Occallatibacter sp.
AGTCGATGCCCGATTCGCGGAATGCCTTGACCACCTTGAGCGAGTATTCCCTGGGGAAGGTCAGGTCGTAATCGGCATAGACCAGCAGAATCTTCTTTTGCGATCCCGCGAATTCGTAGCGGGCGATCTTGTCATAGTAGTAACAGGGGCTGGCTGCGGCCCATAGCTCACGTACCCTATCCTGCGTAAGCCCTGCCTCGGCCAGGGCTTGCTTAACATGCCGTGTACTCTGGCCCGCCCATGTTACATCCCCAAATGCGGTAGACGCGTGGTTAAAGGCATTCACTCTCAGGCGCGGATCGTGCGCGCTGGCCAGGTAGGCGTAGCAGGAGCCAAGGCTGGTTCCCAGCACGCCGAAGTGCTCGTAACCTTGCGCCTCCAGCCAATCCAGGCAACAGCGGATATCGACAACCGCCTGGCGGCAGGCCGAGAGCGTGCGGCCGATGTTGGCGCTGACAGCATAGTCCGAGCGCTCCAACTCCGCAGGCCGGCGAATGTCGTGATAAGGCATCGAAAGCCGCAGCGCCGAGACCCCCATCTTGTTGAAGATCGTGCACAGCGAGTTATGGCCCAGGCCGTCTGAGTTCCACTGCGGCAGCACGACGATGGCCTGCTTCGGACGCCGGTGATCTTTGTGCGCTGGCGCCGGATACCAGCGGGCATTCACCTGGTCATTTTCAGCGTAAGGCGTCCGCTCCGGTGAGGTGAAGCGCAGATACCGGGCCGTTGCCAGCTTTCCGTCGATCGCCTGCTGCTTCATCGCGGCATCTTTAGCCAGCGTTTCCGGACGCACATTGGTGGGAAACAACTCCGGATGTCGCTCTTCGAGGCGGTAATCCGTGGGTTTCTCGTAGCCAAAGAAGCTTTCGCTATGGCGGATCAGGAATTGGTTGACGCGGACCATTGTGGCTTCAGCGGCCGCATTGTCGCCCGCAACGTCCGGGCCGGGCAATGTCTCCTTGAACCCATGCTCGCGAAGAAATGGCTCGATCCACTCGAAGCCCCACTCCAGCGGCCGCACGACGCGATTCTCATCGCGCGTCGTCAGCCGCGTCTCCCACTCATACATCCAGCGTGCGTATCGCTTCTTGATCATTGGCTGATTCAATTTTAGCAGCGCGGGAAAGGAGTCTAATCCCACCCAAGACGCAGTGTGTCCCTTGGGTCAGGATTTTTCGACCTGGAAACGACGAACCTCATGGCGCCTAAGCGCCGTTTGCCGTACTGGAGGCGCCTCGCTTCAACGCCATATACTCCGCGCCCACCCAACCCAGGCTGAGCAGCACGATCAGCGCAATGATCGCCTGCGAAATGACGCAATAGAGACACCAGACCTGCAGTGCGAACTCCTCAATAAACGTCAGCCGTAGCGCAAAGCCAAGCCCCACCAGCGCGCAAAGAAAGACCAGCGCCCGTTGCCGCCAGAAGGCCAGTCCGCCCAGCGCCAGGTATCCGGCAATGCCGATGATCGCCACTGGAATGTGTTCAATCTCGGCAAACGGGCTGTGGTTTACGATGCCGCAATCCCACTTCTCGTTAATCGAGCAGGGCTGGGGATCGTCGCAATAGTGAACGTGCAGAGCCAGCGCAGAGACGACGACGCCGGCCAGGGCCAGGGTTGCAATTAGATAGCGCATCTCGAATCCGATGCTACCAGAACCCCCAGGCACACTACCCCAGGCACGCTACCCCAGGCACGCTACCATTGACGCTATGGGTTCTTTCTCCAACGCCGAAGGCCGCCAGCCGCACCGGTGCCGCGTAGCTTTTTTTGGAGGTAGTTTCGACCCGCCGCATCTCGGTCATCTGGCCGTGGCGCGCGCGGCCCAGTCAGCGCTCGCGTTGGATAAGATCCTCTTTGCCCCGGTGGGCGTGCAACCGCTCAAGCAACTGGGTTCGACCGCCGGCTTTGCTCACCGCCTGGCCATGACTCGACTGGCCATCGCCGGTAAGCCGGGCTTTGAGATCTCGCTGGCGGATGCGCCCAAGCCCGCAGGGGAGCCCAACTACACTCTGGATGCATTGCTTGCCCTGCGCGCGGAGTTGCAACCGGGGAGCGTTCTCTTTTGCCTGATGGGTGCCGACTCATTCGCCTTGTTGAGACACTGGCATCGTGCCGCCGAAATCCCGTTTATAGCACCATTGATCGTCGCTTCGCGGCCTGGGGAAGATCTTGACAATCTCGCAGCATGGCTGCCAAGTGGTCTGTCGATCGAGGCCGTGCCTGAGCCGGACAAGACAGGACCGGATATTGCGCTCCGCCGCTACTTGGTCCATAATCCCGCAGGCGAAAGCGCGGCATTCTATCTGCTCCCCGGACTCGAGATCGAAATCAGCGCGTCGGAGATCCGAGATCAAATCAGAAACCGTGACCGGATAGAAATTCAGGAACGCGAGCTGCTTCCGGCTCCTGTTTCCGGTTACATCCATGCCCATGACCTCTATCGTTGACTTGCCCCTGCCGGGTCGAACAGCTACGATGAAGCTCGGAGAGCTATCGCATCGAATGACAACCGCCGCGCAAGACCCTCAGGCTACCCGCATCGATATTCGCAATCAGGTTCAGGCCGCCGCAGCCGCCTGTGAAGACAAGAAGGGAGTGGACACCCGCATCCTCGAGCTTGACCCGATCGACTCGGGCCTCTCCGACTTCTTCCTGGTTACCTCGGCAACCAACGACCGCCAGGCCATTGCCATCGCCGATGAAATCGAGCATCGGCTCAAAAAGGAGTTTGGTGTCTTCCCCAACTCCGTCGAAGGCCGCCGGAAAGGCGACTGGATTCTGCTCGACTACGTAGACTTCGTGGTGCATGTTTTTTTGGCCGAGCGGCGCGCATTCTATGACATCGAACGGCTTCGCAAGTCCGCTCGCCCGCTTACTCCGGTCGAGTTCGATTCCGAGCTTAAGGCCGCTCTGGCCGCTAAGACAGTTGCCGTGCGCAAGAAGGCATCGGCCAAGAAGGCCCCAGTAACGAAAGCGGTAGCCAAGACAACCCTGGCCAAGAAGGCACCTGCAAAAAAGAGTGCGAAGAAAGAGCCGGTCACGAAAAAGACAGCCGCCGACGCTCCCGTCAAAAGAGCGGCCTCCCCTCGCAACGCGGCGGTCAAAAAGGCACTCAAGTCTGCACATAAATAGGAGAGGCTCGAAGTTTGACCTGATTTAGGCCGCCCGGTATACTCAATCTTGCAACACAGCGGTTCTCCAAT
>CAYTJN010000284.1:0-3189 GCA_964438125.1 uncultured Occallatibacter sp.
ACGCCGTAGGCACCGACAAAGCTCCGGAGTCGGAGATTCGCGGGGCCATCCTCGCATGCAAGGCTCTGCCCGTGCGGGTCCATCTGATTGGGCCCGAGCCTGAGCTGCGCGATATTCTCGATGACTACCTGGATGACGAAGATCTGCCTATCGTGATCCACCATGCCTCCGAGCGCATCGGCATGGAAGAGAAGGCAGCTCACGCCGTCCGGACAAAAAAAGACAGCTCGATGCGCGTCGGACTCAAGATGGTGCGCGAGGGTGCGGCGGCCGGCTTTGTCACTGCCGGCAACACCGGCGCGGCGATGGCCACGGCCAAGATGGTGCTGGGCGCGCTGCCCGGTGTCGACCGTCCTGCGTTGGCGACGCCAATGCCGAGTTCAACCGGCAATCCCTGCGTGCTGCTCGACGTGGGTGCCAATGTCGACTGCAAGGCCAGCAACCTGGCGCAATTTGCAGTGATGGGCGAGATCTATGCCCGCAGCGTGCTCAAGATCGAGTCCCCGCGCGTCGGCCTGCTTTCGATTGGCGAAGAAGAGACCAAGGGCAACGACCTCACGCACGAAGCCTATCCGCTGCTCAAGGCGCTGCCCATCCACTTCATCGGCAATGTGGAAGGCCGCGACATTTTTTCAGGCCTGGCGGACGTAATTGTCTGCGACGGCTTTGTAGGCAATGTGGCGCTGAAGACCAGCGAGGGCGTAGGCCGATTTGTTCGCGAGGTGCTGCGCGAAGCGCTTAACCAGACCGTTACGCGCAAAGTGGGAGCGCTGCTTTCCCGCCAGGCCTTCAACGAATTCCGCCATCGCCTCGACTATCGGGAATACGGCGGCGCGCATCTGCTCGGCGTGCGCGGCGTATGCATCATCGGTCACGGCTCCTCGAACGACCGCGCCATCTTCAATGGCATTCGCGTGGCCTACGAATCCGCCAGGGCGGGCACCAACCAGCGCATCGAAGCCGAGTTTGCCAGTCGTCCGACTCAGGGCGGCAATGGGGTCAAATCGGAAAAGCCCACCGATCCGGTTCTTGGTCTCGATGCGACGATCCAGTAAGGGCGTCATGGCTGCTGATTCTAAAACTGCCTTCGATCCATCTGTGATGAGTCAGCTTGCCTGCCCGGCATGCCTGGGCGAACTTCGCCTCGGAGAACTCCACCTGCTCTGCGCCGCTTGTGGCCGCGCTTACCCCATCGTCGATGGAATTCCGATGCTGATCGCGGGGAGAGAAGAGAACGCATAAGATCGACGGGCGGCGTCTTCAACGCGCGAATCCTTGATTGCGCTGCTGGTCTCGATTTATCGCCGGTGATAGAACGGAAACACAATCAGCAGCGCGAGACCGATGGCCGCGGCCAGCGCGAAAGCAAGCAGTCCGTAGATCAGCACAAGGTTCGGCCCTTTGGGCTGGCCGTCGTCTTCGTTTATGTCCGGCCGTCGCTCAAGGTTACTCATACTTCAGCGACTCCACGGGATCCATTTGTGCGGCGCGCGTTGCCGGAATTGTTCCGAAAACCACCCCTACCGCGACGGCCGCTGTCAGTGCAATCACCACTGACCAGATCGAGATCGGCAAGTCGTAGTTGGTAAAGAAGCGGATCGACAGCGGCAGGGAGAGGCCGACAATGGTGCCGACGATGCCGCCGACCAGCGAGATAATGATCGCTTCGGCCAGAAACTGGTATTTGATCTCCCGATAGGTTGCGCCCATCGCCTTGCGGATACCGATCTCGCGGATGCGGGAGCGCACATTGGCCAGCATGATGTTCATGATTCCCACGCCGCCCACCGCCATGGTGACGGAGGCCACGGCCAGCAGCACAAGGGTGAGAGCTTTGGCGATCTTGTCGGCCATCGTCAGCAGTTCCTTCAGATTCGTCGCCCTGTACACGGAGTTCTTCCGGTGGCGAGAGCTGACGATGCGCTCGATCTCGCGGCTGGCGTCGGGCACCTCGTCCATCGTGCGCATCGAAAAATAGATCTGCTTCACATTTTCGGTTCCGGTGAAGTAGCGGGCCACGGAGTAGGGAATCAGGATCGTCTGGTCGGCGATCTCCGACTCGCCGAAATCATCCACGCTCTCTTTAAAGACGCCGATGATCGTGAACGGAATGCCGCTGATCTCGAAGGTCTGGCCCACGGCTGCATCCGAGCTGCCGTAACGGTCACGGGCGAAGATCTCCGAGACTACCGCGCACTTGATGTGAGCCGTGTCATCGGTCTCGTCCAGAAATCGGCCCACGGGAACGAGCAGGTTACGGATGTGGAGGTATTGCGGGCTGACGCCCAGCACCAGGATGTCCTTGACCACGCCTGAGCCGAAGCTGATGCGGGAATGCATTTCCATCACCGGCGAGGAGTACAACACGTCGGGCAACTGTGCCAGCACTGCCCTCTCGTCTTCGCGGGTCAGCGAGTCGTTGTAGACCGTGCCTTCCGCACTGTTGGCGCCGCCGCCCTCGTATTCCAATTCGACCGAGTTGGTGCCGATCTTCTGAATCTCCGCCAGGATGAACTGCCTGCCGGTCAGCCCGATCGTCACCACCAGGATGACCGAAGCGGTGCCGATCACCATGCCCAGTGCGGTCATCGCAAAACGCACTTTGCTCGAGCGGAAGCTATCAATCGCCAGCTTCAGAATCTCGCTGAGCACCATGGTGCGGCGAGCGCTCAGAAGAGTCTCTTGAAAGCTGCGAGGTCGTGCTAGTTCGGTAGGATTCATCGGTTCCTATTACAGCTTACAGCCAACAGCTAACAGCCAAGGGCGAGCAGCCGATACGAAAAAACAACCCCGGCCGAAGCCGGGGCTGTTGAACAGCGAAGAAGGACGAGACCTAAGCTTCCTTGGCCACAACGCGGCCCACTTCCTTCAGACGGGCAGCCTTGCCGCGCAGTCCGCGAAGATAGAAAAGCTTGGCGCGGCGCACCTTGTAGCTGCGGACCTTCTCGATCTTCTCGATCACCTTGGAGTTGAACGGGAAGATGCGCTCGACGCCCTGGCCAAAGCTCATCTTGCGAACGGTAAAGGTGCCCTGGGGGCCTTTGTTGATGGCGATGACCAGACCTTCAAAGGCCTGCAAGCGCTCTTTGTCGCCTTCCTTGATCTTCACTTGGACGCGAACCTGATCGCCAGGCACAAACTCGGGAAGGTCGGTACGCTTGAGCTTGTCTGCCAAGCGCTGCATTACGG
>CAYTJN010000285.1:0-3167 GCA_964438125.1 uncultured Occallatibacter sp.
TCGCATTGAAGTTCGGCACGATATAAAGAATTCGCTTCGTCTGCTGGCCGTAGTCAGGGACGTCGCCCACTTTCGCCGATTCGCCTGTCTTCTGGACTCGGTCACTCTCGTCTGTCTCTTTGCTTGCCGTCTGTGAGACCACCGTCTGCACAGCGACTTCGGCCGTCTCCACCGGGAAAACGGTATTCGTATCCAGGACAGGTCTTGCCGAATGCGCGACAAATTGGGCGGTTGCGGCCGGCGCGATCGCCAGAACAAAGAATGCAAGTTTGAACATCGTGACCGCCTCAGGAGTTCTTGAGCTTTTGGATCTGCCAATATGAGCTTGTACGCTACTCCCAACGAAGGCACCGGGGGGCTCACTTTCATAGGCGCAGTCAGCTACTTTCAATCTGGCGCACTTATTTGACTGTGTGGGGTCGTGGCATTCCGATCCAGCGCAACTTTTGCTGGTTGTTCGACGTCACTCATCTTCAGCACCCGCAGATCGCTATTATGTGATCGTTGAATACGCGCCTTTACGCGATTCAATATCAGTTCAACATCGGCGGCACTCCTGTTAAGCAACCGAGCCACATGCATCCTCGAATGTTGAAGAACTTCCTGCAACGCGAACACCTCATGATCTGTGCCCGACAACATGGGCGGGTTGCGAATTGCCGGGTAGCCTCGATTGAGCCACGCGGGAAGTCCACCGGATAACGGCCGAACCTCTTCAAATCCCTTCTGCCGTAGCGCTAGGGCAATGCGGGCACTGGTGGAGTCTTTAGAAGACGCACCATAGAGTATCACCTCTCTGTCGGCCCTCAGATCTACACCTCGGTAATGCTTGATGTAACTTTTGAGTTGGCGCGGATCCATTCGAATGGACCCCGGGATAGCTAATGCCACTCGGGGTAGTTTGTCTCCGCCTTGCAAATCCAGTAGGAGTATTTGATCGCCCATTTTTAGCTTTTCATTGAGTTCCTCGGGAGAGATCTGTGCGAGTCTGAATTCGTGCAGGAAGCGATACCATCGAAATATCCTAAGGAAAAGAAAACATCCGAGAACAGCAATTGCTGCGAGCCCAAACATCTCTCCAATCTTCTGGGAGTCGGATGCGATTCGATCCAGCTGATCATGCAGCAGATAGCCCGTAATCATGTACGCAGACGACCAGGCCAATGCTCCGAGTCCATCAAAGATCATGAACTGAGTCTTGCCTATTCCGCAAATGCCTGATAACGGAGATGCCACGGCGTCGAGCCCAAAGACAAACTTCGAAATGAGGAGCGACTTCGGAGCCCGGGTTGAGAATTTCCTCACCATTGTCTCCGTGCACATGTGAGGATCCTCGGAGCCACTGCAAAAGAAATGCAGCGTTCTTGTTCCCCACTTTCGTCCAGCTTCATACCAGACAAGATCGGCCAACATAAAGGCCGCGACCGAGTATGCGAGGATCGCCAAAGGGTACAGCCTCCCCTGGCTGGCAAGGGCTCCGGCGGCGAGCAACAACAGGTTTGCCGGTATGGGTAAACACGCTTGGCGGCCGATCACGGATGCGAACAGTACCCAATAGCCGTGCCTCTCAAGAAGTTCAATCAACCCGTTCATACGCACACCGACTTTTCTGCCCCTTGGGCAAACCGAGAGATCGAGTTACGGGAAGTCGGCTCCTAATAATCAAGACAGCTGTGGATAGCAGGCGCATTGCTTGAGGTGGCCACGTCCCTGATCCCACGTCATAACGAGCGGACCTTTGCCACTCAGAGCCTGGCACATTTTCCTTGAAGTGGGAGCGCGTCCAGAGAAGTTTTGAGTGCGAAGGTCGGTGAATCGATCTCAATACCTTGCCATCTTACGATTGCATTCAGTGCAAGAACATTACATCTTCCTGTTAATTGGCGCGCTCTCGGATACATACCTCGGCCAAAGCGTCGCCCACGGCTCGTCGAAGGCGTCAGCACCGGCGCCGATTCAATCGCCGGACCTTGCCTGTCCACCGCCCTCAGCCAATTGCAGCTGAACGATTCTGGCGAGCCTATCTGGACTTGCCCCCAAATTTGAGACAAACGGTTAAGACTCGATTTTCAGCGAATGGAGAATTGAGTCATGGGTATTTTGCGCAGGAAGTTCAGCAAGGAATTCAAGTTGGAGGCGGTTCGGCGGCTGGAATCGGGTGTTTCGATGGCCGAAGTTGCGCGCGGGCTGGAGGTCAGCCCTAATGTTTTGCATCGTTGGCAGCGGGAGTTTCGCAAGGCCCCGGGCAACGCCTTTCCGGGCCAGGGCCGCCATCGCTGGTCTGAGGGCAAGATCGCCGAGTTGGAGCGCAAGGTCGGCCAGCAGGCCATGGAGATCGATTTTTTGCGGGCGTGCTTGCAGCGCATCGAGGACGAGCGGATGTTGCAGGCATCGAGTGGAAATCCGCGATCTACGGCAAAATCGGCGAAGAAGTGAGCGCCGGCGTCGGTCTGACGGTGGAACGCATGGTGGAGCTGGCCCAGTTGAGCCGGTCTGGCTTCTACCGTTTCCAAACGCCGTCCCCGACAGCTCCGGACAAAGATATGGACCTTCGTGATGCCATTCAGCGCATCGCGCTGGAGTGGCCCAGTTATGGCCGACCACGCATCACGGCGGCGTTGCGCCATCAAGGTTGGACGGTCAACCCCAAGCGCGTGCAACGGCTGCTGCGCGAGGATAACTTGCTGTGCCTACGCAAGCGCCAGTTCGTCGTTACCACCGACTCCCGGCACAGCCTGCGCATCTATCCGAACCTGGCGGCGGAGATGGTGCTGAGCGGCGTCAACCAGCTCTGGCGCGCTGACATCACCTACATCCGCCTGCTGGAGGAGTTTGTGTATCTGGCCGTGATTCTGGATGCCTATTCGCGCAAGGTCGTAGGCTGGGCGCTGGATCGGCATATGGAGGATGAGTTGACGCTGGCGGCGCTTGGCATGGCGATCGGCGAGCGCGGCGCGCCCGCCGGACTGGTGCATCACTCCGACCGCGGCAGCCAATACCGTCGCCTGCGCATGTCTCGATCCCGTCGTACTGATACTCCTGTTGAAGTTGCGCAAGCATCGCGGAGTCATTCTTCTGCCGCACCATCTCCCGCCGCACCACGATCCGTTGACGTGGGGTCATGGTGACATTCCGACTCGGACAGACAGGTTCACAGAACCCGCACT
>CAYTJN010000286.1:0-3114 GCA_964438125.1 uncultured Occallatibacter sp.
AGAGCGTTTCACGCCATACCATGCGCGCGACCTGGCCCCGATCAGCGCCGAGGGTCATGCGAATGCCTATCTCGCTGGTTCTGCGATTAACTGTGTAAGCCATCAATCCATAGAGACCCACGAAGGTGAGCAGAAGCCCCAATACAGCGAACAGCCCCGAAAGCGAACCGACGAGCCGTTCCTGGACGAGAGAGTCATCGAGTTGCACCTCGAGCGTCTTTACAGAATCGACAGGCAAGCGAGGGTCGATCGCGTTTACCGCGTCAAGAGCGGAACCCTGAACGGATGCGGGATCGATCACAGTCCGCAGCTCAAACGTGGCGCCGCCTTCAGGCAACTGGAAAAGAGGCAGATACAGCATGAACGCACCAGCCTCGCGAAGTTCGTGGACTTTGACATCCCGAATCTCGCCAACAATCTGAATCCAGCTCGAATCGCCGACAAAGCCGGGAATACTTACGAACCGCCCGATAGGATCCGCATTTCCAAAGTAATGCCTGGCCATGACCTCGCTGACAATGGCAACCTTGGTTGTTCTGTCGCGATCGCTCCAGGAAAAGTCGCGTCCACGTAACAGAGGCGTTCCCATCGTCGCGAAATAGTCCGGTCCAACAGGCTCAATATTCACGGGCGCAAGATCCTCCGCCTGCCCGAAGGCCGAACCCTGCACTCGTACCGGCGTGGTGCTCATGCTCATGCTGAGTGGTTCATGCACCGACATTGACGCCAACCGGACTCCAGGGACCGCTCGCAGGCGGGTGAGGAGGCGTTCGTAAAGCGGGACAACATCCTTGTAGCTGATTACCGTCGGATCCACCGAGAACAGAAGCACATTGTCCCGATCGAATCCTGGGTAAGAGTCTTTGAGGTTGGCAAGCGTTCGTGTCAGCAAGCCCGCGCCAACCACAAGCACTAGCGAGATGGCTACTTGCAGGACGACCAGTGACTTGCCCAAGCGAGAACGTGTAGCCGAGGCACCGCTTTTGCGCGCATTCTGCATGAGCCCGCGGGAGGGATCGACACCGGCAACGCGCCATGCAGGAATGGTGCCGAAGATGAGCGCCGTGAGTAAAGTGACTCCCAATGCAAATCCGAGCACCCTCAGATCAAGATGAGCGTTGAGCGACACTGGACTACGCCCGCGCGCCATGAGAGAGAGCAACATTCTGTTGCCCCAATACGCCAAGCCCACGCCCATCACTCCGCCGCACAGACCAAGCAAGACGCTTTCGGTAAGCAATTGACGAACCAGGCGCCCTTTGCCCACGCCTAATGCGAACCGCAGCGCGATTTCCTTTTCTCTGGCGTTGGCGCGCGCCAACAGCAGATTCGCCACATTAGCGCATGTGATCAGAAGCAGCAACCCGACAATTGCCATGACGATCCAAAGCGGCTTCGAGAATTGCTGCCGCAACGCAGCAAGTCCTTGGCTGCCAGGTTCGAGTTGCAGGCGGAAGTTGAGAAACGTCTGTCTTACCGCAGGTGAGTCAATAGGGGTCCCGGCGAGGCTTGCCGCAGCCTCGCGCATCGACTCAGCGAAGGCCGGCGCCAGGCTGGCGGTCGCGCGCTCCCTGGTAACGCTATCCTGCACTCGGCCCATTACGTGAAGCCAGTTGCGGAAAGGAGCCTTAAGAGCGTCTGCGGGAGTTCCGGTGGCAGCAAAGCCCGGATACACCGAGCCAATCATTGTGAGCGGAATTGAGATCTCGACCTTGTCACCTGGTTGAACGCCGTAGAACTCTGGCTTCGTGACCCCGACAATCGTGAAAGGTACGCTGTTGATCAGCACATGCTTTCCAACAATGTCAGGATCGAGTGCAAACCTGGTTCGCCAATAGTCATACCCTATGACTGCTACCGGCGCTTGTCCCGCCAAAGATTCATCGATCGGCAGAATCGTGCGACCCTGGGCCGCCCCCGCTCCCAGCACAGTGAAGTAATTGCCCGATACCAACTGTCCTTCCGCCAGTCCGCCTCGCCCGTCCATCTCGACATCAACTTTGAACAGTTTGCGAAAAGCGAACGCGCCAGCCAAAACCTGCGTTTGACTTTTGAGAGTTTGAAAAGTCGGAAACGAAAAAGTATCGTTCGGCGGAAGGGCGGGATTGGCTGCCTTGAACTCAACGAGTTGCTCGGGCTTTTCGACCGGCAGCATCCTCAGCAGTGCCGCATCGATCAGGCTGAACACCGCAGTAACAGCGCCAATGCCGAGCGCAAGAATCAACACCGCAGTAACGGTGAATGCCGGAGATCTTCGCAGCTGTCGCACTCCGTATCGGATGTCCTGGCCAAGACGTTCGAGTGCAGCCCATCCCCAGGCTTCGTGCGTCTGCTCGCGGATCAGCGTCGAGTTACCGAAAGCGCGCCGGGCAGCGTATCGGGCCTCTTCCGGGGAGACACCGTTTTCACGTTGCTCCTCTTCTTCCAGTTCGACATCAGAGCGCAGCTCACGCTCCAAATCCGCATCGCGTTTCCGAATCTGCCACCATTTCATTTCAGCTCTCCTCGGTAGCTGGCCACATCACGCGCGCCACAGCTTCTGACATCTGTCTCCACTGCGATTCTTCGACCAGCAGCTGCTTCCTGCCGTGATCCGTCAAGCGGTAGTATTTAAATTCCCGGTTTCGGTCTGAAGCCATCTCCCATTTGGCGCTGACCCATCCTCGTTCCTCCAGACGATGCAATGCTGGATAAAGCGAACCGTGCTGCATCTGGAGAAAATCGTTCGTGGTCCGCTGTATGTGCTTGCCGATCTGATGACCGTGAGCAGGGCCATAGAGGAGGGTCCGCAATACGAGCATGTCCAAGGTCCCCTGGAGAAGTCCTACCCGCTGTGGTACCTTTTTACCCATAGAAGACGTTCTACCCTCAATTTGAAGCTGATGGTAGACACTCGACTATCATTTGTCAAGTGCAGCAGCAGAAGGTAGAAATTCGATTACGCCTGCATGCCAAACCGCTCATCCATAATTGGCTTCGCGCGACTGGCGGGATTACTACCCTAAAACGCCGCTGTGTCAGGGAGCTTTCGATGCTTCACTTCTGGCGCCAGAGCACGAGATTTCAGTAGCCATGGCGACATTCGGGTAGTAATCCTAATCCGTGTCGGTGAGC
>CAYTJN010000287.1:0-2996 GCA_964438125.1 uncultured Occallatibacter sp.
TCTTCCTGCACGAGACCACCACCGAGTGGTATGAGCGCTTCCAGGCGCTGCTGGAGGACGTTGAGACCTTCCAGGATATCGTCATTGAAGATCACGAGCACGAAGACGAGGACGAGTAGCTCCGGTGAGCGCGGCGGGCGTAACAGCCAACAGTAAGGTTGCGCCGTCATCCCCACCGCGAGGAGTTGCGCGAAAGCTCCCCCCACAGCGCTGGAGTTTTGTCGAGCCGCACCCGGTCGAATCTGCTGCGCTCGCCAAGGCCGCTCATTTGCCTCTGGTTCTTGCTGAGTTGCTGGTGGCCCGCGGTGTTGCCGAATCTTCAGACGCTCTCTCCTTCCTCAATCCTGAATTCGATCACCTTCACGATCCGCTTTTAATGCTGGGCATGTCTGAGGCTGTGGCCCGGCTGGAGCGGGCTATTGCCAATCGTGAGCCCGTCCTGCTTTACGGTGACTACGATGTGGACGGCACCACCGCTGTCGTTCTGCTCAAGACGGCCATCGAAATGCTTGGCGGAATTGCCCGCTTCCATGTGCC
Organism: uncultured Occallatibacter sp.; assembly: GCA_964438125.1. Lineage (GTDB taxonomy): Bacteria > Acidobacteriota > Terriglobia > Terriglobales > Acidobacteriaceae > Telmatobacter. The sequence goes on from CAYTJN010000287.1 coordinate 538, forward strand.
GCACCGGCTACTCGAGGGCTACGGCCTTCAATCGAGTGTGCTGGAAGCCGCAGCCGCGGAGGGCGTCCGACTGGTGATCACAGTGGATACGGGAATGAGGGCCTTTGCCGAGGCCGAGACAGCGCGCCGCCTGGGCCTCGACCTGATCATCACCGACCATCACCTGTTGGAAGCAGGCGACAAGGTCCCTCGGGCGTTGGCGATTCTCAATCCCAACCAGCCTGATTGCCATTATCCGGAAAAGTTTCTATGCGGTGCGGCCATTGCGCTGAAACTGGCGCAGGCGGTGCTGGAGCGGCGCGACCGGACACGCACTCGCGAAAAGACGCTGCCCAGTTTCTTGAAAATGGCCGCCGTGGCTACCATCGCCGATGCCGTGCCGCTCAAGGGCGAGAATCGCGTTATCGCCGCTCTGGGACTCAAGGAACTGCGCCGGCCAGCCGGTGCGGGACTGCGCGCCCTCTTCGCGGCAGCAGCCCTCGACCCGGCGGCAAAGGCCATTACCGCCTTCGACGTGGCCTTCCGCCTGGCTCCGCGCATCAACGCGGCCGGACGAATGGACGTGGCTTCCGAGGTCATCGAGCTTTTCACCACACGCGATGTAGCCCGCGCCGCGGAGTTGGCCGCCAAGCTCGAAAGGCTCAACCGCGAGCGCCGCGAAACCGAAGCAACGGCTCTCACCGCCATCGAGACGCTGTTGAGCGCCGACGCGGAACTTTGCGCCGATCGCCTGCTGGTCGTTGACGGCGAAGGCTGGCATCGCGGCGTGATCGGCATCCTCGCCTCGCGCGTCGTCGAGCGCACGGCCAAGCCCACCCTTGTTATCTGCATTGAAGATGGTGTGGCCTACGGCTCAGGCCGATCAGTGGACGGCTTCCAGCTATTGAACGCGATTGAGAGCTGCGCCGATCTCTTCACGCGCTTCGGCGGTCACGCCTTCGCAGTTGGCTTTGCTTTGCCTGCCACGACCTTGCCCGAACTCAAGCGCCGCTTACGCGTTTTTGCCCAGGAACATCTGGCAGCACGCGAGCCGGAGTGCGTGCTAAGGATTCACGCCGAACTACCTCTGGACCGCGTTACGCCCGTGCTGGCGGGCTGGCTGCAAAAGTTGGAACCTTTCGGGCACGGCAACCCCGAACCGGTCTTCGTGGCCCGCAGCGTGCGCCTGCTCAGTCAACCGCGCCTGATGAAAGAGCGCCATCTGAGATTGGAATTGGCGCAGGATTCTCTTCAGCCGCGCCCTTTATCCGGCTCCAGCGGCGCGCTCCGCGCCGTGGGCTGGAACATGGCCGCCCGCGCCGCCGAACTCGGCCTCGCACAGGGAAGCCTCATCAACCTCGCCTATCGCATTCGCGAAAACGACCATCCCGATTACGGCGGCCTTGAAGCCGAAATCGCCGGAATCGAATTGGCCTGATGGCCGTTAGCAACGCCAGACCGGATCAAGGGGATGAAACTGGCCTGCTTCGAGTGGAATCCGCTGGTGGGAGCATCGATTTAGCGCGATAATCAGTGCATGAAACTTGAGCTTGCCGAGGACGACAGGCCACCAGCGGAACTTTCGCTGGAAGAGTATCTGTCTTCAAGCTACAGACCCGACTGCGATTTTGTGGATGGTCAAAGCGAGGAACGCAACGTCGGCACTTTCAATCATTCCAGAATCGTCATGTGGCTCATCTGCAACCTGTCTGACACTCATGAGCCATTGGAGGTACTGGCACTTCCGAGTTTGCGGATGCGGGTCGCGCCTACACGGGTTCGTGTCCCCGATGTGTGCGTGATCGAAAGAACCAGTCCTCACGAACAGATATTGACTCATCCACCGCTTGTGGCTATAGAGGTTCTCGACGAAGAGGACTGCTTCTCGGCAACGATACGAAAACTTGCCGATTTTCGACTCTTCGGCATCCAAAACATCTGGGTCATCGATCCAGAGCCGCGCTATGTTTATAGGTATACTGCTGTCGGACTTGAAGAGGTAAAAACCGGCGAACTCACCGTGCCGGAGACGCCAATTCGCGTCGTGCTGAGCGAACTGTTTGCTGAGTTAGACCGGGCGTAACTTTCCGCACTGAAAATTCAAATCACGGACGCGCTTTAGCTCTTCAGCGCCACCCGAATATGCAATTCTTTCAGTTGCTGTTCGGAGACCGTCGTCGGCGCCTCGGCCATCAGGTCGATAGCCTTGGCCGACTTCGGAAACGCAATCACTTCGCGCAGGCTTGCAGCACCGGCCAACAACATCGCAATACGGTCGATACCCAGCGCGATGCCGCCGTGCGGCGGAGTTCCATACTCCAGCGCGTCAAGGAAGAAGCCGAAGCGGGCGCGAGCCTCTTCATCGCTGATCCCAAGAGATTGGAAGATCTGTTGCTGAACATCTTTTCGATGAATGCGAATCGATCCCGAGCCGAGTTCCAGGCCGTTCATCGCCAGGTCGTAGCAGTTGGCGCGCACAC
>CAYTJN010000288.1:0-2968 GCA_964438125.1 uncultured Occallatibacter sp.
AGTAGCATAGCGGAGAGATGGCCGAGTGGTTGATGGCTCCGGTCTTGAAAACCGGCATAGGGGTAACTCTATCGGGGGTTCGAATCCCTCTCTCTCCGCCAGTACTCTTTCTCGGTCCTGTGAATTCAATTAAATTCAGTCCGTCGAGAATGCCGATCCTCGACGGATCTCCCATGCACTTGCAGAATCACTGCGCTGAGTAGGCGTCGTCCAGCAAGTACTGGTTGCTATTCGGATTCACGACCGTGATTCTCACGGCGCCGGCGGAAACGGCGGGGCTGGTAACCTGCAATGTAGAGCCATCGATGAATTGAACGCTTGCCGGCGTCTTGTTGAACAGCACTTGCGCTCCGTTCTGGAAACCGCTGCCACGCACCACCACGGTTGTGCCTCCCGACGCCGATCCTCGGGCGGGTTTCACATTGCCGATGCTTAAGGGCAGATCGGCGATGTTCACCACTGTCAAACCAGTGGTCGTGAGTAGGAAAACCTGCGACCCCGTCTCATCGATGGTCATGGCATCGAATGTCGAAGCTATCAGCTGTGTGAGGGCGACCCGTTGCTTCAGGCGCCCCTGATGCACATCGTATATGCTGAAGCCGCCGCTCTCTGGGTAATATAGCAGCGCTCCGGAAGGATGTAGCTTCTCGCCCGGAAGCAAGTTAGTATCATTGACACCGCCTTGCAGGTAGTCCACATCCTGCATGACCGAAAATTGAGAAAGCATCGGATCGAAGGTCCCGTACACTTGTTCGAATGCAGTTCCGTCGGCTGCGACCGCTGTCTGCACAACAGGATTTGCCAGCGTGACGTTGCTAATGACTTGTGTGGTGAAAGTGCCGGCGCTCACGTCCCAAAGTCCGATGGTGATGCCGTTCCCGAGAAGAATCGAGCTGCCATCGGTAGTCCCAGACACCGTCAGTACTTGATCCAGGTTTTGCGGGAATGCAGCCATCATCGCGGCGCAACCCGGCGACGCGCCACATCCAACTGTCTGCGTCGCCAGATCCAGCACAATGTATTCGCCCGCGGTCACGTTCGGGCACTTCAGCGCGATGACCGCCTTATTGTTGCTGGTCGTCGCCACCGCGTAGAGAATCGGCTGCCCGCACTGCAACGGAAGGTTTGGAAGATTTGTAACCGATACGGTCTTCATTGCATTCAAGCCAGTCAAATCGGCGATTGAAATTGTGCGAGCGGCACCATTGGAAACCACGAGAGTGTTGAAGTCCGGAGTAATGGCCAACGCCTGAGGCGCTTTGCCCACGGTAATCGGGGTTAGGAACAGCTGCTTGGAGAGATCGAAAACATCAACCACATTCGATCCGCCGTCCGAAGCATAAAGCCGTTGCCGCAACTGGTCGTAGACAACCTCGGCCAGGGTGCTGCTTGCGGGATGGCTCTGCACGCTTTCGAGATAATGGAAACCTCCCGTCACCGTCGCCGGGCCCACAGGCGTCTTAACCACGATATCTGCTGCGCCCGGATTTCCGGCCGGAGTCGTGAACGTTACCTGATCGATTGGGTATGTGAACGAGATTCTTGGTGAGGCGAATGCACGAGTGTCCGCGTGGACAGAACCAGAAAAATGCAAGCTCGCAAACCGAGGAACTGCTGGCGACGCTCGATCTGGCTCAAGTGCGCAAGCAGAGCCTGCGAACCCTCAGCGGCGGACTTCTGCGCATGACGCATTTTGCCATGGCGCTGATGGGCCATCCGAGGCTGGTGGTTCTCGACGAGCCGACGAACGAACTCGATCCGTATCGCCGCCGGCTGGTCTGGGATACCATCGCGCAACTCAACCGCGAAAAGAAAATGACCTGCGTCCTGGCTACGCACAATTTCCTCGAAGGGGAAAAGGTGGGGCATCGCGTCGGCGTCATACAGGCGGGCCGCATGCTGGCAATCGGTACGCCAAGCGAGCTAAAGAGCCGCTACGGACGCGGCGTCCGGCTCGATCTTCACTTGCAGGAAGGGGCCTCGCTCACGGATGAGAACCGTAAGTGCCTTGTCGTTTTGGGAAGAGTCGACGAGATTTCTCCGCTGCAATTCCGCTGTTACCTCGATCCGCTCAGCGTCTCGCATGCAACGGATCTAATCGCCAGAAGTATCGGCTTCGACAGGTTGGAAAACTTCCGCCTCTCGCCTCCATCGCTCGAAGAGATTTACCTGCACCTGGATTTTTCTGCTTCACCGGATTTATCCGAACCGCAACCGGAAGGCGCTCTGGCATGACCGACAGACAGGAAATCGCTCCTTTCGCATTGGCAGGGAGATACTACGGCAAGTTGAGTTCGCCACTCAAGAACCGCCTGCTCGAATTCCGTTCGACGCATCGCCCGCAACAGATCGCCTGCGGGGGCAAGAGTTGGACCTACTACGCGGGCGGGAGCGGCGATGCCACACTCGTTCTGCTGCCCGGCGGCATCGGAGTCGCCCAGCCGTGGTTCGATTGCATGCTGGAATGGGATCGTTATTTTCGCGTTGTGGCGCTCTCTTACCCGTGCATCAGCGAAATGCGCTCCCCGGTCGATGCCATCGCGGCTGTCTTTCAGCGCGAAGGCGCACAGAATCGCCACCTGCTGGGCACCTCGCTCGGCGGCGAGATCGCGCAGGCTTTTTTGCGCGACCGGCCCGGAGAGTTGTACAAGGCGATCCTGGGAAACACCGGCGAGGCGAACGCGGCGTACGGCAAAAAGCTGGAAAGAAAGCTTCCGCTCACTCGTATGTTCAACGCCGGTTTTCTTTTTTCGCTGATTAGACTGGCGGCGAAAAAGAGGGTCGTAAACATCCTCAAGCCCTATCTTGGCGAAAGTGAACTGGCGTTCTGGCTCACCTAAATGAAAGACATTATCGAGAATGCCTATTCGCCGGCCCGCCGCTTGGCCTCCATGCGGATATGGCTATAGTGCGAGAGCATTTGCTTCGAGACGTGGCCGGTGATGTCCATGATGGTCTGATCGCCCGC
>CAYTJN010000289.1:0-2954 GCA_964438125.1 uncultured Occallatibacter sp.
TGGCAGGGTACTCAGTCGAATGTGCGTTGAAAGCTTGCATCGCCAAACGAACACAGTTGCACGATTTTCCTGAGAAGAAACTAGTTAACGACAGCCATACGCATAATCTCAAAGAACTACTGCGGTTGGCTGAACTGAAAACCGAGTTGGACTCTGTGCTGGATGCTGATCCGGAGATGAGGTCGAATCTGGAAACTGTCCAGGATTGGTCAGAGACAACCCGCTATCAAAGGAAGACGGCTCAGGATGCAATCGCGCTGCTGACTGCAATCGAAGATCAGGAAGGAGGGCTGCTTCCATGGATACGGCTGCATTGGTAAATTTCGACATCGAAAATGGAAAAGAGGTCATCGACGCACTGGATCGTAATGGAAAGTCTCCCAATGTGGCGCTTTGGGCCAAGATTCCAGATTATGAGGATTGGAGGCTTGTTATCGCTTCAGACCAACTCGACCAGACCTCTTCGCGTTCAGGCTACACAGAGATTAATGATGCCTTGAAGAGAGCGGGATTTCCGTTTCGCAGAAAACCCACGATCTCATTGCGGCCCATGGACAAACCTTTTATACAGGCCTTGCGCCGTGCCTTTGCGTCTGCGAGCGATACGTACGGAATGCGTCTGGGAGGCCAAATCTTTGGAGATCAATACCTGGAAGACGCGTTCGTCTATCGCATTCGCTGAGGCGAATCTTTCTGCCCCAGAAATTTCAAGCTGCCCCATTCCAAGTGGAGGTTTTCTTATGCCCGTTTCCGCCGCCATCGCAGGCGCTTCCGCATCTTTCATCCAGAACACCGGCGCAGTGCAGAAAGTAGTAGCCGGCCTGACGCCTGAGCAATGGCTCAGCCGGCCCAACGACCACTCCAATCACGTTACCTGGATTGTTGGCCATGTCATCTGGGCGCGCCAGATACTCATCAGTCGCGTCGGCAGCGATTGGTCCTGTCCGGGCCTTGAGCCCTTCGCGCGCTCGGCCAAGCTTGAAGAGAGTTCCAGCTATCCTGCCCCCGAGGTGTTGCTGGCGCACTTGCAACACTCCGCAATCGCCCTCGACGCTACGTTGAGCGCCCTCACCCCTGAGGCGCTGGCCGCTCCCGCACCCCCAGGACCGCCAAGCCCTGACGGCAAAATCAGCGGCTTCATCGGAGTGCTGGCCTGGCATGAGACCTACCACCTCGGCCAAATTGCCTATCTGCGCAGTTGGTTCGGTCTCCCCCCCGTCTTCGGCTAGAAAAATTCGACGGCCACCGCAGCACCGGGTCTTCTTCCGCACCCGATGAAAAACCACCGCTGGTTGGCGGTGGTTTTTTATTGATCCGAGGCAATAGCTTCCAAGCGGAACGTCAGCCGCAGCACTCAGGCAAAGTCACCAGCCGTGCCTCGAGCAGCGCCTCGATCGTTCCCAGCGCCTCAAGCACCTTGTCTGAAACCGGCGCATCCACCTGCACCAGCGCCAGAGCCTTCACCGGCGTCTTTCCGCCGCGCTCGCGGCCCAGCGCAAAGTTGGCAATGTTCACGCCGTGCTCGCCCAGGATCGTTCCAATCTTGCCAATCACTCCCGGCACGTCCAGGTTGCGGCAGACCAGCAGGTTGCCTTCAAGCGGCGTCTCGATGTCGATGCCCTCAAAGACCAGCAACCGTGGCTGCTCCCCGCGAATCACCGTGGCGCTGGCGCTGCTTTCGCCCGATGCCGAGTGCAGTTTAATGGTCAGCGTCGTCGTTGCGCCGCCCCGATGGCCGTCGTCCTCTTTCTCCTCATGAATGCGGATGCCGCGCTCCTCGGCAACCGTCGATGCATTGATCCGGTTCACGTTTTCAGAGCCGGCCAGCAGCCCGGCGATCGCCGCATTGCGCACCAATTCGGTTTTAGTCTCCGCCAGCGTACCCCCGTAGACCAGATCGATTCCCTCGATACCGCCCTTGCCCGTCTGCGCCAGGAACGAGCCGAGCCGCCCGGCGAGACCGATATACGGTGCCAGTACGACGTACTCTTCATGCGTCAGCGAGGGCAGATTCACCGCATTCTGCACCACGCCAAGCTTGAGATAATCACGCACCTGCCGCGCAATCTGTATGCCCACCGCCTCCTGTGCCTCGCCCGTCGAGCCTGCGATGTGCGGCGTCAGAACCACGTTGTCCATCGTCGCATAAGGCGAGTCCTTCAACGGCTCACTCGGAAAGACATCGAGCGCCGCGCCCGCGACATGGCCGCTCTTCAATGCATCGATCAGCGCCGCATCGTCGATTAGTTCGCCGCGCGCGCAGTTAACGATCCGCACGCCCTTCTTCATCGTTGCGATTGACTTGGCGTTGATCACGCCGGTCGTCTGCGGCGTCAAGCCCACATGCAATGTAAGGTAATCGGAACCCGCAAGCAGCTCATCAAGCGTCACCAGCTTGATTCCGTTCTCTCGCGCCACAGCAGCCGATACAAACGGATCGCTGCCGATCAGTTCCATGCCGAAGCCCTTTGCCCGCCGAGCCACTTCCAAACCAATCCGGCCCAGTCCCAGAATGCCCAACGTTTTGCCGCGCAGCTCAGAGCCCTGCAAAATCTTCTTTTCCCATTTGCCCGCATGCATCGAAACATTCGCGGCCGACACCTTGCGCGCCAGCGTGAGCATCAGCCCGAGAGTCAGCTCGGCCACGGCCACCGCATTCGCTCCTGGAGTATTCATCACCACAATGCCGCGCCGTGTTGCAGCGGCGGCGTCGATGTTGTCCACGCCCACGCCGGCCCGGCCAATGACGCGCAGCTTCGGCGCATGAGCCATCAGCGCATCGTCGGCCTGCACCGCACTGCGAACCACCAATCCATCTGCGTCCGCCAGTGCAGCCGGCAAGCCATCCGGCAGTTGGTCGTGCGTTAGAACTTCCCACCCCGGCTCGGCCGCAAACACAGCCAGTGTTGCCGGAGACACCTTCTCTGCCAGAACGATCTTCATCGCCACTCCCT
>CAYTJN010000290.1:0-2930 GCA_964438125.1 uncultured Occallatibacter sp.
GTTACTCCGCTGGGAAGGCCAGACAGGGACAAATTCACGCTGCCGTTGAAGCCAGACTCGGGGTCGATGTAGACGTAGGATGTGCCGGAGGCTCCTTGGCCGATGCTCGTGTTGCCCGCAGAGAGTGTGAACGTCGGCCCTTGAACCAACAACGAAAGGGTCGTGGTTGCTGTCAGTGTGCCGGAGGTACCGGTAATAGTCAGCGTTGTCGCTCCCGGTGTCGCTGAATTACTCGCTGTCAGCGTGAGGATGCTGGTACCGCTTGTCGGATTCGTGCCCCATGACGCCGTGACCCCGGCCGGCAATACCGATGTCACTGCGAGATTAACGCTTCCGGTGAATCCATATAGAGGTGTCAATGTGATGGTGGACGTGCCGGAACTGCCTTGATTGAATGCCACTGCATTTGGCGAAGCCGTTAGGTTGAAGCTCGGTGGGTGCACAATAACCGCAAGGTTTGTCGTTGCGGTCAAAGTATCGGAGGTGCCGGTGATGGTGACGTTCGACGTCGCTGAGGGAGCGGAACTGGTCGCAGTTAGAGTCAACGTGCTCGTTCCGCTTGTCGGATTCGTGCCCCAGACTGCAGTGACCCCGCTTGGCAGCGCGGATGTTAGCGCAAGATCGACGCTCCCCGCGAAGCCCCCGGCGTCAGTCACCGTGACGATTGTCGAGTTCGACGCACCCTGGTTGACTGCCAGGCTACCGATGAAGCCGCGATCCAGAACCCTGGCGTCTGCGGTCCCGCCAATGCGTCGATCAGGCTCTGACCGGCCGGGCTTCCCCAGCCCGTAACCAGGTCGTAGCCGGTAACGGCGCTAAACCATACTGGCTGATTTTCCGTATCGTTATTCCCGCTGATGATGTCGTGGAAGTCACTGTCATAGCTGGAACCCTCACCAATTGGATAGATCGCCGGATTGAGAAAACCCAGACCGCCCAAGGGCGCATTGCCCGCCTCAACCGCCTGTTGATTGACCAGCGCCATAAAGCCGGCCCAGCGCGGCGCCGCAAAACTGGTTCCGGCCCAGCTTTCCCCGCAGCCGTATTGAATGCTGCAGTTGTAGTTGTCAAAGTCGGCCTCCATCGCCACGTCCGGCTCATTGCGGAATGCCGCTGAGCCTCCATTGGATGAACTGGCGACCCCCGACTGCCAACTCGGAATGGCGATTTGATCGGGACTGATTCCGCCCCCGCTGCCACGCTGCTGAGAATTCCATGCCGTTTCGGCAGTCCACGAGCCGCCCGCACCCTTCGTGGTCAAGTGGGTGCCACCGACGCTCGTCACATAGATGTCTTCCGATGGGTAGAAATACGGACTTATCGTTGCATCGAAAGCGCCCTCATCTCCTGACGCTGCAAAAACGCTTTGGCCTTGTGCGGCAAACTCTTGAAAGAACTTATCGTCGACCGAGGGATCGTCAGGATCCCAACCCCATGAAACGCTGAGTTGTTTGACGATATTACCGTCGTTGGCCATCGCGTTGAAGATGGCTGCGTCGTCCAACCCATAGCCAGACTCGACCCCAATGTAGACGCGCACCTGGCTTAGCCCTGGGGCCATGCCTATCGCCTGCACGATGTCGAGAACTTGTTCCCCGTCATCCTCGCTGGGCTCTCCCGTGGCTCCATCCACAAGCACGTTGTTGATTAAGACACCGTAGGACTGGCCTGCATTGCTGAATGTTTCATCGACATCACTCAGGTTATAGCCGCCGAACTCTAAAACCCCAACCGCTTGTCCATTCCCCGTGAGGGTCGTACCGCCGTAATAGGCCGCACGCATGTCGCTGCCGAGATAAGAGCCGCCGGGACCGGAGCCGGCGACGCCATTGATCGATTGTCCTTCTCGCGCCCGCAAGAACATGGGAATCGGCAACGAGAAGCTATTCAATCCTGCGATATGCGCCACAGGCACGCTCAGGCTCAGCGAAGGCTCCCGGTCAGGTGAGAAAAACGTCCGGTTCTCGGTGGGATGCTGATACATATTCATCTTTATGTTAAAGGCGGCGTTAATCTCCGCGACAGAGCCGCTCACAGGCACGATCAACCGATTCTGCGGCGTGTCGCCAACAGTGAAACCGCTGGCCTTTGCGAAATCGACCACGGCCTGATAATCCTCCGCTGTGGGAGCGAACTGCTCCGTGAACTGCTCAACAGTGAGGAAATGTCGGTAATCGGCGCTCGACGGGTCGTAAAGCCGGTTCAACAGGCTCGTCAATTCGTTTTGATTCCGCAGCGGAAGAACGATGGATAGATGAATGATTTGGTCAGGTGGCAGCGAACCAACCAACGTCGCTTGACCGCTGGAAACTGCGCTCCGGACATGATTGTGCAGCGTCTGAATCGATGGCTGTGCTTGCCCCGTAATCCAGGTTCCGCATAACAACACCGGCAACACGATGCTCGCTGCGACCCATCTCATTGGTTTTAGAGCATGGACACCAACACGGAAACGCGGGAAGGCAACAATCGCAGAGCGGCTGGACCATGGCGCTGAGAGCATGACGAAATGACTCCTGTTCGAACGTGAGTTGAGTCATCTGGATGCCTGCAATCTTATAAACAAATACCGGCTCGCCGAGAGTGGCGAATCATGGCCCAGCTAGCAAGCATCCAGAAGAATTCCATTAAAAAATTCTTTACGGATTGGTCTGAAATAGTAGCACACAGCCTGGCGCCTGTCTGTGTCCGGAGTTTAGTTTTCAAATGAAAATATCCGGCGAAAATTTACGGCCTTGAAACCGCAACCCGACGAAAGTAGCCCCGCAACTTGAGAACCCGTATCGATACCCGGTCTGGAAGAAACGATCGCCGGGCTCGCCGTCAAATCCGAATTCAAAGGAATATATAAACGAAAAAGGAGGGGGTGCGAACGAAGGAGTGGTGGCCAGAGACGGGATTGAACCGCCGACGCCGGCCTTTTCAGGGCC
>CAYTJN010000291.1:0-2919 GCA_964438125.1 uncultured Occallatibacter sp.
GTGCTTGCCCAGCCCGAAGTCAATAAATCGCTGATTGAAACGCCGGTAATTGATCTTCGCGGTAACAGTGATCGGCCCGGTAACATCCTGCGGCACCTTGAACTCATAGCGGACGATCTGCGAGCGTCCCGATTGGATCGTGTTGTTATAGGCGACAATCCTCGTATCCCATACCTGGTGAAGATCGTTCAGTCCGCCTTTCTTGTTGACCAGGCGATTCGTAAAGCTATGCGCACTCGGATCCAACGCGCCTCCCGGCTGCAATGAGCCAGAATGCATCAGTGTCCGCCCCTCCGCATCTTTGGCCTCAAACTCTACCCAGCTTTCATAGAAATCGCGCTGCTCCGGGACAAAGCTATGGGCGATGCCTTTATTCTGTATCACTACTGAAACAGTAAGTAAGTCACCAGGAACAATCTCGAAAGCCTGACTTCCAAGAGGTGCACTCAGTTTACCTCCGTTGCGCTCAATTCCGAAGATGTCAATATTGAAGACTCCGTTACGCAGAAAGGCAACGGTCTTCTCCATCTGCGCGTCGTAGCTGTAATACTTCGACAGCACAGTATTGGCTCCAAGCCACCGATGCGAGGCCAGCTTTCCATCTTTGGCTCCATAATCTGGTAACTGGATCTCCTCCGACTTCATATGGCAGGTCTGGCAGGTTGAAACCTGGTCCTTGACGTAGAAGGGAAGCGGAGACTGCTTGGCAAATGACGATAACTGCCACTCGTCGTAAAGAAAAATGGCGCGCTGCCATTTATAGTCATTCAGAATCCTGGGAAGCGCGGCCTTGTGACATACCGAACAAAATTCACTCTTATGATAGAAATCCTTCATCACAGCTTTGGAGTGTCGGTCGAGATGAGCTAAGATCTCTTTGTCAGGAACCTCGCCGTAGATCGGCTTTCCCTGCTCATCAACCATTACGGCTGGCTGACCAAGCACGTAACTCCCCGTCCCGCGCGTGTTGACCTGTTGGATCGCATGACAAACCGAGCAAGTCACTCCATCCTCGTCGAACTTACGATCTACAGACGAATCTTTGGTCAGCGCACCAGATGTTAAGGCGATAGGGTTATGACAGCCTTCGCAGTGGCGCGTGTACTCAACTCCTTTTTCCTTCTTCAGCATGTTGGTGTTCTTGATGTACCACGGTGCTCGAAACGAGTTGGCGTGCGCAGTCTGGCGCCACTCAGCGTGTGCTTCCTGGTGGCAGTGCCCGCAATATTTGGCCGTGGGGAAGCTCTTGGGATCGATAAACTCGCCCGTGTCCGTCGTGGCATTGGAGGGAAGAAAGGGCTGATCGGATCCAAAGCGTAAACTGTAATGTTCCTTTACATTTTGAGAATACGTCGCTCGTTGCGCAGGTGAGTATTCGTTAGTCGCCGCCGAAGCTCGATTTGTCCACCGCGCCATGGCGCCGAAGATGATAGCAGTTGCGACCGCGAGTCCCGCTACGATCTGAGCAGTCTTATTCGCAGAGAATCTTGAATCAAGCAATCTTCTAATACTATTTCTCACAGAATGTGACCTCCTGCGTTCAAGCCGAGCTTTTTCATCGAGACAATAGACAGACGATCTTTGATCACGGTAACTTCTATCGCTTTGATCCTTGGCCTTCAGTGAGAGTTATGATGCGATCGATCTGCGGAGCCGAGAAGTGCTCCGTTCCGCCGCTCGGCCAATGCACCTCAATATCGTCGATCGCCGTTGCGTCGCCGAGCCCGAAATGCAATCGTGGATCGCTTGTCGATGCATAACTGCCCCCCGATATCACATCGCCACGCTGTCGCATCTGATTCGCGGTAATATAGAGGGTCGCGCCGACCGCATCTCTCGGGCTCTTCGCTCCGCCCTTCAGCTTGAACTCAATCCAGTGGTGCTTATCCGGCGAGACATTGCGCAACAGCGCCGGCGAACCATCGAGAACATTGATGACTACATCGAGTTTGCCGTCGTTGAACAGGTCGCCCACGGCCAGACCTCGCCCCACATAAGTCTGGGCAAGCGCCGTTCCCTCAACCGCCGGCATCAGCTCAAAGCGCTTGCCCCCAAGATTGTGAAACAGCAGCGGTCGCTGTGCGTAAGTGGTGCCCCATGACTCCTTGTCCACGATGGGATACACATGTCCGTTCGCAACGATAAGATCCTTCCAGCCGTCATTATCGTAGTCAAAAAATGCAGTGCCCCACCCCAGAAAGGGTACAGTGATTTCGGCGACTCCCAATTGATAGCTGATGTCCGTAAAGTTGGCGTCGCCATCATTGCGATACAGCGGATCGTAATCGTCACTGAAGGTGGTATTGAAGAGATCCACGAGACCATTGTTCTGGTAGTCGCCCAAAGCGATCCCCATCGTAGCCGTTTCACGGCCATTCTCGTTGAGTGCGAAGCCCGAGGCATAACTTATATCCTCAAATGTGCCGTCCCCCTTGTTGAGGTAAAGATAATTAGGAGTCGAGTCATTGCCCACTAAGAGATCGGGTTTTCCGTCGTTGTTCAAATCGACAAAGACCGATGTGAGTCCGTAGTAGCCATTGTTATCCGCGACGCCGGCCTTTTCACTTACATCCGTAAAACTCCCGTCGCCGTTGTTATGAAACAGATGATCCGGCTCGCCCTTCAGACCGCGGGGTCCGCAAGAGACGTTCTCTCCGCGAAATTGGCAAAAGCTGTAAGCAACGCCCTTCTCACCTGACGCCGGCGGATTCGCCAGGTCATAGTGAACATAGCCGGGAACAAACAGATCAAGCCGACCGTCCCCGTCATAGTCTCCCCAGGTAGCCCCGGTTGACCAGTTACCCAAGGCAACGCCGGCTCTCTCGGCCACGTCGGTAAAGGTTCCATCGTGGTTATTGTGGTAGAGCCGGTTCTTGCCGAAGTTAGAGACATAAATATCAGGCCAGCCGTCGATATCAT
>CAYTJN010000292.1:0-2914 GCA_964438125.1 uncultured Occallatibacter sp.
AACTCTGATGCCGAATCTACTCAGATAACATTTACGTTCATGCGATTGCCCTGTGGTTACGCGGAATCCGAATCACGGTTTTCCGCCCTTGCGGTAGACAACGGACTTCGCACTCCGTGAGCCGGCCCACGCCGGCCCCTTCATGATCCAAGTAAAATAGAGAGATGGGATTTGAGAGCGTGAAGAAGATCGCCGAGGCGGATTTCCCCACCCGCTGGGGAGCTTTCCGTATTCTGGGCTTCGAGGGACGGCTGGCGGCGGCTCGCCCCTGCGGCGAGGGCCAAGCCGGAGGCGCACAAACCGACGGATGGAATGGCAGCGCAGGCGAGGGGCCTGTTGAGGGCTTGGTCGCCTTGGTGATGGGCGACATTCATTCGGTCCCGCCAGTTGTACGAATCCACTCGCAATGCCTGACCGGGGATGTGTTTGGCTCGCTGCGCTGCGACTGCCGGCTGCAACTGGAGCTGGCTTTGAGCAGAATTGCCAAAGAGGGCGCAGGCATTTTGCTCTACGAAGAAAAAGAGGGGCGCGGCATTGGCCTGATGGCCAAGTTGAAGGCCTACGAGCTACAGGACCATGGGCTAGATACGGTCGAGGCAAATGTCGAACTGGGCTTCGCCGCAGATTGCCGCGAGTACGATCTGCCGGCCGAGGTGCTGAAGCTGCTGAGAGTGAACCAGGTCCGCTTGATTACCAATAATCCGGAGAAGGTCGCTGCTCTGGAATCTGCTGGCATTGCGGTTGTCGAGCGCGTCTCCGCCGAGGTTGAACCGCAGGAGAGCTTCGCGGACTATGTGCGCACCAAGCAGGAGAAGATGGGGCACATTGTGGACTCGGTGGTGGGCGAAGAGCGGGCGGGCTAATCTCTAAGCGCCTTGAGCACTTTTGCTGTCGTGACGACTTGGCCGACATGCCGCTGGGTGTGGTCTGCCACGTGAATCAGCGCGCCGCCAATTGACGTTGGCAACTGCTTGCGGCCCACGCCGCGTGGAGTATTGGGGTCAGCCGTAGCCAACACGCGCACCCGATCCGCTGCATCCGAAAATGAAGTCTCGACCTCGGCCAGTAGCTCGGCCAGCGATTCATCTCCGGTTTGCTCGGCTTTGAGTGAGGCCAACTGCTCTGCGGAAAGCTGCTTGCCTTCGGCGTAGGTCAGAATCCGGTCGGTCGAACGGGCGATGTGGCGCAGATGGAAGGCGATCGCTGTCAGTCCTAGCGGCTGCGAGTGAATCTCGGCGTCAGTCAAGCCGGCGGTCCATTGGGTCAGGTCGTCGAGAGCCAGATCGAGGGCATGCAGAACGGCGCGACCGACGGCCGGAACTTCAGGGTGAGTTCCGCGCAGCCAAGGCTCGATTTTTGGGGCAGGAGCAGGGGAAGTGGTCATCTTAATCGTCCTTTTCTTTGCGACTTACCGGCTCAGAATATGGACTAGATCGTTGTCCGGGAATTCCTTTGTCTTTCCGTCTTCGGAATAATAGCTGTATTGGAAATTCGCAAATAGCCAGCCTGAGCCGGATTTCTTCAACTCTGCGACCTCACGAACGCCGTGGCCTCCCTCGATATTCGCTTGGCACGCTCCGTCGAGGACTTCAACTTTTCGAACTGTGTATTTCCCTACCGGACCGTTGCTATTCAAGAATGGATCGAAGTCAAGACTGACTATATCGCCGCCTGCAGCTCGCGACGCCTGCCGGTCTTTTTCGATCAGCCTTGCCAACTCTTTGCTCAATACGGGAGGCTTGAGCTGCAATGGATCGTCATAAACATGCAGTTTGCGCGTGTCAAACTTGGGATCGTCCGCCTCATCCGCAAACTGATTCCAATACCAGTCATAGAACTTCTGTACAAAGACCTTGCATGATTGCTCGTCAGCGTCCAAAACGCGTGCCTCGGTCACTTGAAGCTTTGATTTGGGCTGGTCTGAACTAACAGTTGGTGAAGCTGATTTTCGGCAAGAAGAGATTGAAATGGCCGCAACGAGCAAGACGACCATTCCAAAACCTAAACTTTCAGCTTCACCCGGCATTCTTGACACGCACGACGGTGATTTTCGCGAAGCCTTCTTCGAAGACTGGCGGCTTGAGTTTTTCGGCCATCTTGCGCATGACGTCTTCGCTGACGGATCGGTCGCGCTTGGCGTTGCGCTCAAGGCAGACCTCAAGGGGTACGTCGAAGAAGACGGCCTGCACCTCATAGCCGAAGCTCTTGGCCATCTTGATCCATTGACGGCGCTCGTGGATGGAAAGATTGGTAGCGTCGACGTAATTCAAGGGCATACGGGCGATGAGACGGGCGCGCAAAAGCGAGCGCAGAGTGGAAAAGACCAATCCTTGATAGCGCTGTTCTTCGACGTCGTCGAAGAGGATGTTGCGCAAAAGGTCGCTCGAAAGCGGCGTAACTCCGCGGCGGCGAAACCACGTGGTCTTGCCGGAGCCAGGCATGCCAATGGCGAGCACAACGAAGCCCTTGGGACCCTGCGGCGAGCGTTCGGCGGCATCAGGTTGGGGCGGAGCCGCTGAGGGCATCTCCGGCTGGGTCTCCATTTCGAAGCGCCCGGAGCTGGCCGGCTCATCCCACTGCTGCCTCACGGGCCGGTCCTGTTTTGAAGGCGTGAGGGTTCTTGCGGGAGCGTCGGGTCTAGGGGTGCGATCCGGCCTTGGAGCGCGCGTTTGCGAGGCAGGCTGATCGGGCGGATGCGCCGCGGCTGGTTGCAGACGGGGTTCCGGGGGCCGCTGCGCGCGCGGCTGCGGCGAGGCGATCTCATCGGCATAGAGAGGCACCAGAGGAGCTAGTTGATTCGAGGGGAGTTCCTGGCCGATTTTGCCGGTGGATTCGGAGGTATTGGGGTTGTGTCTGGAACGTCTTCTCATGCCGCCTTCAACTTCGTTCGAGTTGATACCGGAATACCATACTT
>CAYTJN010000293.1:0-2874 GCA_964438125.1 uncultured Occallatibacter sp.
ACGGTGCCATGAAATGGCACGCAGGAGTACGGCAGATGAAACGTGTAATGTTAGTAGCCCTTCTCTCGCTTCCCCTCTCCACGGCGGCATATTCCGATGTAACGATCACCCAATCCAACTCCGTAAAGGGAATGGGGATGACTGGTGACATGTCGGGCCCAACTTACGTGAAAGGCAACAAGATGCGGACAGACGTGGTGATGGGAGGCAAGACTCGGACCACGATCTTCGACGTCGACGCACAGAAGATGTACATCTTCGATTCAGGCAAGAAAGAGGCCGACGTATGGGACATGGCCGCGTTCTCTGAGGAACTCTCGAAGAACGTCGATCTCTCGGACTTTAAGGCGTCGATCACGCCCAACGGCCAGACCAAAGAGATCGATGGGCATCATGCGATCGGGTATGACGTCTTGATCTCTCTCGAGTCGGCGATGAATGGCAACAAGTCTATGATGATGACCGTGACGCTCGAGGGCCCGATATGGATTGTGAAGGGTGTGCCGGGCGCGGCAGAGTACTGCCGCTTCTACAGGGCTGCCGCCAGCAAAGGATGGATTTTCAGCGATCCCCGCGCCGCGAAAAGCCAGCCGGGACAGGCAAAGGCCATTGCAGAGATGTATAGGAAGATCGCGGAGATCGGCGGCATTGCTTACGAGGTCGATTTGCAGATCAAGCTCAGCGGCACTGGGCCGATGTCCGCGATCTTTGCAAAGATGGGAAACATGTCGATGACTTCTCACGTCATCTCGACGGTGGATGGGCCGCTTGCCGATACGCTATTTGCGCCGCCCGCAGACTACAAACTCAATCAGAAAAAATAGCTCTCGGTCTGCTCACTCCAGCGTCGCAATTTCTCGGGGCTGAGATCCCAATGGCTCAGCCCCACCCGAGAGTCTCGAAATTGCAAGTACCCACCTTGGCGAACTCCATGCGATTCTCCGAAAGAACGAACTGGAACACCGAAGAGAGCGACCTGGCGCGCGCGCACCGGCTGCGTCGCGAGGCCGGCTTGCCCATTGCCGACCTCACGGCATCGAATCCTACGCGCTGTGGCTTCACGTACTCCGCTTCACTGCTCAATGCGCTCGCCGACCCGCGCGCGCTCGACTACGATCCGCAGCCGCGCGGCTTGCTCCCGGCGCGCGAGGCCGTTTGCCGCTACTACGCGGACCACGGAGTCGCGCTCGATCCCAGCCAGATTGTGCTCACCACCAGCACCAGCGAGGCCTACAGTTTTCTCTTCCGCCTGCTATGCGATCCGGGGAACGAAATTCTGGTTCCACAACCCGGCTATCCCCTCTTCGACTTCCTGGCCACACTCGACGATGTGCGCATCAAGGCCGCGCCGCTGGTCTATCACGACGGCTGGCAGATCGATTTTGAAGGTCTGCGCCGCGCCATCACGCCACAGACCCGAGCCATCGTCATCGTGCATCCCAACAATCCCACCGGGCATTTCACCAAGCCCTGGGAGGCGGAAGAACTCGCGAAAATCTGCCGCGCCCACTTGCTTTCGCTCATCGTCGACGAGGTGTTTCTCGACTACGGAAATGCGAGGAGCGAGGGAGCGAAGGAGCGAGAGAGCCAGAAGACCGGTAGCGGCGAACCTCGGAGTTTTGCCGCGGGCCTCGATGGCGTTCCGGTCTTCGTGGTCAGCGGCCTGAGCAAGATCGCCGGCCTGCCGCAGATGAAGGCCGCATGGATCGTGGCCACCGGACCGGAGAAGACGCAGGCTCTGGAACGGCTGGAGGTGATTGCCGATACCTTTCTCTCGATGAACGCGCCGGTCCAGTGGGCGCTTCCGGCATGGCTCGCTGAGCGGGCGGAGATTCAAGAGCAGATTCAGAGCCGCGTCAGCGCCAACCTGGCCGAGCTTGACCGCCAACTCGCCGCATTCCCGGCCATCGAGCGGCTCGCCGTCGAAGGCGGCTGGTACGCAATCCTGCGGGTTCCCGCGCTTGAGCCAGACGAGCAGACGGTCCTGGCCCTTCTCGAGCGCGGCGTCTGGGTTCATCCCGGCTACTTTTTCGGGCTTCCCGAGTCGGGCTGGCTGGTGCTGAGCCTGCTAGGTTACGAAAGGGAGCTAGGTGCCGGATTGATTACTATTACTGACTACTTTCGTACGAATCAAGGCGGTAATCTCTGAGTCCGCCGAGCGAACTAACTAGTTGAACTAATCTCTCTATCTCAATGAAAGAAAAGATGCGCAGTACTGCTCGATCCTCTGTGGAAATTCCAATGGAAAACCGTCGCGTCTTATCGCTTCTGCAGAAACGGATTGGTTTGGCGTTCCGTGCCAATGGTGGTGGACGGGCCGTGGCCTGGCAATACCCTGGTCTCATCGGGCAAAGCAAGAATCCGGGAATGAATCGAGTTCATGATCTGGTCGAAGTCGCCGCCGGGCAAATCGGTGCGGCCAATGCCACCGGCAAACAGAGTGTCGCCAGCCACCAGCAAATTGTGCGGGGCAAGATACAGGCAGATCGATCCCTGTGTGTGGCCAGGCGTATGCAGAACCCTGGCGGGATAGTGCTCTAAACCCACGATCTCGCCGTCCTTCAGGTCTGCGTCAGGCGGGGCAACCTCCGGCGTTTCCATCCCGATCCACGCCGCCTGCGCATTCATCAATGCAAGCAGCGGCAGGTCGCGTTCGTTCATAAGGATGGGCGCGCCCGTCAGCCGCTTCAGCTTCAGCGCCCCGCCCACGTGGTCGATATGCGCATGGGTCACGACGATCTGCTTGAGACTGAGCCCGAGCTCGGAGAGCCGCCCACGGATGCGTGCCACTTCGTCACCAGGATCGATGACGATGGCCTCACCGGTCTCGTCATCGCCAAGAATGATGCAATTGCAGGCCAGCAACCCAACCGG
>CAYTJN010000294.1:0-2864 GCA_964438125.1 uncultured Occallatibacter sp.
CAAGCTCGCCGACCTTGCGCCGCGCATGAGTATCCATCTGGGAATCATCACGACCCCTGCTGAAGTTGCGCAGACTGTTGCCGATGAAATGGTAAAGGGGGGCATCCAGGCCATCTGGAACTTTGCTCCCGTAAAGCTCAAGGTTCCCGAAGACATTATTGTGCATAACGAAGATCTTTATTCCACGCTGGCCTCGCTCTCCTGGAAGCTGGCAAGGCGGTTCAGAGTGCTTATTCAAGAGAAGGAGGCTGTTTAGATGGCGTCGATGCCAGTTGTTGCTGATCGCGCGGGGAAGTTTGAGAAGGTGGTCAGCATTCTTGATCGTCACTCCCGCCGTCCGTCAGGCCTGATTCCGATCCTGCAGGCGATTCAACACGAGTACCAGTATCTGCCGGAAGAGGTTCTCACCTATGTGGCAACCTCGCTCGATGTTCCTCCGGCGCGAGTCTTTGGCGTGGCAACGTTCTATGCGCACTTTGCGCTGAAGCCTAAGGGGAAGCACGTCATCCGAATCTGCGACGGAACGGCCTGCCATGTAAAGCAATCCCTCCCAGTTCTGAATGCGTTGCGCGAGAAGCTGGGCACGAGTGAAAAGATCACGACCACGGCCGACATGCTCTTCACCATCGAAACCGTTGCCTGCCTAGGCGCTTGCGGTTTGGCCCCGGTCGTCGTGATCGATGAACAAGTGTATGGCCAGATCACTCCAGAGCGGGCAGTAGGACTGGTCGATGAAATCAAGGCAATGGAAGCGGGAATTGCAGCCGCAACTGAAACTGAGCAACCCTCAGCCGAGGTGGTCAATGGATAACGTGGGAGCAGTCACAACCACACCGGGAACTGGGAAGGGAATCTCCACACTCGCCCAGGTACGGCGAGTGATCATCTGTGCTGGAACCGGATGCATGGCCAATGGAGCCATGAAGGTTTTCGAACATTTCAAAAAGGAGATCGCGGACGCAGGGCTGCAGGTGATCCTGGAACTGCGCGCGGAAGCGACCAGCGATGAGATTCGCCTCTCCAAAAGCGGATGCCAGGGCTTTTGCCAGATGGGCCCGCTGGTCTCTGTTGTGCCTGATGGCATTCTCTACACAAAGGTACGCAAAGAAGACGTTGCGGAGATTGTGCAACAGACGCTGGGCGCTGGCCAGATCGTCGACAGGCTTCTCTACAAAGATCCGGCGACGCGCAAAAGCTGCCAAGGCATCGAGGACAATCCTTTCTATGCGCGCCAGAGCCGTTTCGTGCTGCACGAGTGCGGATTCCTCGACCCCGAAGACATTCACGAATTCATGCTGCACGGCGGTTATCAGGCGGCGAGAAAAGCTTTCGTCGAGATGGCGCCCGAAGAGATTTGCAAGACCATCCTGGACTCCGGCTTGCGCGGACGCGGCGGCGGTGGCTTCCCAACTGGACGTAAATGGGAAGCGGCGCGAATTCAGAATTCGGCGAAGAAGTATGTGATTTGTAACGGCGACGAAGGCGACCCCGGCGCGTTCATGAACCGCTCTGTGATGGAAGGCAATCCGCACAGCGTGATTGAAGGCCTGATGATCGCGGCACGCGCGATTGGCGCCAACGAAACACTGGTTTATGTGCGTGCTGAATATCCGCTGGCTGTCGAGCGCATGCGTGGTGCAGTGGCGGCTGCCGAGCGCGAAGGGATTCTGGGCAAGAACGTATTTGGCACCGGCCTCTCGATGAAGTGCGAAGTGATGGAAGGCGCGGGCGCATTTGTCTGCGGCGAAGAGACGGCCATGATCGCATCCATCGAAGGCCAACGTGGCATGCCGCGGCCCAAACCGCCATTTCCTGCTCAGAGCGGTTTGTGGGGCAAGCCAACGATTATCAACAATGTCGAAACGCTGGCGCATGTTTGCCGCATTCTCAACGAAGGCCCTGAGGTCTTCAAACAAATCGGTACCAAGGAATCTCCGGGCACCAAGACCTTCGCTCTCACTGGTCACGTTGCCAATACCGGTCTGGTCGAGGTTCCGTTCGGCACAACGCTGCGCGAGATCGTCTACAACATCGGCGGCGGAGTGACGGACGACGCAGGCAAGATCTGGAAGACCGGCTTCAAGGCCGTGCAGATCGGCGGCCCATCAGGCGGATGTCTTACCGAAGAGCATCTCGATCTTCCGCTGGCCTACGAGTCGTTGCGGTTGGTTGGTGCAATGGTGGGCTCCGGTGGCTTGGTCGCAATGAACCAGGGCACCTGCATGGTGAGTATTGCGCGTTTCTTCATGGAGTTCACGCAGCGTGAGTCTTGCGGCAAGTGCGTGCTCTGCAGAGAAGGAACACGGCAACTGCTTGCGCTGCTCGACGACGTGATTGAAGGACGAGCCGATCAACACACGCTTGATCTTCTCGACAAGCTGGGACGCGCAGTGCAGGTCGGCTCCTTATGCGGCTTGGGAAAGACAGCGCCAAATCCGGTGCTCTCGACGATGCGCTACTTCCGCAAGGAATATGAAGAGCACGTCTTCGAGAAACGCTGTCGCACCGGACGGTGCAAGGCGCTGCTCAGTCCAGAGATCAATCAGGTGAAGTGCAAAGGCTGCGGCCTCTGCATCAAGGCTTGCCCAACCGGAGCCATCACGGGCGAAAAGAGGCAGCCGCACCAGATCAATCCGGAGCTCTGCATCAAGTGCGGCGCCTGCGCAACAGCTTGCAAAGTACATGCGGTCGAGGGGATATAGCCAGATGAACAAGACCACGCAGCCAACATTGACGATCGATGGAAAAACGGTAGCGATCGAAGGCGAGCGCAATCTGCTCGAGCTTGTTCGCAAGGCCAACATCGACTTGCCCACATTCTGCTATCACTCCGAACTCAGCGTCTACGGCGCATGCCGGCTCTG
>CAYTJN010000295.1:0-2803 GCA_964438125.1 uncultured Occallatibacter sp.
TGGCCGGTTTTGAACTGACCACAAGTGGCCGGTTTTACGGTGATCACCGAGGCTCGATCCGCTCGGAGCGGCAGTTGATGGAGCAGATGAATTACAACCTGCTTTTCCGGTGGTTCGTGGGTCTGGAAATGGACGACGCGGTCTGGGATGTGACGGTGTTCACCAAGAATCGCGAGCGGCTGATTGACGGCGCGATAAGTCAGAAGTTATTGGAATCGGTGCTGGTGGAAGCGCGCGCGCATGAACTGCTCAGCGAGGAGCATTTCACCGTGGATGGCACATTGATTCAGGCCTGGTCCTCGGCGCGCAGCTTTAAGGAGAAGTGCGATCCGCCCAAGCCTGGCAAGGGTTCCGGCAGCAAAGGCGCGTTGCTGTTGCGTGACAAGGTGGAGTCGAGGACCGACCCCGAGGCGCGGCTCTATAAGAAGTCCAAGGCCGACAAGTCCGTGCCCGCCTATATGGGACACACGTTGATCGAGAACCGCAATGGTCTTGCAGTGGCCGCCGAAGCGACCGAGGCGGACAACGCGGCCGAGCGCGACGCGGCGCTGGCCATGCTGGACCGCACAGTTGCGCCGAGGCAGAAGCAGGATACGGCACTGGAGATCACGCTGGGCGCCGACACGTTGTATCAGGAAGAAAAGTTTATCGAGGATTTGCGCGAGCGGGCCGTGGCGCCGCACGTCAGCCAGTACACGCAACAGAGCAGCAACCTGGGCAAAAATAGCTTGAACGAAGCCGAACGCAACGACCCGCGCCGCATGATAAGCCAGCGGAAACGTAAGTTGGTGGAGAAGGTCTTCGGCTGGGCGAAACTGGATAGCGTGCTGCGCCAGGTGAAGGTGCGGGGCCTCAAACGGGTGGACTGGTTTTATCGGCTGACCATGGCGGCCTACAACCTGATGCGCCTGCGGAAGCTGATACCGGTGGAAGCGCTGGCCTGTTAAGGCCGAAGTGTGCCTGGAGGCCGAAAAAACGGTTTCCAGGGGCAAAACGAAACGAGCAAACGGCAGCAAAACAGGCCGCAAAGGGCCGAAAAAAACCTCTCCGGGAACGCTATCGGGCTAGAATCAGAGGTTTCTCCGCAGCCTGTGAAGTCGTGCGCAGCATCTGCTCGGCGCCGGCCGCGCCCAGCCGCTTGCGCCAGCGCGTCATGCTCGACGGATCAATCGGCATCTGACGCTGAAGTGCTGCCAGCAAGGGTTTTCAATCCAGGCTGCGACCACGTCTTCATCGCTCAGATCATGCTGGTACTTCAGATAGTGCAATGACACCATAAGACGCGTCGAGATGCCGGGCGCGCCCTGGGTAGGGTGATAGGTGCCGCCAAGCGTCTGCTCGAACGACAACCAATCCATGAAATGGCCGAGACGAACCAGAGGATGGCTCATATCGATCAACTGCTCCAAACCGATCTGAAACAACTCCCGCTGTGGCTGCACCGGTTGGCTCTTGGGACGCATCAGTTTTCCCCAGTTTTCAGGCTGTTTATTACAACTACTGGGGAAATTCTAGACTAGAAAGTACCGAAAATCATCCGTCTTTATCCTGCTTCTATCGGCTCCTTAGAAACTTCTCTTATGCTGCTGTCGCGGGAGTGAAAGTGGCTTCCAGTCCAAGCTCTTTCGCTTTCTTGTGAATGCTACGGATTTCGTGGTCCCGGTATTTCTCCTCGTAGTAATTCATTCCTTTGTCGACGTATTGTTCTCCGTACTTGAGCATGCGATAAACGAGTCGCGCCAACATGTGCGCCATTGCGGTAATGGCTTTGGGTGCACCCAGACGTGCTCGCAACCGGCGGAACTTGGCTCCCAGATAGGTTTTGCTGCGCGACAGGCTGCTTGCAGCCATACGTAGGGCAGTGGCCGCACGATTTTCGACATGCCTGGTACCCCGGCGGAGCACTTTGCCGCCGGTAATCTGATTGTCCGGACACAAGCCCAGGAAGGAAGCAAAGTGTGCCTCGCTAGGAAACCGGCTCATATCGACGCCCACCTTGGAGATGACGGTTTGTGCGTTCATGATGTTGATACCCTCGATCTGAGTCAGGTCGGTGCCGCTGATGCGATATAACTCACCGCGCAGATCGAAACCGGTTGGAGCATTGCTGCCGGCCCTCTTGCTGGCCCTTGTTGCAGGTGGTTGACTGCCGGGTTGCGATTTGTCGTCGAGACTTTGTAGATGGGCTGCCAAAGCGGTATCGCACTCAGCGATCTGCTGCTGATAAATCAGATAGAGATTCCGTTCCTGTTGCAAGATGAACAGAAGTTCTTTCCGCCAGTTGCCTTCCAGACTGCGAGCAATTTCCTCCCGGGTTGCATGAATCCGCGCATGGGCCAGATCGGCAAGATTATACCGGTCTCGCTCTCCATCCAGAATCGCCTGAATGATGGCCAGACCTGTCAGGCCGCTGATGTCGCTGATCACGTTGGCCAACTGCACATTCATCTCGGTGAGAACCTTCTGCATCCTTTGAATACACGCACTCGCCGAAGCCACGTGCTCGGCTCGTTGCCGCCAATAAGCCCTCAGTACGCAGATATCCTCCGGCGGCCGAAAGGAATTGTTCAGCAGACCAAAGGTGTGCAACTGCAGTAGCCACTGGCACTCCTGTACGTCGGTCTTGCGTCCGGGCAGGTTCTTGGTATGCCGTGCATTCACCAGAAAAACCTGCAATCCCTCCTCGATCAGGATCTCGTAGACCGGTAACCAGTACACTCCAGTAGACTGCATGGCTACGGTATCGACGCCACAGCTCTTGAGCCAGCCTGCCAACCGGTGCACATCTTCCGTGAAGCAGGCA
>CAYTJN010000296.1:0-2719 GCA_964438125.1 uncultured Occallatibacter sp.
TGCTGGCCGGCATTCACCGGCTGCTGGCCCCCGACGGCATCCTCTTCCTCGGATCGAGCGAGCAGCCCGCCGACCCCTCCATCTGGACCCCGGTGCTCGCCGGCGGCACATGTCACTTCCGCCCCAGACAGCCGAGCTAAAATGAAGCGAATCGGATACCGTCCCGCTCTTCCGTTTGCCTGGCAACCAGGCGCAATGACCCGTAGGCCTGAAAACTGATACCATCCCCACGGTGTGACAAGTAGCTCCTTCGCTGAGCCAGTTGGCCGGATAATACCCACTGTGAAGTTTCCCCGGCAGGAGCCGATAAGTTCATTTGCTTTCGCTCTACAATAGGTCTGTCACAGAGAGGCGGGTTGCGCACCGTGGCGTACGAGACTTCAGGCGCCAACCGAGTTTGCTTCGGAAGGCGCCTTTGGCACGTGAAAACAGCTTGGCACAGCGGGATCGGCCAGCTTTCGGTCCGCGATCTGCCAAGGCTGGAGTGTGTGTCACATCGCCAGTGGACCGCCTGCGCAGCGGTTTTATTTTCCGTATGCCTCATCTCTCTTTGCCGGGCGCAAGGCGTCGCGCCTCCGGAAGATAGACTTACTCCCATCACCCAGGCAATCCAGGCTCACGGTCTCAGCAATAAAGAGGCTCGGCGCGCCCTCCCCGTCCATCTGCGCGGCATAGTCACATTCATCGATCGAGACATCGGCACCGGATACGCTGCCGTCTTCCTTCACGATGACTCCGGCAGCGTCTTTATCAAGCCGACGGTCAAGGATGCGGAGCAACTGTTTGTCGGAGCGTTGGTGGACGTGTGGGGAATCACCACGCCCGCGGACTTCGGTCCCATCGTTGGCAACCCGCAGATTCGCGTTCTCGGCCGCGCTCCGCTCCCCCCAGACCCGCCCCGTGTCAACCTTGCAATCCTCAAGACAGGCGCTGAAGACGCCCAGTGGGTAGAGGTCCAAGGCACCGTTCACCGCGTCATTCAATATCCCCGCATCATTGTGTTGCACTTGGAGCTACCGGATGGGCAGATTCCGGTCCTCGTGGTCAGGGATCCCGGCGCAACATACTCCAATCTGGTCGACGCGCAAGTCAGAATTCACGCCAACGTCGGACCGACCATGAATTCCGACGGGCAGATGATCGGCGTCCACCTGCAAGCACCGGATCTGTCTGCCGTTCAAGTGCTCGCGCCCGCGCCAAGCGATCCCTTTGCCGATTCTGCCATACCCATCGAAGGTTTGTTGCAGTGGGAGCATTACGCCACATCCATGCATCGCGTCCACTTGCGCGGCACCGTAACGCTGCAATGGCCCGGCTCCTCGCTGTGCATCCGTGACGCCACGCGCGGAATCTGCGCCCAGACAGTTCAAAACACCTCCGTTGCCGTGGGCACGTTGGTGGATGTAGCCGGGTTCGTGAAGATTGAGAATAACGCCGCGATCATCACCGACGCGATCTTCCGCAAAGCCGGAGACAACGTGCCGATCGCCCCGAGGACCGTTACCGCCAAAGAAATTCTGGAAGGGGGATTCGCCTCCGATCTGGTCCAGATCGATGGCCAGTTGATCGGCTACGACCTTGCCTCTTCCGACGCCATCCTCCAAATATCCTCCGGCGATGCCGTTTTCCAGGCGATTCTGCCCAAGAGTCTCGCGGGGACCAAAGGCGACGCGTGGAAGATCGGAAGCAGGCTGCGCCTCACCGGCATCTGCTCGGTTCATGTCATCGACGTCGAGAACAATGTGCGCGCGGGGATCGCCGTCAACGAGTCCTTCCGCGTGTTGATGCGCTCTCCCGCCGACGTAACGGTTCTTGAGGGGCCCTCCTGGTGGACCCCCACTCATGCTTTGCTGGTCCTCGGCCTGGCATTCTCCGTTACCCTCTGCATCCTGGGCTGGGTCGTCATCCTCCGACGCCGGATCGAGTTGCAAGCCAATCAACTCCGCGAGAGCGAGCAAAGATTCCGTCATCTCGCGCAGCACGATACCCTTACCGGCCTTGCCTCCCGCTCGGTCCTGGCAGACCGGATGACACACGCCATGGAAATCGCTCGCCGCCGTCAAACTGGACTTGCGCTGCTGATGATTGACCTGGACAGGTTCAAGGAGATCAACGATACCTACGGTCATCAGGCCGGCGATGAAGTTCTTCGCATAACCGCAGACAGGCTGTTGAAAGCCGTGAGAGCCAGCGACACGGTCGTCCGCCTGGGCGGGGACGAGTTTGTCGTCCTTCTGTCGGAGATCCTCGATCCCCATGCTGTCGAACTGGTGGCTTCTACCTTAGTCTCTTCGTTATCGCTGCCGGTCAATTTTGCCGGTAGCGAGATGCCGGTCTCGGTCAGCGTTGGAATTGGAACAGCCTTCCACGGAGAGACCGATTCCGAAGAGCTGCTCCGGCGCGCCGATGCCGCGCTCTACCGCGCCAAGGACCAGGGCCGTCACTGCTTCCAGGTCTTTTCTACTGGGCTCAACGAAAGCCCCCGGGAAAAAGATCGTATCACAGAACTTTAAGGCGGCGGGTCGCCCAGGTCTGACCAACTTCAGGTCTGACCAACTCCAGGTCTGACCAAATAAAGACAAGTGGTCCAAGTCTGACCAACGAAAGATGATTGGGTAGTCTCTCTCTGGATTTTCAGACATAGGAGACCATCCAGGGCACCCTGCCAGGGCAATCGCATGAACGTCATCTGAGTCCGAGGAGTTCGGCGCGATAGGCA
>CAYTJN010000297.1:0-2707 GCA_964438125.1 uncultured Occallatibacter sp.
CTGTGAAACTGTGGAACTGTGATGGAATTTGCCCTCATTCATGCGATTGCCCTGGTGAGTTGAGACCTATAGAAAACCGATTTGCCGATCGCGCTATACTCAAAACTGCTATGGCAACCGACAAAACCTTCTACTTGGAAACATTCGGCTGCCAGATGAATGCCCATGATTCGGAGAAGGTCATTGGCACATTGGAGCAGCAGGGGTACCGGCAGGTCGAGTCTGAAGAGGATGCCGGCCTCATCCTCTACAACACATGCTCGATTCGCGACAAGGCGGAACAGAAAGTCTTCCACCGACTGGACGAGTACAAGCGCCAACACAGGACAGGCAAACGCTTCGCCGTCCTCGGATGCGTTGCGCAGCAGGAGGGCGAGAAGATCTTTGAGCGGGCGCCGTACGTGTCGCTGGTCTCTGGATCGGCCTCGTATCGTAAGCTGCCCGAGATGCTGGCGCGCCTAGAGGCGGGTGAGACGCGCATCACCGGCCTGGATGACCGACAGACCGATGAGACCTTCGAAACCGAGTTCACGGCCCGCAAAAACCCCTATCGCGGCTACATCACGATCATCGAGGGTTGCGACAAGTTCTGCGCATATTGTGTGGTCCCTTACACACGTGGAAAAGAACGCAGTCGGGGCTCGACGTCAGTGTTAGCTGAAGCGCGGCGCATTGCCGACCTGGGCTATACCGAGATTCAACTGCTCGGCCAGAACGTGAACAGCTACCGGGACCCAGAAGGGAAGTGCAGCTTTGCCGAACTTCTGGCGGCGGTAGGCGAAGTCGGGGGCATTCGCAGGGTGCGCTTCACAACCAGCCATCCGCGCGATTTTACCCACGATATCATCGATGCCATCGACGCCGTACCCACGCTTTGCGACCACGTGCATCTGCCGGTGCAGTCCGGCTCATCTCGCGTGCTGAAGATGATGGCCCGTGAATATACCCGCGAATGGTACTTGGAGCGCATCGCATGGATCAAGGCTGCGAAGCGGCCAATCTCGATTTCGACGGATATTATTGTGGGATTTCCCGGCGAGAGTCCCGACGATTTCATCCAGACTATGGACCTTCTCGCCGAGGTCGAGTACGATTGCGTCTTCGGGTTCAAGTACTCGGGCCGGCCCAATACCCCGGCATTGACGATGATCGATTCCATCCCGGAAGCTGAAAAGGCAAGCCGGCTTCAACATGTGCTTGATCGCCAGCGCGAAATTCAAAGGGTTAATTATGCCAGACACTTAGGGCAGATCATGGAAGTAATGGTCGAAGGCAATAATCCAGCAAAAGGGCAGATTATCGGACGTAGCAGCCAAAACAAGCCGGTCAATTTCACTTGTTCGCTGCCGATCGCTCCGGCCCCCGGAAGCTATAGGCAGGTGAAGATCACCGCCACGCATCCAAATAGTTTGACCGGCGAAATGGTCTAAACTCAAGGCGAACGAAGGAAAGGGATCCATGGACATTGAAGTGCGGATTCGCGGGCTGATGATGGACCCGGCTACCAGTATGCCGATCATCGTTCTCAAAGACGTTGCTTCAGAGACGGTGATGCCCATTTGGGTGGGAATCTTCGAGGCTAACGCAATTGCCATCGAGATTGAGAAGGTAGCTGCTCCGCGTCCGATGACCCATGACTTGACCAGAAACTTAATCCATCACATGAATGCTAGCCTCGAAAGAGTTGTTATCTCAGAACTTAAGGATGACACTTTCTATGCGGTACTTTGGCTTCGGCAGGGAGACGAACCTTTGGCGATCGATGCCAGACCCTCGGACGCTATCGCCTTGGCTTTACGCGCCGATTGTCCGATTTACGTGGCCGAAGAGGTAATGCAGACAGCCAAGCTCAACACCTCTGGTCCTCCGGAAGGTCCCACAGCCGAGCAGTTGCGCGGTTGGCTGGAAGGCCTGAACGATGAAGATCTCGGGCGCTACAAGATGTGAGCGATACGTGAGCGATGGGGAAGTCGAGTCGACAATACTCCTAAGCCTCTTGTGACTGACGAATTGAAGATTCATGCGGGTCCTGGGGCGTGGATCTTTGAGCACCATCCAGTTTGGCCACTAGATCTTTCGGATGGACGGGTTTCGTCAACAAATCAAAATTATGGCCGTTCTGGCGCGCCGCTTCCAGCATGTCCACCGTAGCTGCCTGGCCCGAGAAGAGCAGAACGCCGCATTCTGGAAACCGTCCTCGGATCTGAACTCCGAGATCGACGCCGCTCATGCCCGGCATGACGACGTCGCTAATGACGAACTCCGGTTCCTTTTCCTGGGCAGCGGTTAGCGCGCTCTCAGCGTCGTAGAAGGCCAAGGCGTTGTGGCCGTATTTGCGAAGAATTGCGCAGAGCGTGTCTGCAATAACTCTTTCGTCGTCCACTACAAAAACTCGTTTTCCCATCGTTAGCCTCCGTTTTGCGGTCCGTTGGTAGGTGGGATCATTCAGGGGATTGCGCGACTTACTTCAAATTAGACGCAAATGGACCGAAATGAGATCCGTCATATTAATAACCCCGCGCGCGAATCAGCAAAGAGATCTAATATCACCTTTTAGGGGAGGGACGCGGGTTCCAGACTCGCACTATACAGAATATACGTTATCAGACAAAAGGGCAGTTGTTCTTCTGTTGCTGTTTCCTTCCCAAAACTGCTGTCAAGGGCGGAGTAAAACCAGTCCACTGTGGCGGAGTAAAAGCGGGCCATT
>CAYTJN010000298.1:0-2700 GCA_964438125.1 uncultured Occallatibacter sp.
GCACACCGTGGGCTTCCAGAGCTTCTTAAACCGCGAACGCGACTCTTTCCAGGTGATTCAAATCACCAAGCTCTGTGCCGCTGGATACCGCAATTTTTAAGCGGATCCCCTAACGTATTTGCGCACCATTAGGAGGTTCCCATGGCCTCATCACTCAAGCCGGGTTGGAGCAAGCCCTCCACCATCCTGTTCGCCACCGAGATTCCCGCCAACGAAAAAGCCTTCGTCTTCGCTCTTGCGCAGGCCGTCGAGTTCGGCGCGACACTGATCCTCTTTCACGCCTATGACACGCTTGTGGTGGCCGCGTCAGAGACCTCCGGTATCCGCTACTTCGATTATGCCGCCGCCGCCCGCCTTGAGACCGAGCACCTCACACCGTTGGCTGAACGTGTCCGCTGTGCGGGCGTCAAATGCGAAACCGTGGTCCGCCCCGGATTGGCTGCCGATCAGGTGATCGCCTATCTGCGTGAGCGGGAAGGCCAAACCAAGATCGATCGCATCGTCATGGGCACTCACTCGCCGGGCCCCATCGGCAAGCTTCTGGTCGGCTCCGTGGCTGAGGCTGTTTTGCGCTCCGCGACGGTCCCGGTCTGCATTATCGGTCCTGAGGTCGTTGACGCTCGGTACCGTAACTTTGAAACGCGCACCATCCTTTGCGGCGTAAGCCTGCACGGATACTCTCGCGAGGTGGCTGCCTTTGCCGCCGAATTGGCAGCGGAGCAGAGCGCTTGCCTCATTCTTCAGCATGTCATTCGCGCGCAGGATCGCAAAGAGGCCTTGGCCGGCCGAACCATCGATCAACTGGAAGCCGAGATGATCTCAATGATTCCTCAGGAGCTACAAGCGAAAATCACTACAAAAGCGATTGTGGTGCCGGGCGATCCGACCGAGGAGCTGCTTTATCAGGGGCGCGCGCGCCAAGCGGATTTGATCGTCCTGGGCGCACAGGGCGCGTCAGCTTTTGCCGCCGTTGCTCGCCAGGGCGTGGTTTACAAGCTGCTCGCCCACTCCCGTTGCCCGGTCATCACGCTCTCGCCGGTGGTGCTGGCGGCCTGCGTCTCTCGATCCAGCGGCTCCAAAAACGAAACCGCCAAGCCGTCCGAAGTCTTCCTGGCAGGCGTCTTCTAAGCCTTCGACCGAACCGGAGGAAGGACAATCGTTCTTCCTCCGTCCGCATCTTACCTCCAAGTCGGATATGGAGCTCGACTACCAGGTTTTGGCCTGCCGTATCCGCCGGTTTCGATCTCCTGTGCTCATTTATGAGCAGTCCAGCCCCGCACCTCGGCTGTATTGTCAGGCAACGTGCCACGATCGAGAAGCCGCCAATTCTGGGAGGTAAGGCCAGATGCATAAACACCCGAACGAGGTCCAGGAGCGGAATGTACATAGCCATTTCGGCCGCTTCGCAGCTGCGGCCTCCGGCTGGCTCGGATCGACCTGGGCTTTTGCGGGTGCCGGCCTGGTGGTGGTGCTGTGGGCCGCGACCGGCCCCGTCTTCCATTTCTCAGACAACTGGGCGCTGGTCATCGGTACCGGCACATCCATCGCCACATTTCTCATGGTCTTTTTGATCCAGAACACCCAGAATCGCGACGCGCGCGCCATCAACCTGAAATTGAATGAGTTGATTCGAGCGATGGACACCGCACACAATCAACTGATCGACATCGAGAGGTTAAGCGACGTGGAGCTGGATGCAATGCAAGCCACCTACGAAAAGATCAAAACAAGCTGGACAGAGCGACAAAAGCGAAACCCTGGCACCCCTCCGGAGCTATGAACAGAGTCCTTTACGCCCGAGAAGGGCAGTTGCCCATCCTTAACCCGCAGCCGCTACATTTGGGACGGTTGTCCCATTCCGGCTGGTCCCGGATTCAATTTCGTCGTATCCTATTTGCCAAGGCGGTCCAATGAAAACCTTTACCCTTGACGAAGCGCAATCACTGCTCCCGGTGCTGGAGTCGCTCTTGAAGCGCGCCATTGAGGGCAAGCGAGAGGCCGAGGAGGTTGAGCAGGGCCTTTCCGAGATAGCCCGCCGAATCTACCTCTCAGGCGGCATGAGGGTCGACGTGGCCGCGATTGCTAAGCAGCGTGCCGAACTGGAGTCGCTTGTGCAGCAAGCCCGAGAGAGCGTCGCGGAAATTGACTCCATCGGCGTTCAGGTGAAAGACCTCGACTCTGGCCTGCTTGACTTTCCCTGCCGCGTCGACGATCAAGTCGTCCTGCTCTGCTGGCGTATGGGTGAGCCGTCCATCGAGCACTGGCACACAGTCGACACCGGCTTCAAAGACCGCCAGCCCGTTGATGAACGCTTCCGGCGCCGTTCCGCGTCCGGTGGATGGCCAAACTGAAACAACCCCAAACTCAAACAACTATGGACCTGCAAATAGTGCGGTAGTCGAGCTTCATCTCCAATACCATTGGAAGAGAATCCTGCCCGCCTTCCCGCGCATCCTTTCTTATGCGGGGGTTCATGCCACAACGGCAGGGCTCTCCGGGCTCGCTGGCTAAGGGATTCTTCCCGGCCGCTATCTTTCAACCCCAGTCAACCTTTCTTTCAGGAGTCCAAGAATGCTTTCCGTTGGTGCAAGTTTTCCAGCCTTTGAACTGACCGCCGTTGTTAATCTCGACCTCAAGGATGCCTTCCAGCCCATCACCGGCACCACATATAAAGACAAGTGGAAGGTCTACTTCTTCTGG
>CAYTJN010000299.1:0-2684 GCA_964438125.1 uncultured Occallatibacter sp.
AATAAACGGCAGGCAGAGAAGCAGACCGGTCAACGACACGACAAAGGATACAAGCCGCCGGACAAGCAGTTTGCCGGTGCCAATCTTGAAGCCGTCGGTAAAGATGAGGCTGCTCGGAATCAGTCCCTCGAGGGGCAGCTTGCCTTCGAGTCGTTCGACAAGCGCGTTGGCGTCATCGATCGAGAAACCCATGTACCGCAAGTCGAGAAGCTCGTGCAGCGGCATCGACCCGCGCCGCTCCTCAATGGCCACGATCACCCGATCGACCCGCGGACGAAGCAAGCTCAGGGCATCGAGCTCCCTGGCATAGCTCCCGCCGGATCCCTCTGCAGAAACGGCAAGGCTCTCGCGCGGGACCACCTCCATGCCGGCGTCGCGCCGCTTGCGCAGCAATTCGATCACATTGGCCGCGTGCGCACCGTGGCCCAGCACGTACACTTTTTCCCGGAAAACCTGGAGATTCCCCACCCACTCGTAGACGGATCGCCAAACCAGCAGCGTTACAGCCAGAATCGCCACGCCGACTACAAAAACATTGGGCCCGAACGCAAAGTCTGGATCCCAATAGAGAAGCGCTGCCAAAACAAAAGAAAGCCCGCTCAAAACCAGGAGAATACGGAAGTAGATCTCAAAGCCGCCGGAGATGTGCTGCGGTTCGTAGAGGTCGAAATAGTACGTCAACAAAAGTGTGAAGACGGTGAGGGCGGCGATCTTCAGCAGGCCATTTTCGTAGAGCAAGGGAATCGATGGGTCGGGCCCGGACAACCAAAGGGCGGCAATCAAAAACGAACCGGCCACCAGGGGGACTTCGCCGAGCACGCGTATTACCGTGCGCGTCGAATAGTAAACGTTGAAGAGCCGGATCATTGCGCTTCCTGTTCCGATGCTTCCGTGGCAGAATCCTTTGGGTCTTTCTTGCCGTAGTAGTAGTCGTAGTAAGACTCGCGGCGTGGCGGATTCTTGATGTCGTTGAGCACAACGCCCAGGATTTGCGAGCTGGAAAAGCTGTTTTTGGCCCGCTGCGCGACTTCGTAAGTAGTTCGCGCTCCGCGCACCACCAAAAGCACCGCATCCGCGGCGCGGGCCAGATCGACCGCATCGGCAAAAACCAGGGCCGGAGGCGAGTCGATGAGAATCCAGTCGAACGATGCCGAGAGCGTCGAGATCAGGTCCTTGATGCGCCGGTTGGAAATAAGTTCGGACGCGTTTTGATGAATCGTGCCGGTGGGGATGAAGGTGAGATTGGCCAGGTCGGGGGCTCCGTTGGCGCCGTCCGCGCTGCTATCGGAGTAGCGCTGCATGATGGCGGGCAGTTCCGCGGTTCCCGCCAGATAATCCGCAAGGCCGACATCATTGGGGGCTCCCAGCAGCAGATGGAGAGATGGACGCCTGAGATCGCCGTCAATGAGCAAGGTCCGGTTGCCGCTGTTCCTGGCCAGGCTCATAGCCAGATTCGCGGTGACGAAGCTCTTGCCTTCCGAAGGCATGCCGCTGGAAACCAGAATGGTCTTGAGACGGGTCTCGTTGCGGGCCTGATAGATGTGCGAACGAAGGCTGCGAAACTGCTCGAGTCCGCCGCCACGGCTTGCCAGAGTGGGGAAAGAAGGAAGAAATGGACTCCACGCGTATTGCGCGATGGGGGCGGAGTCGGCATCGAACTCTTCCGGCGGCCGAGGCAAAACAGGTTCGCTCGGCGCCGGTGGGACTTTGCGATCGTCGCGCTCAGCCGGTTGGTTTTGCCGTTCCCGTTCGGCTCTCAAAAGGGCATCGTAAATATAGCTCATTGCGCTGTGTCCTCTGACTCGTCAAGGGGCCCGCGAAAAGGGGCCATGAATTGCGAGATGTCCTTGTCCAGGCTGGCTCCCCGCAGCTTGTCCTCGCCTCCGGGAGCGAGCCCAAAGGGGAGTTGCTCGAGATTGAGTTCCCCACGCACCGCTTCGATCACCCTGGGGGAGATGAGCTGGGTCTGCTCAGAATACGCACATATCATGGCGTGTTCGCAGATGAGGTTGATGAGGCGGGGAATGCCTTTGGCGATGGCATGCACCAGATCCATGGCCGCAGGAGTGAACAACGGCTGGGTGGCGCCCGCGATGCGCAGCCGCTCGGAGATGTAAATTGGCGTCTGCTCGGCGGTAAGCGGATACGTCTTGCACCAAACCGCTATGCGCTGCCGCAACTGCCGCACGCGCGGATCGTTGAGTTTCTTTTCCAGTTCCGGCTGTCCGGAGAGCACAATCTGCAGCAGCTTGTCGGAAGAGGTTTCGAGGTTAGTGAGCAGGCGGATCTCTTCCATGAGGTCCCAGGTGAGGTTCTGCGCCTCGTCGACGGCAATAACACAGAGGCCGCCCTCGCGGTAGCGGTCGATCATCCAGATATTCAATTCCAGCAGCATTCCGGCCTTGGTGCGCCGCTTCACAGGAACATCGAACTCGGTAAGCACAAAATCGAGAAAATCGTGCACGTCGAGGCGTGGATTGAATACGAAGGCCGAGGAAACACGAACCTTGACGAAGGTACTCAGGACGGCTTTGAGCAGAGTGGTCTTGCCAGTGCCCACTTCGCCGGTCAATACGACAAAGCCTCTGCGCGAGGCAATCCCGTATTGCAGCGACGCCAGGGTGTCGCGAATCTGCGGGAGCAGGCACAGAAAACGCGGATCCGGGCTGGTCCCGAATGGCGAG
>CAYTJN010000300.1:0-2649 GCA_964438125.1 uncultured Occallatibacter sp.
ACGCAGCGAAGAATGCGATTTCGCCCAGGTGCGCAGGGTATTTTGCAAGTGGCTCTATAGTGTTGAAATATAATGGATTATACTGATAGTTACCATTCAAGCCCCTAGTACCGTCTTCGCCAATCTTGCGCTTTGCGTTCGTCGGAAATACAGTGCTGGTTCGCGAGGTACAGTTCCGCACGCAAGAGGACGCGATGGCAACCATAGTCAAGAAGCCCGCAGGGAGCTGGAAGGCTGTTATCCGCGGGTTGGCCGATGCAGACCAAGACGTTCCGTACAAAAAGAGATGCCGAAGATTGGGCGCGCCGCACCGAAGACGAAATGGTGTGCGGCGCTTATATTCAGCGCGCAACAGCAGATCGCATGACGATCACAGCCGCGCTGGGACGCTACTTGACGGAGGTCGTGCCGACGAAGCGTCCAACTTCCCAGGTAGCTGATCGGAAACGAGCAAGAGTGCTGACGAAGCATCTTGGCAAATACTCGTTGGCAGCTCTCACTCCAGAGGTCATCGCAAAATTCTGGGATGCCAGATTAGCTGGGGAGGACCGTAAGGATGAGAATGGCAATCCTCAGCCACGCACGAACAACACTGTTCGCCTCGATCTCGCTCTACTCGGCCACATGTTCACCATTGCCATCAAAGAGTGGGGCGTCGGATTGCCGGCAAATCCTGTGATGAACATTCGCCGGCCAGCACCTGGGCCGGGACGCAATCGGCGTCTCGCGCCGCAGGAAGAAAAGAAGCTGTTGGAAGCAGTGGACGCTTATCCGACTGTCCGTGTCTAACCAACGAGGCGGGGTAGGAAAGACCACCACCACAATCAACTTGGCCCGCTGCTTCGCAGATCGCGGTTTGCGAGTGCTGTTGATCGACGCGGACTCCCAAGGTTCTGTGTCCGCAGTGTTAGGGTTGCGGCCCACGGCGTTTCTCTATGACCTACTCATCCGAAAGCTGGCGCTCCGCGAGTGCCTGGTAACCGCCCATCCCGGCATCGACGTTATCTGTGGGAACCGTTACACCACGAAAGCTGAATCAACAACGATGGGAATGCCCTTTCGAGAATTCATCTTCAAACACATGCTCGGCGAATACGAGCGGAACTATGATGCGGTTCTGATCGACGTGGCACCCTCCATTAGCCTCTTCCAGACCTGCGCGATGGTGTACTCACAGCAGGTGCTTGTGCCAGTCGACATGGACATCCTTAGCGTTCAGGGGGCAACATCTAGCATTGAATCCGGCGAGATGTTAAATGGGATGCTGGCAGGTGGCCTGAATGTCAGAGTGGCCGGCCTGCTCCCGGTCAAACTCGACCGGCGACTTGCGATCACCGAAGCAGTGCTCAATACTCTGGCGTCCATCTCGGAGAAGCGTGGCGTGCCGGTTTACGCCGGGATTCGGACAGATCAAGCCGTTGTTAAAGCCGCCCGCAGCCGCAAGTTCTTGGCGGATTATGAGCCAAATTCAAAAGCGCGCGAAGATTACGAGTGCCTTGCAGATCGACTTCTGAAGCAATTCGCCGGAGGGGAGGTCGTAAGCATCAATGCCCAGACGGCGTGAAGTACGCGAGCCCTTGGATTGGGAAGAACTTGAGCAGGCACCGAACACGCGTGGAGCATTCTCATTTCTGAAGGCACAAGGTGCGGTAGTCAGTATTGCTGACCATCGCCAGGTTGAACCAAGTGCCCCATCTCTCGAAGAATGCGCAGCACAACAGTCCCGCCCGATTGACATAACATCCACGGTGGACGTTGTTCAGAAAACCGCAAGGCCGTACTGTAGCGGGAAGGAACGTGACGGCGCCCGCGCACTCCCCGCCGATTCGCTCCAGCATGGCGTAATCGGTGCGCTCACTGATGCCCAAGTTGCGGGC
Organism: uncultured Occallatibacter sp.; assembly: GCA_964438125.1. Taxonomy (GTDB): domain Bacteria; phylum Acidobacteriota; class Terriglobia; order Terriglobales; family Acidobacteriaceae; genus Telmatobacter. The sequence continues at coordinate 1,878 of CAYTJN010000300.1, forward strand.
GATGATTTCGCGATTGCTCTCTTCCGGCAGAACCCCTGCGAAATAGCCTCGGCATTCCTTGCGCGTGAAGCGCTCCCGCCGCAGCGGCAGCGAGTGGGACAGTGGCGTAGCGTCGGGCTGCTGCAGCCAGTTTTCAGCGTAGTTGAAGACCATCTGGCCGCCGTCGTCCTGAATCAGGTGGCCGGCCAGTTCGCGAAATAGATAGACATCCAAAGTTCTCGCCATGCGCTATTCCTTGCTCCCGGACACCGCAGGCGGCGTCAGCGCGATCTTGATCCCAGCGTTTGCAGGACCGTCAGCACCTTGCCAATCTGGCAGGTTTCCTTTCCCTTTTCCAAATCGATAATGAAGCGTAAGCCGGTCCCCGATGTCAGCGCCAAGTCTCTCTGCGTGACCCCCAGCCGCTTTCGGCTCTCCCGGATGATTTGGCCGACCTCTTGTACCGCAAGCATCACTGGTTTACCCTAATCGTTCCCGTACGGGAATAATTGCGTTTTCCCGCGCAAAAGTCAATAATAACTTCCCGCTCGGGAACACTGATTATTTCCTCCTATAATTGCAGTCTAGGTGTTCCCGTACGGGAACACTCCAAGCATATACATAGGGACCGTTGGATGCTTTTGACCAAACCAGATCAATCGCGAGGCCGGATGCATGCGCGGGCAAACCCAACAGGACTTATTTGCAGCGTTTCACTCGGAGCTTCGGCGGAATAATCTAGTCGATCCTGAAAAACCGCTAAAACCGTGATAAAACCTGATGATTTTAGATG
>CAYTJN010000301.1:0-2590 GCA_964438125.1 uncultured Occallatibacter sp.
TGAAGAACCCCACCAAGCGCTGGAAGCTGAGTCCGATGGATCTTGAATCGCGCAAACACTGGGCCGAATACTCACGCGCCAAGGATGAGATGTTCGCGGTAACCGACACCAAGATGTCTCCGTGGTACGTGGTGAATGCGGAGAACAAGAAATGCGCCCGGTTGAACGTGATCCGGCATCTTCTATCGCTGTTCGTCTACAAGGATCTGACGCCCGCGCCGCTGGAGTTGCCGAAGCTTGAGAAGTCGAAATACGTGCGCCCGCCCATCCAGGAACAGAACTTCATTCCGCTGGTTTATTTGTAAAAGCCGCAGTGCTGAAAGTCGCCCCGCTACTTCAGCAGAGCGACGAGGCGCGCGAAGCCTTGCTCGCGGGCGGTTTTGTTGCCGGGTACTGTGTTTGTCGGGTCTTCACCGGCGCGCATGAAACCATGGCCTGCGCCGTCGTAGGTGACAGGCTCGTACTTCTTGCCGGCGGCCTTCATGGCTGCGATCGTCTCGGGGATTGTCGCATCAATGCGGGCGTCGTTGCCGCCGTAGAAGGCGTAGACGGGCGCCGTAATGGTAGACACGTCCGCGGGCGGAGGACCATAGAAGACAAAGGCGGCCGAGAGATCTTTGCGATGGGCGGCGAAGGCGAAAGACTTGCCGCCACCCCAGCAGAAGCCCACCGAATCGACTTTGCCGTCGGCCGCTGGGATATGGCGCGCGTAGTCGGCTGCGGCATCCAGATCGGCGAGGACATCCTCCGGATTGAGAGCTGAGACGGCTTTGATTGCGTCGTCCTGGCTGGCGAACTCGTTGGTTCCTCCACCTTTTGGACCGAAGCCCGAAAGAAGATCGGGGGCGACAACGATGACGCCTTTCGCGGCCAGTTCGTCGGCCATCTCTTTGGCCCAGTCTGTGAGCCCAAAGATCTCGTGGATCATGATGACGACCGGCGCCTTGTCTTTGACCTCGGGGTAAACGATGAAGGCCTGAAGGGTTCGGCTGCCGTGATGGAGGGCGACGTACTCGTGGTGACGAGGCGAGGCTTCGAGGCGGGCCTTTGCCCAGTCCTGCGCCTGGAGCAGCACCACGGAGCAGGAGAAAAGCAGAGCGCCAACGAAGAGCATGAAGGCAAGCGAAAGTCTCTTCATCATGGCCAGCATTTTACTTGAGCAGAAGTCTCAGCCGCAATGATTTAGCGCAATTTCACCGGCTGTCAAGCCTTGCGAGGCTTTGCTGCGCAAGATCTGCGATGGCTTTGGCGAGAGTTTCGGAGGCGTTCAGCGACTCGGGGCGCTCCAGCCTCATGTTTAGCTTTGCCGCAACTTCGCGGAAGAGGATGTCTACGTCGTAGAGGATTTCGACGTGATCGCAGAGGAAGCCGATGGGCTGCAGCATGAGAGTCTTCACGCCCTCGGCCGCTAGCGATTCGAGAGTGGCCTCGACGGTGGGACCAATCCAAGTGCCGCCGCTGGCGCCCTGGCTCTGAAAGGCGAAGTACCAGTGCGGAATTCCAGGGACGCCGGCTGCGACTTGTGCCGCGGTGCGTTTGGCCTCTTGTGCGTATGGATCACCGGGTTGACTCTCAGAAGACTGAATGGTGCGGCAAGGAACGCTATGCGCGGTGAAGAGCACGGGAACCGCGTAGCCAACCTCCTCGCTGAGGCTTGTCCAGGCTGGGCGCAGGCGCTCGATAAAGGCTTCAATCAGGAGCGGATGCTGTGCCCAGGCTTCGGTGAAGTCGATGCGAAGGCCGTCGGCCTCGGCCTCCACGGCGCGACGATAAAGACCAACGCTGGTGCGCGAGTTTTGCGGAGCTAGACATAGGACGGCGACCGCTTCCACCTTGTCGGCTCGCATCTGGCGAACGACGTCGGCGATATACGGGCTCCAGTTTCTCATGGCGAAGTAGACGTGCACCGGATGACCTGCCGCAGCAAGCTCCGCTTGGACGAGGCGGGCTTGAGCCTCGGTGATCTCGGTGAGCGGGCTGTGGCCGATGAGCGCGTATCGGCGCTGGATCTCCTCGATGACTTCGTGAGGCAGGGGCCGGCCGCCGGTGACGTTGTTGAGGTATTCGGGGATTTGCTGGACGTTTTCCGGTGTGCCGTGAGCCAGCAGGAGAACGGCTTGTTTTTGATTCGGCACGTTTGCTTGCACTAGAATCTCCTCCAAGTTTCCGCTGACCATTTATTTATGAACGAATAGAGCATTCTGTGGAGTTGTGTAGACCGGACTTTTGTATGTTTCCCATCCATTTTGCGATGAAACTGCGAAATGGATGGGCACAGATCTACAGTAAATCGGCAATGTTCCAGTACCGCAGTTGTAGATCAGTCAAATGCAAGGCAGTTGGCAAACGATCCGGGCCTAAAGGCCCAGTAAATTGGCTGCTTTTCAGGGCGCTAAATCGCCCTGCTCCCTCCAGTTCTCCAATCTACAACCGTAGTACTAGCTGGTTCCCTGTTCTGACCATTTCAGGTTCGTTCTGCCAAGAGAGCCAGGTTAACAATTAATTACCTGCAAGCTGAGCCACTTGCAAAATACCCTGCGGGCTCTGGTTTTTAGCGGAGAGATTGAACGGAGACAGTTTCGATCGATCG
>CAYTJN010000302.1:0-2555 GCA_964438125.1 uncultured Occallatibacter sp.
TGAATAGTCGGTTGCATCCCCGGCGCTATGCCAGAGGGGAACTTCAAACGCTTACACTGAATGTGTGTGACGCGATGGCTGATTCGCGACAAAACGTTGTGCATCTGGTCTTGTGTCAGTATTACGACATAAACAATACATCCGTAAGACCTGCGTTATCTGCGAGATCAACTTTGGCTTCCGAGTTGCAGTAGTCCTTTGCAATACCCGCAGTCCGGGGCACTCCAACACAATGGGGGATGCAATGGAGCTTGGCACTCGAAAGGCAATCGAACAGTTGCTCGTGATGCAGCCAGCTCCTCTGGGCGGCGGACAAAAGGGCTGCGGTTCAAAAGGCGGAAACGGCAAGCCCAACTGCGGCTCGGCCGCGGGACAGGGCGATCTATCGCCGGATATATGGGAAAAAGTAAAGAACCACCCCTGCTATAGCGAAGAAGCGCACCATCACTATGCGCGAATGCATGTGGCCGTTGCGCCAGCCTGCAATATCCAATGCCACTATTGCAATCGCAAGTACGATTGTTCGAATGAATCCCGGCCCGGTGTGGTGAGTGAACGGTTGACACCGGAACAGGCAGCGAGGAAAGTGCTTGCGGTGGCCTCGGAGATCCCTCAGATGACTGTACTCGGAATTGCCGGTCCTGGCGACCCGTTGGCAAATCCCGAGAAGACCTTTAAGACCTTCGAACTTGTGACCCAGGCAACTCCGGACATCAAGCTTTGTCTTTCGACCAATGGACTTGTGCTCCCCGAATATGTCGATAGAATCCTGGCTCTCAATATCGATCATGTGACGATCACGATCAATATGGTCGATCCGGAGATTGGCGCGAAGATCTATCCCTGGATCTATGTCAACAAGAGACGATACGAGGGAGTGGAAGCGGCCAGGATTCTGAGTGAGCGTCAACTGCTGGGCCTGGAGATGCTGACCGAACGCGGGATCCTTTGCAAGGTGAATTCAGTGATGATTCCGGGCGTGAACGACCATCATCTGGCAGAGGTCAACAAGGCGGTCAAATCGCGCGGCGCCTTCCTGCATAACATTATGCCGCTCATCTCTGCGCCGGAACATGGCACGGTCTTCGGACTCAATGGAACACGCGGGCCGACGGCACAAGAGCTAAAGGCATTGCAGGATTCGTGCGAGGGAGAGATGAACATGATGCGCCATTGCCGCCAGTGCCGCGCGGATGCAGGCGAATCGGATACGAGCAAAGACGACCGGGGCTATACACCGGGGAGCAGCCGAAAAAACATCACGTTCAGGAGAATGTTTATGGCAGATCAAAAGGCACCTCAGATGCAGGCCACTCTGGGCCTCACCGGATTAACCAGCAATGCAATGGCTCTCATCGCCCCAGGCGCCTTTCTTTGGCTCACTTTCGTAATCCAGGCCGGCACCGGCACGACTGCGCCGACCATGTTGCTAGAGCGTGTTTCAAAAATAGGTTCGGCCTCAAATCAGTCACTTACGCTTAAGGTGGTTGAGCTGTTGGTCTTCTGTCATGAAGAATCGACAGAGGCTGTTGACCCATGAGCGGTGGAAATTGATTGAACCCTTGCTTCCCAAGCCCAGGCGGCGGCGCGATAAGCGTGGACGGCCGCCGGCCCCGAATCGAGCGTGTTTGAGGGCATATTGTGGATTCTGCAAACCGGCGCCGCATGGCGATTTCTACCGGAGGAATTTCCATCCTCCTCGACCTGCTGGCGGCGATTGCAAAGCTGGCAAGAGCAGGATGTCTGGCTGGATGCGTGGCGGACGCTGCTCGGCACATTGGATGAGCGAGGACTGCTCAAATGGGACGAGACTTTCCTGGACGGCAGCTTCGCACCGGCGAAAAGGGGGGCTCGGCAGTCGGCAAAACCAAGCGTGGCAGGGGCACGAAGTGGATGGTACTGGTCGAGGGTCAAGGTCTTCCGATGGGAGTTCGGCTGGAAAGTGCCTCCCCCAGTGAAGTTAAGCTTGCGGAGGCCACGGTCGCGGCAGTCCGCGTCCCACGGCCACGGGGCCGGCCGAGGCAAAAGCCGAAGCGCATCATAGCCGATCGCGGTTACGATTCCGATCCATTGCGCGAGCGGTTCAAGAAGCGTAGCATCGAAATGATTGCGCCCTACCGGAACAACAACAAGCGAAGGCGCTATGAAGACGGCCGCAAACTTCGCCGCTACAAACGCCGATGGATCGTGGAACGAACCAATGCATGGTTCGGACAGTTTCGATGCCTGCTGGTTCGTCACGAACATCTGCTCTCCCTCTACTACGCCTTCTTTTACCTCGCCTGCTTCTGGATCACCCTCAGGAGGCATTTTTGAAACACGCTCTAGTACTACAGTTGTAGCTAGATAGTAACTTCCCTGAACGCCTGGGAGGACCTAAGCTATATGTGCTCATGGGGCTCTCCGCACAACGATGATGGGGAAATCGATTCGAGGATGGCGGAAGGAACTGGTGCATGTGCACCAGCGGATGGGAGATTTGTTTCCGCGTTCGGAGGTACGGGAGCGGAGTCTGGGGTATCTGGAAGGTCTGCTGGGCAGCTGCGAGCGGAAAA
>CAYTJN010000303.1:0-2548 GCA_964438125.1 uncultured Occallatibacter sp.
TGAATATCCCAGGGTTCAGGTTGCGAGTATTCTCAGACGACCATACGATCGCGCTACGCATGAATGTCGTTGTGGGGCAGGCCTTCCAGCATCAGACGCCCGTCTTTGCCAAGGAAATGAAGTACATTATTTTCCGGCCGTATTGGAATCTTCCCTTGGATATAGTTCGTGCTGAGATCGTCCCTAAACTTCGCAAGGATCCGAGCTACCTGGCAAGGAAGGGCTTCGAGGCTACAGAGCAGGATGGGCGGGTCGTCAGTGGCAGAACGATAAGCGCCGCCATGCTGGCTGAAATAGAATCCGGAAGGCTCCTGGTGCGGCAAAAGCCAGGACCATCGAACGCGCTTGGGTTGGTCAAATTTATGTTTCCCAACGAATTTGACGTATACCTGCACAGCACACCGACACCGCAGTTGTTCAATCGCTCGCGGCGCGACTTCAGTCATGGATGCATTCGCGTGGAAAAGCCGGCTGAACTTGCGGCGTGGCTGCTGCGAGACCAACCAAAGTGGACACTCGAGAAAATAAAGGCTGCTATGCAGTCTGGTCCAGACAACCAGCAAGTGAATCTAACCACGCAAGTACCTGTTGTGATCGTATATCTGACGGCAATCGTCGAGGAAAACGGAGAAGTCTATTTCTACGATGACATTTACGGGTACGATGCTTCACTCAATGATTCTCTGGCCAAGGGGCAGCCCTATCGCTGACCGGAGACCCGAACTACCAATGGCGCACCGGGCCAACGTCAACATGCACAAAGTCGGACTGTTCGTAGTAGCCTACGCCCCCTCTTTGTAGAGACAGAGCGGCATCGCGGACCTTGGCCGTCGGAATACCAGGAATGCGAATATCGATGGCTTTGGCTTCCATATGCTGACTGTGAAGCGCTACACCGTGGCTACGATCCCGAAGATAGTTATTGCTCCACGGGGTGCGATAACCGCAGACAATGTCGATTTCGCTGTCTGGATGCCCCAGTTTGGCCAACAGGTCATGCAGCAGGTCGAATTCGCGGAGGTCATAGTCCTTCACATCGCCGGTGCGGTGGTCACGAAGGAAATGATCCAGCGCTGCAATTCCTTCCGGAACGTACTCGTTACCAATCCGGTAGACCACATCGAGGTGTTCACCTGTATGGAGGTGAAAAAGGCGCAGCCTGTAGGTTGCAGACTCTGCGGGTGTTCCTGCATCCACAGCCCAAATAGCTGGAGCAGAAGAGATCGCCAGCATCATTGCAAGACCGATTCGTAACGGTTTCATGAGCATGAATCTATCTCTTTCCGAGGACACACTCATTATAGGCTTCATCGGAAATCATTGTCGGAGGATAGAATCTCGGCTACAGCCGGCGAGCGGGAATAGGTATCAAATAGGCTCGACTTGCATATGAGGGTATCTCGTAATCGGGTTGACCTTTTTATATTGTCTTGTCGAAGGCTACGAGTCTGTTTGATCTAAGTCCTACAAGTGAAGCGATGTGTTGCTTACGATTGATCGAGGAGATCATCATGCCCAAGGCTCATTCTTTTCCTTCTATTCCGACAAAGATTCTGTGACCAATCGATTTTCGTCGATCCTCCCAGGCGCCCCGGAGATCGCGGCCGACCTCGCAGAGTCCTTCAGGCCGAACTGTACCTGGTGAGTGTCATCCCGGTATTTCCTACGTCAACTTTGCCTGATTTTGTTCCGAAAAGGTCGTTCCTCAAGGAGGTATGAGTGCCAGAGTCAAACAGGCCACAGAACGCCGCGTATGCGGTGTTTGGCAGCGGAGTAAAAGCTTTCAACCGCCGGATCTTGTTTTCGTGAGCTATTGCCGCCCGCTTGCAAAGAAAGCATTGCTCATGTTTGAAGATCCAAAAGGTGTCGGGGAATTCCTGATAGATCGAGAACGCGTTCATGAGACTCTCTCTAGAACGCTGGATTAGCTGACAAGCACGATTATCAACGCTCGATTTCGTTTCGGGAGCAGGCCAGCCAGCCTGCTCCAGCTGAATGGGTATTTACTTCTTGTCCGCTGCCGCTTTCTTGCGGGGCGCCGATGCCTTCTCATTGAGTAGAGTCAAAGCATCAGCTGCGTTGAATGGGTACAGACGAACGGATTGCTGACCGGTCGTGCTGAGAGTGACGTCTACACGACGGTTTTGAGCCAGCACAATAACGCTCAGGTCGCGAAGAACCTTCTCGCGTTCCGCAGCACTCAGTTCAGTATTCTGGTCGACGAGTTCTTTTACCTGGTCGGCGGTGAGTTCCTGGTCTTTGCCGAGACTACGTGTTTCAATGCTCGCTTCGGGAACACCCTGTTCAACCAGGAATTGCTTTGTGCGGGCGACACGGCGTTCAGTGAGCGCCTGATTGTACTCGACCGATCCGCGTGCATCTGCATGTCCGCTCAAGGTCAGGTGTGCATCTGGCTTAAATGTGAGATAACTCTTGAAATCCGTCGCGAGGGTTGTCAGAGTTCCCTCTTGACTGACAACGAGGCCGCCTTCAGGATGTTCGGCTCGGGGTTGAGCAGTCGGGAAAAAGACACTGTGCAATGCGAGGC
>CAYTJN010000304.1:0-2547 GCA_964438125.1 uncultured Occallatibacter sp.
TAACGGCCTCCGTATTCAGTATTTTCCAACAAAGAAGCTGAAGATTGAGCCGTGGGTCATCAACGGCTGGCAGTCGTATGCGCGCGCCAATGGCAAGCCCGGCCTGGGTGGTCAGATTCTTTGGCGTCCGAAGCCCTATCTGGACTTCGTCTTCAATAATTATGGGCTTGGTGAGGATGCGGTCGGCTTCCCTGGGCGTTCACGAATTCACGCCGACTATAGCGCGCAGGTCAAATACTACGACAAGCCCAAGGCATTTATCGATAAGGCGGCATTTACCATCACCGGCGATGCGGGCTGCGAATACGGCGGCGGACCTGCCTCATTCGCCACTCCAGATGGCGCGGTCAACCCCCACGGCTATTCTCCGGAGATGGGCACAACCGACACTTACATTGGCGGCGTGAACTGTCACAGTGCAAAGAATGGCAGGCCCAAGCAGGCCTTCCTGGGCTATATGATTTATGACCGCACGTGGTTCAAGAAGGATCTCTTTGCCATAACTCTCGGCGGCGGCGTGATGAGCAATCCCGGCCGTTATTTGACTCTTCTGCCCCCGATCAACGGCGCGACGGCCTTTTCTGGCACTCCCTATTTTACCGAGAATGCGGGCGATCGCTCTCTGATGCATGACGGAACCGTCACCTTCGATTACATGCCGAGCCAGTTCATCACCTTCACATTGGAGGAAGGCTATCGCTACTCAGACGTGCCTTACTGGACTGGCCGTGGTGGCATCACCCCTCCTGGCGGCAACAATGGCCAACCCACACAGTATGCCTGCACCAATGGCACACCTTCCGGATTTGGGTATGGCACCGCTGGATTGGCCGCGGCCGAGACCGCTTGCTTTGCCTTGGGAAACGGGACGGGGACTGCAGGGGATGCGACCTCAATCTGGTGGCCCGACCTGCGTACGAACCAAACCAATACGACGCTTGCAATCAAGGTGAGGTTCTAAGTGTTCAGACTGTCAATGCCGAGAGCAGGCGAGACTGAGCACGCTGACAGAGTCACGTCAATCACTATGCCTTCTTGTGCGAGTATTCATGCAGCCCTGACACCCGACAGCGAATACTCGAAAGATCATGACCGACACATTTAAAGGTAGCACCGGAGTTACTGATAACTCCGGTGCTACCTGAAGAACAAATCAGCTCCGCACAAACGCCACTTACCCGACAGCTTGCTGCTGCCCAAAGAGCCCTTGTGCGCCTGAGGTTCGACGGATATTGACGGGGGCGAGAAAAGGTATGGATATCAAAGGTTCTAGAATTGGCCTCGCAATGATCGGCTTAGCAATATCATTTGTGATAAATGGCTGCAAGAGTGAAAAGGTAAAAGCAGATGAGGAGGCGCCGCCGCCAGCTAAAGTGGTCTCTGGGGTGGACGTTTCCTTTTTTGCGGTCGAGCATCCGGAGCGGTATCCGTTGATGACGGCGACCGAATACCAGGCCCCGTCACAGCTATTCGTAACCGGCACTGTCATTCCGGACGTCGCGAGAAACGTACCGGTGATCTCGCTTGCCTCTGGCCGCATTGTGGACATCCGTGCTCGCCTCGGCGACACAGTAAAGAAGGGACAGCTTTTGCTGCGTGTCCGCAGCGACGACATTTCGGGAGGCTTCGACGCATACCGCAAAGCGGTCTCCGATGAGCTCCTGGCGCGCAAGCAATTGGATCGCGCAAAGGTGCTGTACGAGCACGGGGCTATCGCGCTCGGAGACCTGGAGATCGCACAAGACACCGAGGACGATGCCAAGACCACGCTTGATACGGCTACTGAGCACCTTCACCTACTCGGTAGCGATCCTGATAATCCGAAGGGACTTGTCGATATCCTCGCCCCGGTATCCGGCGTGATCACCGATCAGCAGGTGACAAACGCGGCGTTCGTGCAGGCTTACTCTACGCCGAACCCATTCACCATTTCAGATCTGACCAGCGTGTGGATCGTCTGTGACATCTACGAAACAGACATGGCCAACGTGCGCATCGGACAACCCGCCGAGATCAAGCTCAATGCCTATCCGGACAAAGTTCTCAAGGGAACAATCAGCAACATCGGCTCCATGCTCGATCCGAATATCCGCACAGCAAAGGTCCGAATCGAGGTTGCAAATCCGAGCTTGATGATGCGGCCCGGCATGTTCGCCACGGCCACGTTATACGGAAAGGAGAAGCGGACCTTCGCGGCTGTCCCGTCGCCCGCGATTGTACATCTGCACGACCGCGATTGGGTCTTCATTCCTGTCGAAGAGAAATTCAAGCGGATTCAGGTCGTCAGTGGCCAACAGTTGCCGAACAACATGCAGGAGATTCTATCCGGGTTACAGCCTGGCCAGCAGATTGTGACGAACGCGATCAATCTCCAAAATGTAATCGACAATGAATGACGGTCAACTCTGAGACCCGAGGAAGAAAGCATGATTCGCAAGCTCGTAGATTTTGCTCTCAATAATCGGTACGTGGTGCTGGCGATTGGGTTGCTGTTGCTCGGCTGGGGGGCGGTGTCGTTTCACAACATGCCCGTCGAGGTCTATCCGG
>CAYTJN010000305.1:0-2441 GCA_964438125.1 uncultured Occallatibacter sp.
TGAGTGCGAGGTTCCCGATCGGCGAAGGAAGTGGGAGCGTCGGCGCTGTGAGTGCAAGGCTCCCGATCGGCGAAGGAAGCGGGAGCGTCGGCGCTGTGAGTGCAAGGCTCCCGATCGGCGAAGGAAGCGGAAGCGTCGGCGCTGTGAGTGCGAGGCTCCCGATCGGCGAAGGAAGCGGGAGGGTCGGCGCTGTCAGAGCGAGGCTCCCGATCGGCGAAGGAAGTGGGAGGGTCGGCGCGGTCATCGCAAGACCGGACATCGGCATCGGCGCAGGGCTGATAGATGCAGCAAAGACCATCGAGGCGGAAGAAATAAAGGTGACGGCGACAAGGGCGATACGAAGCGATTTCAACATTGGGGGACCCTCTTTCGAGCGCAAAAGTGCGCAAGATGAGCGTAGTCCCATCCTTGGACATGTTGAAAGAGGAAAATACGGCGAAGAGAAAATATTTTTGGGATTGTGATCAGGAACGGGATCTTCTTCAGATTCGCGTCATCTCAACAAAACTCTACGGATTGGATTAAGTATTTACCTCCCAATAGGATACGACTGATGAAGCATAACAGCTTGGCGCTCTTTGAATGGGACTGTCCGGATTACTGCGATCAGCCGGCGCTTTGTGATCGCCTATCCGCGCACGGAGACGCCTGAGAAGGAGAGTACCGCCAGACCGGGAACTGGCTGGCCAAATCGGCGAGCCGGCTCAAACCGGCTCCACAAAAGCAGGTTTTCCACCTGCGCGCGCGTCGCCTCGTCGGTGGGGCCGGAGACGATGCGGTAGTCGTACACCTCTCCGGAACCATTAACATAAGCTTCGACCACCACTGGACTTGTCACGGCGTCGATCTGGTTATCGCCTACTACGCTCGAGAGATAAAGGAAGCGTGGAGCCGTGGCCTTGCCGAGAGGTTCGTCTGCAGAGGCCTGGGCCGTTTCAGGCCGGGTAAACATGCCAACCAGCAGAATCACCGAGCCCATGAGCAGAACCGCTGAAGCGAACCCGCCCGCGGCCTGCAACAAAAAGGGGCCAAAGGTGTTTTTCCAAGCCAAATTGAAGGCGTGGAAGGGATTCTGCCGACGGCGTGCCCGCTCATGGCTGATCGCTACGCGAATGCGCAACGGAAGGTCAACAGGTTCAGGCACCGGGCCCAGAATTGCCAGCGAGGACTGAGTCTGCTGAATTGCCTTCCACTCGCCGGCACACGTCTGGCAGTGATCCAGGTGCGACGCAACTCTCTGCATATCGCGTCCGCTCAGAAGACCGTCGAGGTACTCTGAAAACTTTGCTTGCACTACCATGCATTCGCTCATTGCGCCTCCTCTCCCAGGGGCATCTCAAATCTCGCTCGCGCCGGCGAGGCTGCATCTTGCTCCGGAGCCGTCAAAATCGCCTTCAAAGCAGCACGCCCTCGCACCAGGCGCGACTTGACGGTTCCGAGATTCACGCCTTGCATTTCTGCAACCTCCTCGTAAACAAAACCCTCTATGTCACGCAGAATGAGGGTTGTACGGTAAGGTTCAGAAACCTTGCTCAAAGCCGCCTCAACGCGCGCCCGATTTTCCGAGTGCAGCGCCATATCGTAGGGGGACTCAGCCTGATCCACCAAGGTTTCTTTTAACGGCACAGGCTGCCCGAAATTACGCTCGGAAACCTCTTGCTCGATGGGGACCTCAGCCTGCTTGTGACGCGTCCACCAACGACGCTGGTTTGAGGCCTCACGCAAGGCGATGCGATAGATCCACGTCCGCAGCGACGACTCACCGTGAAAGCTGTTCACTCCCCGAAAGACCTTGACGAAAACTTCCTGGGTAAGATCGGCTGCGGCGTCGCGGTCCTGCACGGTGCGGGCCAGAAGCGAGAAGATCGGCTGGTGATAACGCGCGATTAAACCCGCAAAGGCTTCTTCGGAGCCAGCCTGAAGATTTGCGATCAGTGTCGTCTCTTGGCTTTGAAAACTCAGCGCGCTGGCAAGATTGCCCATGGTAAGGTCTACCTGCATTCAGACTCCTCCAACTTTACCGCAACCGAAGCACAATTTGCACCATAAAAACCACTCTGGTAAATGCAGCCTTTTTGTTGCCCCGTTCAACCAATCACGCCGCCAAAGAAAACTCCTCCTAACTTGGGCGGTAGTGGAAATTCGGCCAGTACCAAGCCAGCACCAAGTATTTCGCGCTTTCTGTCTTAGACACCGCGCCCACCTGCAGTGTTCCCAGTCCGCGTAAAGTTCCCCAGCTGCCACACCTCTCAGCTGCAAGTGATCGACCTGTTTCGAGAGAGGTTTCCGACTTCGATGTAGAAAAGTTTGGCCTCGAAAGACGATAGGATCTCGATTGAATCAACCTGAGATTGACGAATCGAGCCCGAGCGGAGACAATAAGTACGTTGCATCCCTGCAGCATGTGGGCCTGTGGCGCAGCTGGGAGCGCGCTTCCATGG
>CAYTJN010000306.1:0-2436 GCA_964438125.1 uncultured Occallatibacter sp.
AGGGCCGCGCTCTACCACTGAGCTATCTGGCCTCAGTGCAAACTTCGCGTTGCATCTTCCCGCGCGGATTCCGGCTGGGCCGGAGATGGGTCGGCGACCACAAAATAGTCGGTTGCAGCAACTGGATTAGTATATCAACTCCCACTTGCAGCGCCAAACTTGACGAGCGCAGTGCCAAACTCGGCTAGCAAAGCTTCGAGAATCGCATGATTCGCCCATCGTCGGCATTCGATCGAGTCACCCGTGCCTTTAATGCGCTTGCCGGGCCCTGTTGATCTAAACTGGAAGGCAATATGCGACGCCCTGCCCGCCTTGCCGTCTGCTTTCTCCTCGCCATTTTCACCGCCCAGCTCCAGGGTCCAGCGACTGCTCAATCGAACCCGCCCGCGGCTCGAGCAGCTCACGCTTATTTTGCTGCCGCGCAGGTCGGCCCGCAGGCCCTGCGCGGCTTTCTCGACCAGTTTCCCAAGGGTGCCGATCTCCACGTTCACCTCACCGGCGCGGTCTATGCGGAAACGTTCATCCGCGACGCCGGCGAGGACGGGCTATGCGTAGACCCGGTCGCCCTCAGCTTCGCCAAGCCGCCATGCACTCCACCGCTGACGTCGGCCAAGATGGTCAGCTCCAATCAGGCGCTCTACGACCGGCTGGTCGACTCCTTCTCGATGCGCGCCTTTGTGCCCACGCCCAGCTTCAGCGGGCATGACCAGTTCTTCTCCACGTTTGACCGTGTCAAGGGCCTGAGCAAGAGGCACACCGGCGAGTGGGTGGACGAAGTGGCCAGCCGCGCCGCCGCGCAAAACCAGCAATATGTCGAACTAATGGAGACGCCAATCTTCAGCCACGCCGCCGAGATCGCCAGTCAGAATCCGTTAAGCATGGACTTCGCCCAGTATCGCCAGACACTACTGGCGCAAAATCTGCGCGATGAAATCCTCGTCGATCGAGAGGATGTGCACGCAGCAGAAGCCGCCAGAAACGACATTGAGCACTGCCAAACTCCTCAAGCCGCGCCGGCCTGCCGAGTCACCGTGCGTTATATCTACCAGGTGCTGCGTGGGGGGCCACCTGAGCGGGTCTTTGCGCAGGCGCTGCTGGGCTTTGAGACCGTCCAGGCAAGCCTCGATTCGCCTCAAGGTGCCGCTCCCCAACCCAGCTTCGTTGGCATCAACTTCGTTCAGCCGGAAGATGGTTTTATTTCCATGCGCGACTACACCTTGCAGATGAAGATGCTGGATTATCTGCACTCGGTCTATCCCAAGGTTCACATCAGCCTGCACGCCGGGGAACTAGCGCCGGGGCTGGTGCCGCCCGAGGGATTGCGCTTCCACATTCGTCAGGCTGTCGAACTGGGCCACGCCGAACGGATCGGTCACGGGGCAGACGTGATGAATGAAGACGATGCCCCGGCGTTGCTCAAAGAGATGGCGCAAAAGCACGTGATGGTGGAGATCAACCTCAGCTCCAACGAAGGAATTCTAGGCGTCAAGGGAATCAATCATCCCTTCCCGCTCTACCGCGCAGCTCATGTTCCGGTGGCTCTGTCCACCGATGATGAAGGCGTCAGCCGCATCGACATCACCGGCGAGTATGTCCGCGCCGCGCTTGACTACCACCTGTCTTATGAGGATCTCAAGCAGTTGGCTCGCACAGGCATGGAGCACAGTTTCCTGTCGGGCGCGAGCCTTTGGGCAGCACCCGACATTTTCATTGCGCCCGCCGCAGCGTGCAAAGGGCAGGTGCTTGGAAGCGACAAATCTGCCCCCGGCTGCAAAGCCTTTCTCGACGGAAGCGAAAGAGCAGCGGCGCAGTGGGAACTGGAGCGCCGCTTCCGTGTCTTTGAGGCAAAATTCTGACGTCCCTTGGTATTTTGGCCAAACCTAAGCGACCGCCCGCAATGCCTTGGCCTGTTCGATCCGTTTTCTGCGTTTGGGTGTATGCAGTGCCTTCCACAGGTCCATTCGGCGTTGCACGTTCAGCCAGAACTCAGGTGAGTTGCCAAAGACCCGCGCCAGCATCAGCGCAGTATCCGCGGTAACCTCGCGGCGATTGTTACAAACCTCATTCACCAGTTTGCGTTGCACTCCCATGGCCGCAGCCAGAGCGCCCTGTGTCAGACCCATGGGAGTTAGAAACTCCTCTATTAGCATCTCGCCCACGCTTACTGGCTTTCTGTCCGTAATGAGCATAATTCCACCTCAACGGTAACTATGATTGTCGAGATAAACCTCGGCGGCTTCGCCTCTGTTCCCGTCCCATCGGAAGATCAGCCGCCATTCTTCGTTGACACGAACGGAATGCCACTCTCTTAGATTCCCCCGCAACTTCTCAAAATGATTGCTCAAAGGCACCTGCAAGTCGGCATCGGAGGTGGCGTCGTCCAGCAATTGCAGCTTTCTGAACAATCGCGTCTCCAAATCCGGCGGAATACGTCGG
>CAYTJN010000307.1:0-2431 GCA_964438125.1 uncultured Occallatibacter sp.
TCGTGCAATATCGCACCCAAGATCGCCGTGATCGGAAAGAAGAAAGCGTAGACACGAAAGCCGCCCTCTCGGACGGTCCCGTGCGCTCTGGTCTACCGCGTCCTTTCCGCGGAAGCTATTTGAGCGCCCTAGACAGCCAACCGTTGAGATACACACCCTTGTCCGGGTACTGCGCTACTATCCTGTGGTAAACGTTGGCACGCGCCTGCTTGAACGCCTCCACAAACTGTCCCGACGGCGCCGCATTGACCGCTGTGACCGTGGCGGGTCCGAAATGTCCATCCGTAGCCAATCCTCCCCCGCAAGCCTCCTGGAGGCACCGCACGGCAGGCACACCGCCCATATTCACCGAAGCATCGAATACGCGCTTTGCTACATCGTCGCTCTCGATCTGCTCCAGCCATTGATTCCAGAACGCTGCCTTGTAGAAGTTCTCAACCTCGGCGCCGCGCTCGGCTGGGGGCAGCGCGGCGATCCTGGCGAACTGAAGCGGGAAGATGGCTGAGTTGATGCCGCTGATAGCCTGGCCACCGCAGTCCGGCACCGTGGCGTATTTGCGCCCCGCGTCCTCGTTGTCCAGCATCCAGTTGTAGCAAACATCCCAATTAGCCATTGGTCCTCCAAAAAAGAGGGACTCCCCGTTAAGAAGTCCCTGGAAGCAGTGATTTTCGACGCCGGGCTCATGCCTTGTGCAGCAGCGCCGCGAAGTGGATTAGGCTGTCGGAGGCGACAGGGGAGCCGGGTTCGGCAAGAGCGCCTGAACACTCTCGACAGTGATCTCCTGCCCAGACGCCTTGCTCCATGCCGCAAGCGCAGTGGTGGCAAGCTGTTCGATGGCGGTGATGGCCGCGACGGGAAGGCCAAGCGCCGGATCAACTGCGGAAACGCCAGCCAGCACGGTATTCGCTATCTGCTCGACTTCCTGAACGATGGTGAGGACTTCGCCAGCGGTTGCCATTACTTCACCCCCTGATAGAGCGCCTTGACGTTCGCGATGATGGTTGGCAGGTTGTTGAGCGCAACGGTTACATCGGCCTGCAATGCGGTAAGGTTGGCAGCAGTTCCGCCGGCTGCTTTGGCTTCCTCGTATGTGAGGAAAGAATTGACTGTAGTGGTCTGTGTGTTCTTGGCCGTGTTGATAGTGTCATAGACCGCCTTGGTATGCGGCAGGCAGGGCGTTGTGGCGATGGCGGGGCAGGTTCCGGTCGTAGCCGAAACCTCGTAGTCGATCTGGGCTTGATTGATAACGGCTTGGCTTGCCGAGAGCGTCTGATAAACCGAACGTTCCCAGTTCGTGCAAGCGGTCATACAGAGCGCCAGCAAACAGCCAGCGGTGATGATTGCCATTCGTTTCATGTGATCCTCTCAGTTTGTTGGTGGTGCGCCCGGTGCGGGGCGGTAAACGTGCACTAGAGCAGCAATGCCTGCCGTCACTGCGTAGCCAGTCAGTTTGTTGATTCCAGAGCGGGTCCAGTCGATGTGACCGCTGGCGAGTTCGTCTTGAATTGCCGATACGACCGCCCCAGTCATTGCGCTGGAAACGGTGACGAATACCGGGTTGCTGCGAACAGACAGCCAAACTTGCTTCAGGAAGTTCATGCGTTCTATTTTCCTTTCGGCCGTGCGAGTCCTACGCGCTCAGAATCCGTCAATGCTAGGTATGCCCTCGCGTAAGCATCCTTCAGTACATCATTGGCAAGGATGTTAGGCCCTATAAGATTGGCTACTTGTTGCGCCAGGTCTATCACCATCATAGATGCGATGTGCCCAACGTTGATAGATCGAACATCTGGATCGACAGGTGCTTCCGCGCAGGGTTGTGGAGGAGGTGTAGGCTTGTGCCCCGGTGCGGGTGGCTGTGTGCCTGGATACGGATCGGTTGACATAATTTCTCCTTACCATCCCGTTCTGTCTGTACTTGATACTTTTGGTGGAAGAGGAACCCTCATCAATCCTAGCACCGGATCAGGAGGAACAGATCGAGAATGTTTGTCGTTGTAGAGTTTTTCAAGCTCCTGGTCCAGATTGGCATCCGGGCCTTTGCGCTGGTCCAGAGGCCAAGTGTGGTAGTCGGGAGTCACATCGTCAATCGGAATCCGCAAGCGGAACATGATTTTATCGATCTTCACGTTCTGCTTCACGTCATCGACCATAAGGGTGTGATGCTCTTGGCTGATGGAAGACAGAGCATCCTTTGTCTCTTTCTGCCCCGTTTGCAGATCGGAAAGTTTGGTTTCGAGCGTCACTTTGTAGGAGGTCACCGCCGCAACCATGCCCCCGAAGCAACCGAGAGCCGACGCGCAGAACGTCAGGATCGGCATCCAATCATGCCAAAACTTCCGTACCTTGGAATCCGTCTGCCGCCGTCTGTGCTCTTGCTCTGACATCCGTCTCTCCTGTCCCTCTTTCCAGTTTTACTCCCATCCCTCGC
>CAYTJN010000308.1:0-2424 GCA_964438125.1 uncultured Occallatibacter sp.
TTTCGGCCTTCTCCTCGGCAAGTTGACCCATTTGCACCTCCGCCATCCCGCCTTTGAGGGCTTCAGAAACAAAATGCTTGTCAGACATGCTGGCGCTCGTGTTCGACTGCGCCCGCGCCTGCGTAATCGCACAGAGAGCGATTAGTACGACAACCAGAACTCCAAACAGGGACGACATCCTATCGCTTTTCATCAAATACCTCCGGGAGTTGCGGGAGGATGGCACACACCTGCCCGCATATCGGTTCGGATGTTCGATTGACTGCTCGAGTTGCCCTATGGAATTGTGACAAATAGTTCTGGTTGCCAAGGACTGCCAATTCCTATTCTGTGCATACGCATCCAAAAAGGACAGAGAAAGCTCTAACTTAAACTTGGGTAGGCATGCCATGTCATCAAAAAAGGCGCCAAAGAAAACAGCTTCAAGCAATAAGAGAAAATGGGTATCCAGAGTTAAAACTGAATCTACTTTTCCCTCCGAAGGGTTGTTCACAAAGGATCCCGAGACAATTGCCCGTCAATTGGCTTCGAAGAAGGTATCGCCGAAAGGACCGGGATCGGGCATGAGGATGTTGAACTATTTCATCAACCGCGGGGGCAAGGGAATAAGTGCTGATCGGAAAGCCAAGCTGGAAAAAGCGAAGGAGATTCTCCACGAGCGGGTTATCGATGCAAAAGGGAAGGAGTCCTAATGGCCCGATCAATCACAGATCGGGCCGTTCGGGAAGCTACACCGCCCAGGGATCGATCACGATTTTCGTAACGCTCTCCTGCTTATCGCGCCAAATCTTATACATCTCCGGCACCTGATCGAGAGTCACGCGGTGCGAGATGATATAACTCGGATCGATCTGCCCCGCCTCGATGCGCCCCAGTAGGGGCTTCATATAATTATGCATGTTAGTCTGACCCATTTTCATTGTTATGCCTTTCCCGAAGGCCGCGCCGAAAGGCACCTTATCGATCACTCCGCCGTAAACTCCTGGAATGGAGAGCGTTCCCCCTTTGCGCACAGCCTGGATCGCTTGTCTAAGCACGGCAGGTCGATCTGTCTCCAACATCAGGGCCGTCTTCACTGTGTCATAAGCCCCCTGCAGATCTGCTGAATGCGCCTCTAATCCTACCGCATCGACGCAAGCGTCAGGACCGATGCCGCCGGTCAGATCTTTGAGCGCCGTCAAAACGCTGACATCCTCTTGCGAGTAATCCACGGTGACGGCGCCGATGGTGCGAGCCAAGGCAAGTCTCTCGGAATACCGGTCGATGGCAATGACCCGCGCCGCACCCAGCATGAAGGCGCTGGCGATTGCAAATTGGCCTACCGGTCCACAACCCCAGACGGCCACAGTATCTCCTGGCTGGATCTGTGCGTTTTCCGCGGCCATGTAGCCCGTGGGGAAGATGTCGGAAAGGAAAAGTACCTTTTCGTCCGGCAAATCGCTCTCGATCTTGAGGGGCCCGACATCGGCGAACGGTACACGCACATACTGTGCCTGGCCACCGGCGTATCCGCCCATCATGTGTGAATAGCCGAAGAGGCCAGAGCCCGCGTAGCCGTATGCGGCCTCCATCAAGTGGGCATTCGGATTGCTATTGTCGCAGGCAGACCACAGCTTCTTCTTGCAGAACAAGCAGTTGCCGCAAGCGATCGTAAACGGGACTACAACTCGGTCTCCGCGTTTAAGATTCGTTACTCCTTTCCCCACTTCTTCGACGATACCCATGAATTCGTGGCCAAGCACATCTCCGGCTTCCATCGTCGGAATGAAACCGTCGTAAAGATGCAAGTCTGATCCGCAGATTGCCGACCGTGTGATCTTGACAATCGCGTCCCGTGGATTCAGCAACTCCGGGTCGGATACGTTCATCGTCTCTACTTTACTCTTGCCCATCCAGCAAACGGCCTTCATAGTAGTCCTCCAACAGACTTAGATAACTCGATTCTCAATTAACCCGCCTTCGTTGGAGATGGGGTCTCGCCGTAAACAAAGCGCTTCGCCTTGCCGATCATTCCCCGTTCGCCTTGCGGTTGAGGATCCATCCGTGGAATCTCACCAGTCTCTGCAAGAGCCTTGAAGTGGCGCAGGTTTTCAATCACTACCTGCTTTGGATTCCTTCCTGTGATCGTCTGCCGCGCGCTTGCCAGCTTGCCCATTTTGAACTCCTGAAGCACCATTACCATCGTTCCCCGACCGCCCGGAGCCTCTTCGAAAATCACCTCGCCCGCCTGATCGCTGTCGCCGGTTATTGATTTCCATGCGATCCTCTTTCCGGGTTCGTCTGCGATCACTTTGGCATCCCACTCGATTTTTGAGCTGCCCGACTTCATTACCCAATGCGATTCATCGCCCTGCGCCTTCACCTCGAGAATCTATGAGCGCCGGAGTGAAAATAGGCCACAGAACGCCGCGTGAGCGGTGTTTT
>CAYTJN010000309.1:0-2417 GCA_964438125.1 uncultured Occallatibacter sp.
TTCGTGGTGCTTATGGTTCAAGGTCTGATCCCAACCCGGGTCACGGTGCTTGTCTTCGGCAGAGATGTCGGAATCCTGGTAGTGGCAGCGCTGCTCTACGCGGCTACGGGCCGGCGAGAGTTCAGCCCAAGCATCTTCGGAAAAGCCAATACCCTGGCCCAGTTGTGCGCGATAACGGCTGTACTTCTACAACAAGCGCTGCTGCAACACGCACTGCTACAGGAACCGGCAGCGCTCCATTGGGTGAGGATCTTTCGATTGCTGGCGTTGGATGCCACGATCGGCTTGACCGTAGCGTCGGGACTGCATTACGCGTGGGTTGCGGCTAGGCGGGTGGGCGCTCAACCAGCTAACAATCACGGCGGCAAGGCATAAGCCCCAGCGTGGAACAAACGCGCCCGATGCTGATTTTTTCCGAATCAACAGTACTGGCTCGCGGGCCTGACCTTCAGGAATCTTCCAGACTGCCTTCTGTTTCGACGGTTTCTTCAATCTCCATATCGCGGAACTCTTCGGAGTCAAAGACCTCGCCACAATCCAGGCACTCGACAAACTCGGTGTCTTCGTGCCGGGAGACGACTCGTACCTTAGGGTGCTTGCAGACGGTTGCCATCGCTCTTGGTGTTGGTGGAATGAACTACACTACCCGCCAGATTGTATCGGCATTTTCGCCAAATTCAAACCCCTATTTGTTGAATCTTTTCGTCACCGGCAAGTTTTTGCGTCAACCACGACAATCTCGATTCATGACTTGAAATCCAGACACAAATGGTCGTATACTTAACTCGGACCGAAGAAGTCGGATATTCATGCTCAAGTTAACCAAAAAAGCGGACTACGGCCTGATGGCGCTCAAGTACTTGGCAGAGCATCCTGAAAAGCCTGCACTTAGCGCTAAAGATATCGCCGATGCCTATGGGATTCCGGCGCAACTCTTGGCGAAGATCTTGCAGCAGCTAACGAAATCAGGGCTGTTGCGTTCCCATGCGGGCATGAACGGCGGCTATGCGCTGGCCAAAGAGGCACGCTCAATCTCGGCCTATGAGGTGATTCTAGCCATCGACGGGCCATTTTTCATCACCTCCTGCACCAAAGGCAAAACGGGCTGTGAGTTGACCCCTAGCTGCACCATCAAAGAGCCTCTAGCGCGTGTGAACGAGACAATTGCCGGAGTTTTGAAAAGCATCAGCATCATGGATTTAGCCGAGCACGAACAGCCGGCGCATCTTGCACGGCAATTGGTTGCGCTGACGTTGTAGTTGACAAGTCCAGGGATCCGCCAGGCCAAACGGCGCTGTGAAGCGACTGAAGAAAATGGAGACGAGAATGAGCACATTTACAAGCCAGATAGAAGTCCCGGAAGGCGTAACCCTACCGATCTATATGGATAATCACGCTACCAGCCCACTCGATCCCCGAGTCCTGGCGGCTATGATGCCCTATTTCACTAACAAATTTGGGAATGCAGCCAGCCGCAATCACTCCTTCGGGTGGGAGGCAGAACAGGCTGTCGAGACGGCGCGCGAGCAGATCGCCCGGCTCATCGGCGCGACGGCCAAGGAGATCATCTTCACCTCCGGGGCCACCGAGTCGAACAACCTCGCCATCAAGGGCATCGCCGAGATGTATCGCGAGCGCGGCAACCACATCATCACTCAGGTCACGGAACATAAAGCCGTGCTGGATACCTGCAAACGGCTTGAAAAATACGGCTACCGCGTGACATACCTCCCGGTCAAAGCCGACGGTTTGATCGATCTTGAAGATCTGAAGCGGGCCATGGACGACAAAACGATTCTGGTCTCAATCATGGCGGCCAACAATGAAATCGGCGTTCTTCAGCCCGTCGCCGAAATCGGCAGACTCTGCCACGAAAAGGGAGTTCTCTTCCATACGGATGCGGTGCAGGCGCTGGGCAAGGTCCCGGTCAACGTGATCGCCGACAACATCGACGTGCTCTCGCTCTCCGCGCACAAGATCTATGGCCCCAAAGGCGTCGGAGCCCTCTACGTTCGCAGGCGCAATCCGCGCGTGCAGATTGCCGCCCAGATCGACGGCGGCGGCCACGAACGCGGCATGAGGTCCGGCACGCTCAATGTGCCCGGCATCGTTGGACTTGGCGCGGCTTGCGAGATTGCCCAGCAAGAGATGGAGAATGAAGCGGCTTATCTGCGCGGCTTGCGCGACCGTCTCAAGGTAAAGCTCGAGTCGGAGCTCGACTACATTCACGTCAATGGATCAATGGAGCATCGACTGCCCGGCAACCTGAATGTAAGTTTCGTCTACGTTGAGGGTGAATCCTTGCTGATGGGAATCAACGACGTAGCGGTCTCCAGCGGTTCCGCTTGTACTTCCGCGACGCTTGAGCCGTCTTATGTACTGAAGGCTCTGGGACTCGGTGACGATGTAGCTCATAG
>CAYTJN010000310.1:0-2412 GCA_964438125.1 uncultured Occallatibacter sp.
CATAATACCCTCGACGTGTCCTGACGATCAGAGTGCGGTGTTTTGGCGAGGTCGCCTCGACATGCACCAAACGGTATCCGCCTAGACTTGTCGATTTTGTGGAATGATAGCCTATCGTGTATTGGTCTCGAATGTCAGTTGCGACTTCTGATGCGATGCTGTCGACCTCTTGTAGGGAATGCGGGAAGTAGGCGATACCGCCCGTCTCTCGCGATAGGGACTCAAGAGCGTTTTTCGCTCGCTCGAATTCTTCCTCGTCGTTCTCAAAGAGCAACCCGATCGTATAGACTACCGGTCCGCCCAGGTCTTGCACACGGCGGATGGTCTCTTCCAGATTCAAACGGGATGCATTGTCCGCGCCATCCGTGATCACCAGCAACACTTGCTTTGGGTGTTTGGCGTTTCTGGCCAACTCGTCCGCCGAAGCAGCCACTGCATCGTACAGAGCTGTTGTGCCCTTTGAATCAAAGCGAGAGAGGCCCCGATTCAGCAGGTCGATATTTGAGGTAAAGCCCTGATCGAGAAAGGCCCGATCTGAAAAATTTACGATGAATGCTGAATCCAGTGGATTGGACGCCTTCAGCAAATCTAAAGCAGCAGCATTAACTGCCGCACGTTTATCTCGCATCGAACCTGAGTTATCCACAAGAATGCCAAGCGAAACAGGTTGGTCTTTATGCAGGAATGAATCTGCTACCTGCCGGGTGGCGTCTTCCCAAATACGGAAGTCACCCATGCTCAAATCCATGACCGGACGCCCTCTCTCGTCTACCACTGCACAGTTAAGCAGTACTTCATCCACGTCCTGATGCATCGTGTAGAGACCGTCCTGGCGCTTTTGAATCTCGCCAGGCCGAACGGGCGCGAGTGGGGCTGCGGTGTTGTTGGGCGAGACCGCCTCAGGATCGGGAGAGGGAATCGGATCCCGTTCAACGTCCAAGCGCGGCTGAGCCTCTGGGCGCGTCGGATCCCGCATAGTGTTTTGCGTTTCAGATCCAGTTATGGACTGGTTTTGGCAATGTAACGCGATTCCACCTGAGAAAAGCAGTAAGCCTACTGCATAAAAGTGCCGGAAGGTGCGCCCCCTCCGGCACCCTGCGAAAAACGCGTAGAAATGCTCGAAGTTCAGCAATCGCTTCGCAGGTCGCGTGGCGATGTTCTGAGTCCGGGGGTTTGCTTTCCTATTGGTGTCCAATGTCTCTCCTCGTTTGACACACTTGCTTCATGTGAGCGGATCGCGCTAGCTTAACGAGCAACAGAAATCGAGACGGTTGTCGGAGGTTGGGTGTGGCCAACGATTTGGTCCATGGGCAACTCCAACTCAAAGATAGAACCTGATGCTTCATCCGCATGGATCCACATACCATGGAACGCTTCCTGAAGTTCAGGGCGCAGCGCCAACAACGCCGTCATCAGTTCGGTCACCTGTCTCCGAGCAGACGGGGGATCATGCAGTTGAGCAGCCTGCGTAGCGCCGGGATTGTAATGGACATCGAGATCCAGCGCGCCAAATTCCGTCGTGGTGTCAATGGCCGCAACCCGAAAGGCAGAACCAGCCACATCGATCACGGCGGGCTTTACACCAGGAAGGTTTTCAGGGTGAATCTGGTCTTCTTCGTATTGCAATTTCTCAAGGTTAGGGCTCGATAGGAAATCCACCGGAGCCAGAAAGTATGCGGCCGTTCGGTAGTAGAACCAAGCATCCCATTTCATGTTTCTTTGCGCGTATTTGCGCGCAGATACCCAATACCAGAGGCCGTCGTGACCCGCCTCGATCATGGGCCTGCTGAAAAAGCCGGCAAGCATCCAACGGTGCTCATTTGTTTCTGACAAGATCAGTGAAATCTGCTGTGGCTGCGGTACCCCGGTAGCATGAAGAATGGCCAATGCATACCTCCCTGGAGGCAGATCGGTGAAGTTCAGTGTAACTACTGGAGAGCCACAATAGAAGTCGGTACGGGCAGCACCACCCGGCTCGCCCGATGCGTCCAAAGCGTAGAGGCTATCAACAGTAATCGTTGCTCCCTGAACGAAAGGCCTCAAACTGTCGATTGAATTCTCAAGCCCGCCGAAATCCGCTGCGACTGCCGGAATAGTGTTCGTCCGGAGGGCCGGCTTATCCCCAGCTTGCACTTCGCCAACCAGCGTGCGAGCGGCACTCGACAGGGTGTCACGTTGTGCGGCTGTCATTTGCGATTGCGTTTTGCAAGAGGCTGCGTTAGCAATTAGCGGCAACATTCCGCTTGCAAATGCCAGAACGAATCGTAACTGGCGCTTCTGGTGTGGGCGTTTTAGGAACATTGGTCCTTGTGACCTTTCGCGTCGGTCGTCACCGTGCGCACATGCCGTCCGAATACTTTAGTCGATCCTGAAAAAGTCATTTTCAGGCAATCGCAAACTGTGTTTGGAGGG
>CAYTJN010000311.1:0-1821 GCA_964438125.1 uncultured Occallatibacter sp.
GTTCAGACGTGTGCTCTTCCGATCTAAAGTGGATTGGCGAGCCGCCGTTCAAGTCCGCCAGAAGAAGGGGTACCCCCACCCCCCTCCCTATATTTTCAAAAGCTTGCAGGTGATTAATTCGACAACCCAGGCGACCCATTTTGGACACGCGAACGGCTAACTTGTGGCTCTACCGTCGCTAGCCGGCGAGCTTTCTCCTCGCGCGCCATCTCGTTGAATGCGCAGCTCTTCCATCACAGACTGAATCAGCGACTTGGCGCCTTCGAGGCCGCCAAGAACCGCCTGCAGATCAAGCGCTGGCGCGGAGGGGTTGCGGCTGGACGGACAATAGACTCCGTGCTGGCCTACGAGAATCAGCGAATCGGTGAGCAAATCGAGCGCCACCGCAAGCCTGCCGCGCTCAACGCCCATCATGAATTCGTATTTTTCGAGCTCCGCCCGCTTCTCGTCAAAAACATTCATGAGCCCAGCCTACCGCAAAAGGGGCTCATTGCACCTTGGTGGCGATGATCTTAATTCCCTACTCTTCGTGGGCCTCGTCTTCGAGATTGTCCAAAGCGGCTAAGGTTTCGTCTGGCACATCCCACTGGCGAAGGATCTTGTAGATGACTCCCGTCGAAAACCCGGCAGCCACCAACCGGCGCATGATCCGGGCAATCTCCTTCTCGTTTTCCGGCTTGCGCAGCCGCTTGCGTTCCAGGTGCGCACGGGCCAGCGCCTCTTCATTGGTCTGCCCGTAGCGGGCTTCGAGGGTCTCGGCAATCAGCTCCGATTCGACGCCTTTTTGCTGCAAGTCTTGCCGGACGCGCCGCACGCCGAGCTTTTCATTCTCCTGGCGCAGCCGTGCGTAGGTCTCGGCAAAGGCGGCATCATCCAGGTAGCCGTGTTCGCGCAGCCGGGCCAACGCGGCCTCGATCGCGGCGTCGCCTCGCTCGCCCGGCTCGACGCGCTTCTCCATCAGCCGCCGCAGATCGGCCTGGGAACGCATGGCCCGGCCCAGCGACTTCACGCCGAAGTCGTAAAGCCCCGCTTCATTCAAAAACGCACGCGGCTTGGCGGATTTGGATTTGAAAGGCAGCTTTTTAGCTCCTGGCTTTCACTGTTCACTGAGTATTGCTCGCCGTCCACTGATCTACCCAGTCGTTGACCGTCTTGTACCAGAGCCGCGAGTTTTGCGGCTTCAGCACCCAGTGGCCCTCGTCGGGGAAGTAAAGCATCTTGCTCGGCACCTTGAGCCGCTGCAAAGTTGTGAAGAGCTGGAAGCCCTCGCTCACATCCAGTCTGTAGTCGAGCTGGCCATGAATGACAAGCGTCGGCGTCTTGAAGTTCCTGGCCGAAAGCGCCGGCGACCATTTGCGGAATGGATTCTCGGCGTCCGGTTTGCCGTAGTAGTCCCACGGTTTGCCCTTGAACTCCCACTCGTTGAACCATAGCTCCTCTGTGCTGCCGTAAGCCGATTCGGGGTTGAACATGCCGTCGTGACTCACGATGCACTTGAAGCGGTTGGTGTGGCCCAGAATCCAGTTGGCCATGTAGCCGCCGTAACTTGCGCCCAGAGCGCACTCGCGCGTCTTGTCGATAAAGGGATAGTGCTGTTCGACGTAATCCAGGCCAGTCATCAGATCGGTGTAGGGCTTGCCGCCCCAGTCTCCATTGACGCCATCGACAAAAGTCTGACCGAAGCCAGTCGAGCCGCGCGGATCAATCATCACCACGACATAGCCGTTGGCGGCAAAGAGTTCGGCATTCCAGCGGTAGCTCCACGAATCTCCCCAGGCGCCCTGCGGGCCACCGTGGATGAGGAACTTCACGGGATACTTC
>CAYTJN010000311.1:1831-2380 GCA_964438125.1 uncultured Occallatibacter sp.
GCGGAGAACCAGAATGACTCCATCGCGGGCAGATCGAGCTGCGCGAGAAGCGCATCATTCAAATGGCTGATGGGGAACACCTTGGCGCTTAAATCATTGCTGACGATGTCGTAGCCGGGGACAGCCTTTGTATACCAGGTGTATTCGATGCGGACGATCTCGGCTGGCTGTTGAACCTGCACAGAGGTAGCGAGAAGAGCCTTTCCTCCATCCACGGGGTGTATGTCGCCGAACCCTCCCTTGTAGGCGAACTCATGAAAAACGCCGCTCAGATTGGTCACGAAGATCGGCGTTTCGCCCCTCTTGTCTTCAGTGAAGAGGATGCTCTTTGAGTCCGGATTCCAGGCGAACTCCTCGACCCAGTTGTCCAGTGTCGCGGGAAGCAGATCTTTGATCTTCTTGGTCTTCCGGTCGTAGAGAAGGAGCCGGAAACGGTCGCTCTCGTAGCCGGCTCGGGCCTGCGATCGCCAGGCAAGATAGTTGCCGTCGGGCGAGTAGGAGGGATTGAAGTCGCCGCCGGGCGACGTGCTTACCTTAACCGGCTTGGCG
>CAYTJN010000312.1:0-2374 GCA_964438125.1 uncultured Occallatibacter sp.
AGGACGATACGGAGCGGGTGCGCCAGGCCTATCGCGACCGCGGCTATTACAACACCGCAATCGAGGAGCCCAAAACGCATATTCGCGATCAGGGCGGACTCAACCTTTTCACCTTCCGGCCCAACAAGGGAAAGCGCATCGATATTCTGATGCCTATTGAAGAGGGCGACCGCTACCGGCTGGGCACGATTACCTTCACGGGCAACAAGGCGGTACACAACGTTAAGGCGCTGCGCGCGACTTTCGCGGTGAAAGACGGCGATTGGTTCGACGCCACGTTGATCAGCAAGGGCCTGGAGAATCTAAAAAAGGCTTACGGACAATTGGGCTACATCAACTTCGGAGCCATCCCCAAGCCGATCTTCGATGAGCAGAAGAAAACCGTCTCGTTGGCCATCGACATTGATGAGGGCAAGCCTTTTTACGTATCACGCATCGAGTTTCAGGGAAACACCACCACCCGCGACAAGGTCATTCGCCGCGAGTTGATGCTGGAGGAAGGCCAAGTCTACAACTCGCAATTGTGGGAGTACAGCCTGCTTCGGTTAAACCAGCTTGAATACTTTGAACCGCTCAAGGTGGATCAGGACTCAGAGGCTCATCAGGATGCCGAGGCCGGCACCGTGGACCTGCTCCTCAAAGTCAAGGAAAAGGGCAAGAACTCGGTCGGCCTGAACGGCGGCCTCAGCGGCATGTCGGGCGCGTTCCTGGGTGTGAACTACCAGACCAACAATTTCCTCGGCCTGGGCGAGACACTTAGCCTGCAGGGCAACATAGGCAGCATTAGCCGCAACTTTACTTTCGGCTTCTCCCAGCCTTACATTCGCAACCGCCCGCTCAATCTGGGCTTTCAAATTTACAACAACAAGCAGGACTACAACGCAGCGAAAAACTTGACGAATACCGGACTCTCGGCCAATCTATCCGCTGCGCAGCAATCGTTGACGCAAAACTATAACCAAGCCGCCACCGGAATAAACTTCTCGCTCAGCTATCCGCTCAAGCGTCACGCATTTCAGCGCGTAGGCTTCACCTATTCACTCAGCAAGTCGTCCATTACCGCGTTCTCGACCGCCTCTCAAACATTCTTCCAGACCATCAGCTTCCGCTCGGGCATTCAGGGCTCCAATGCGTTGACCGGCATCATTAATAGCTACGCTTCGTTCAGCTACGCTTATAACACCATCAACAATCCGCAGCGTCCGCGCAGCGGCAAGGAATACTCGGCTGTCTTCCAGACTTCAGGCATCTGGGGCAACGTGCGCTATATAGCACCCTTGGTTGCATACAAGCAGTTCATGCCGATGCATTATCTGATCCCGTCGCCCAACGGTCGCAACGTGCTGGGCCTGCGCGCACAATTAGGCTACGTGCAGGGTTACGGCGGCGCTGTGGCCCCCCCAAACAACCGCTTCTATTCCGGTGGGGAAAACGAATTGAGGGGCTTCGATATTCGCGGCGCAACCCCCTACGGTTATGTACCCAATCGCACCACCGTGCAGTTGACCAATCCTGACGGCAGTTGCGTCCCGCGCGACCCAACGAACCCGCAATTGAACCAATGCATTCAGATAGCGATCCCTGTTTATGGGATCTCGTCGATTGGCGGGGATACGAACCTCATCACCAATGCCGAGTATCGGATTCCAATCGCCGGCCCGGTTACCTTCTCGTTCTTTGACGACTTCGGAATCGACACAGCCCTCAACAAAGGGCAGTTGAAGCAAAGTCCGGAGGGCTTCGCCACTCTGACCGCGCCGCTCTATGGTTGCCCGGTGTACAACCAGGCAAACGGCACTTGCGAAGGCGGCATTCCGGGCTCGCAGGTCGGCTTCCTGAGGAACATCCACCCCGTCTCCGGCACCAACTTCGTTCCGCGCATGTCCACCGGCGCGGAGTTATCGGTGATTATGCCGGTCATCAACGCGCCCTTCCGCTTCTACTTCGCCTACAATCCGCTCCGGCTGTATGAGAAGCCCTTCTGTAACCTCGGAATTGGAAGCAACAAGCAGAGCTGCTCGGCAGAGCTGATTACGCCGTCGATGTTCCCAAATGCCAGCACGAACTGCTCTGCTCCGACCAACGCGGGCACCTACACCTACTGCGAGGCAATCCAGGCTTACGGAGCGCAGGACATCTTCCGGGAACCCCGCAAGACTTTCCGGTTGACCGTTTCCACGACATTCTAACGACAGGACGAAATTCGGAACATGGAGGGGCCGCTCGCGATGAGCGGCCTTTTTGCTGGCGGTGAAAGTTAAAGGCACCAAACTCCGGCGAACCCGGGCCACCTTGCAGCAATTCACGCATCCTTGGTTTGACGCCAGGGCAATTGCATGAATGCATTTTGCATATAATTACTCGCATTCTGCTA
>CAYTJN010000313.1:0-2360 GCA_964438125.1 uncultured Occallatibacter sp.
GCATTAACAGTCTACCAAGTGCGTAGACCGGGGGTCAAATTCGACTCCTGATTAACGAAAGATGACGTTGAGCAGGATGTGTATAGGGAGCAGTTGATTTAGTGCAAGAGCCTGAACATGGGCTCTGACCTTCTCGGTGCAAATCGTCGGCGTAATATTCGTCGGCGACCGGAAAGATCTGAAAGAGCTTGGAAGAATGAGCAAATTATGCGTCGTCGACGCGACCATCAAGCTCAAAAGGCTGAAGAACCTTGACCTCGCAATCGCGTGTTGTGCCCTCTGAAAGATTGGGAGAGCAAGGCAGAACGATACTGAATGCAGCTCCTGATTCCCCATCCGCGCGAGGTACAAGTTCAATCTTGCCGCCATACCTTTCTACGATTTCCTTGGTGAGCCACAACCCAAGCCCGGTGCCGACTTCACGCTTCGTCGTGAAAAAGGGTTCGAAGAGGTGCGGCACGTGTTCCGGCTGTATACCGGGTCCATCGTCTTCGACCAGAATACGCAACATCGTGTCGCCTTCTTGCTCAGTGCTCCCGAGCGTGATGGTAATGGTTCCTTGATCGCCCACTGAATCGGCAGCATTGACAATCAGGTTGGAAACCACCTGCTTGAGTTCTCCGGAAGCCGCTTTTATGCAGGGTAGATCGCCGAAGTGGCGCTTGATGTGAATGTCTTTCCTCTTTAATTTATTCGAATAGAGCGCCAATACCGACTCAACCAGAGCCGGCATGTCGACGACTTCAATGGCTTGCGCTTCCTTGTAAAAACCAAGCGTCTGCTGGGCAATGTGCGCTACGCGCTGTAACTCTTGTTCGGCAAGATCAAGTTGCTTGACAACCGTCTTCGGCATGTCCGGCGCCATACGAGAAAGATAGACCAGGCTTGCGACGGCTTGGAGAGGGTTGTTGATCTCATGCGCCATGGTGGCTGAAAGCCGGCTGGCAGCGGCGAGGCGCTCGGTCCTGCGCATAACCTCTTGCGCCTTGCGCTCGCCGGTCACATCGCGGAAAACCAGCACCACTCCAAGCAGTGTGCCATTCGCGTCGCGAATCGGGGCTGCGCTGTCTTCAATGGGTATTTGAGTTCCATCACTCCGCAGCAGGGAGGTATGGTTAGCGAGAGCAACAACGTGGCCAACTTCTAACACCTTCTTAACGGGGTTTTCGGCAGGTTTTAGGGTCCGCTCATCGATAATGGGAAAGACTTCAAGAATGTTTTTACCCTTTGCTATCACCAGATTGATACCGGTGAGAGCCTCCGCAACCGGGTTCAGGAACGTTACAGCACCTCCATTATCAGTGGCGATAACCGCATCGCCGATACTGGTAAGCGTGACCCTGAACCACTCCTCGCGCAACCCCAATTCCTGGGCGTGCTTTTCGCGCAAACTAATTTCTCGCAGAATGTAATGGGCAAGAAAAACCAAGCCGACGACAGCCAATAAGCTGGCCAGATAAATGCTCGCGATGGTTTGGTGGATGGTTCGCTCATAAGTCGTCGCGCGCAATGATTCAAGCCGCGATTCCTCGTTTTCCATTTGGACTATCACAAGACGTATTTGGTCCATCATGAGCAGGCCCCTCGATGTGAGGACCAGTTCCCGGGCCGCCTCCGGATTACCTGACTGGTAAAGTGCCACGACGCGTGCCATTTCAGCAACTTTCGCTTGCACCCGGGCACGCAACTCCGGAATCATTGCCTGCTGGCGGGGATTATCAGCGGTGAGTTTAGCTATCGAATCAATCTGCGGCTCAATTTTTGTGATTGCGTCGTTATAAGGGTCGAGGTATCTGCTATCGCCCGTGTAAAGATACCCGCGTTGCCCGGTTTCGCTGTCAACCATGAGCAATTCCAACTGATTCAACTCGAAAAGCACTTGGCGGGTATGCGAGACCCAGGATTCCGCTCCGATTTGAAGACTGAGCTGAGTTCTGGTGACGCTGACATTAACGATCAAGAGGGCAAGAAGAAGGGAGAACCCGACAACCACACCGACGCGCTTGTAAGGAATTCGCATAGAACGCCTCCGCCGCCAGCAGCGCTACGAGGTCTGGCCGCAACGAGGCTCTCCTCCTGACGGACTTCTCTCTGCCGAGCTACAAAGATTTAGCGCTGAAAAAGATGTGGATCAAAGGGGAAGTCCAAGAGAGTACATCTTATGGTTATCAGGAGCATTTGTAAAGTTTTGCTGGGACGAATTACAAGATGTTTTTCAATCCGCAAAAAATCGAGAAGGGGACGCAGATTCCATATTCGCACCGCAGACGGTTATCGTTCCTCGACCTCTTCAAGAAGCCAGGGCAATCGCATGAATGAGGGAAAATTCCATCACAGTTCCACAGTTTCACAGGAAATAG
>CAYTJN010000314.1:0-2356 GCA_964438125.1 uncultured Occallatibacter sp.
TTGTAGCGCGGCGTCTCCTCCTGCTTGTAGCTCTGGTCGTGCTCTTCATCCACCAGAATCAGCCCCAGATTCGGCGCCGGCGCAAAGATCGCCGACCTTGTGCCAACAATAATCGGAGCTTCGCCTCGCCGAATCCGACGCCACTGTTCGCTCCGCTCTTCGGCAGTCAAGGCCGAATGCATCAGCGCAACCTTATCGCCAAAGACCGCGTCCAGCAACCCCACCGACTGCGGCGTCAGCCCAATCTCGGGAACCAGCAGAATCGAAGCCAGTCCTTTGTCCAGCGCTCGTTGCATCGCCGCCAGATAAACTGCCGTCTTTCCCGAACCGGTCACTCCATGCAGCAGGAAAGGTTGAAATCTCCCCAGCGCCGAGGCCATCGCTGCCAACGCCTCCATCTGGGGCTCGTTCAATCGCAGAGGACCCGCCTGCCCTTGCAACCCGCCCATATGAAATGTTGCAGGCCGTTCCTCGATCCGCACCAGACCTCGCCGCACCAGGGTTTGCAGCGTCGAAGAGGGCAGCTCTTTACGTCGCAGCACGGCCAGTGGCAACTCGCCGTCACATGCTGCAAGCTCCGCCAGAATCGCCTGCTGTTTTGCCGTCAGCGCAGGCAACCGAGCCTCGGGAATCAGAACCGCAAAACGCTCCGTGCGCCGCGCATCGCGCTCGGCAGCCGCCGTCTCCCGCGCAATCCACTTCTTGCGCAGGAGACTTGCCAGCACCGGCAGCGTAGCCGCGGTCGCCGTGCGCAGTGTCGACACCTTCACCGGCTCCCCTGAGGCAAGCCGCGCCAGCACTCGCCGCTCCATGTCTTGTTCTTCGCGAGAGAGCTTCCCTTTCCGCTTCGAGCCACCCTTGTTTCCCAATCCAAATTTGGGTGCCCCAGCTCCGGATTTTCTGACCTCGGAACTTGCCGATCTTCCATCCAGGTCAGATCGGAGCGGGTAGGCCACGGCTTCAGCTCTGGAATCAAACTCAAAAGAATCACCCAGGACTTTAGCCCCCCCGGTACTCTCTTCAGAGAACTGATCGGCGCTCTCCACGCTATCTGCCAGCACATCCCGCCCCAAATCCGTAATGCGGTAATAAACCGTTCGCCGCACCTCCGCCATCAGCGGCAGCATTCCCCGCAGCACCTCGCCCAGCGGAGCAAGATAGTACTGAGCCATCCACTCGCCCAGCGCCATCAGCGGCTCACTCAGCAGCGGCTCATCGTCCAGCACCGCCTCCAGAGACCGCGCTTCAAAATCCGCCGGAGCCGTGTCGCTCAGCCCAGTCACCACTCCGATCAGCTTTTCGTTCCTGAACGGCGCAATCACCCGCGCTCCCCGCAGCGGCCTCTGTCCCTCCGCCACCGCATAGGTAAACACACGGTCCAGCGGCACCGGCAGCGCGACTTCGCAATAGGCAGGCATAGTAGGCAAGACTCAGTTTAGGGGATCAGGCCTATCTTCAACGTCGCCAGACAAGTTCTCAAGGCAGGTTGGCGAGATCGAGCGATGCAGATTCCAACACCCGGCCCCTTCCAGCATTCTCGCCTCTTATTCAACAGTTGCATTCCCGCCCGTTCGCGCTACAATTCGTGCTGATGACACCTCAAATCTCCACCGCCGCCGCCAACACCAAGCCCGTCGCCCAAACCAACGTCACCCACCCCATCACCATGTCCATCGACATTGGCGGCTCAAAGCTAAAGGCCATCTTGCAGGACGCGAACGGAAAACCGGTCAGCGAGCGAGAGCGCGTCCTCACCCCCGCGGTCCCCACCCCAGACGCCGTCCTCACCTGTCTTGATGAATTGCGCAAGCTGCTGCCCGGTTTTGATCGCGTCTCTGTTGGATTTCC
Source organism: uncultured Occallatibacter sp. (assembly GCA_964438125.1). Lineage (GTDB taxonomy): Bacteria > Acidobacteriota > Terriglobia > Terriglobales > Acidobacteriaceae > Telmatobacter. The sequence continues at coordinate 1,849 of CAYTJN010000314.1, forward strand.
AGGAGTCGTCAAGCATGGTTGCACGTATCTCGGCTTCAATCTCCATCCGCTCTGGGCCGCCGGCTTCCCTCTGCAAGCTGAACTCGAAAAGCGCTGGAAGAAGCCCGTCCGTGTCGGCAACGACGCCGATGTCGCCGGCTATGGAGCCATCAAGGGTCACGGTGTCGAACTGGTCATCACGCTCGGAACCGGTATGGGCGCGGCGCTGTTCACAAACGGCCATCTCGTCCCCGGCCTCGAACTCGGCCACCACCCCTGGCGTAAAAAGGGCATGACCTACGAGGACTACCTCGGCCAGCGCGGCCTCGACAAATTTGGCAAGGCCCGCTGGAACGACTTCATCGAGGCAGCCATCAAGCAGACCGAAGCCCTCTTCAACTGGGACCACCTCTACATCGGCGGCGGCAACACCAAGAAGATCACCTTCACCCCCGGCAAAAACGTCAGCATAGTCTCCAACGAAACCGGCCTCCTAGGCGGTGTAGTCCTCTGGCGCGACCAGGGGTAA
>CAYTJN010000315.1:0-2344 GCA_964438125.1 uncultured Occallatibacter sp.
AGATGGTCCACACCGCGACGCTGGTGCACGACGACATTATCGACAGCGCCAACGTACGGCGCGGACGCCCCTCGGCCAACACCACCTGGGGCAACGAAAAATGCGTGCTTGCCGGCGATTGGCTTTACATGCAGGCCTTCAAGGTTGCCCTTGAAGAAAAAGATTTGCGCGTTCTCGATCTGCTGATCGGACTTACGCAGCAGATGGTCGAGGGCGAGTTGCTCCAGATTCAGAAACTGGGCCGACCGGTCTCCGAGGCCGAATACTACGACCTGATCTATCGCAAGACCGCCTGTCTCTTTTCGGTTTCCATGCGCCTCGGCGCGGTGCTTGCCGGGGCCACCGAGACGCAGGAAAACTCGCTCGCCGCCTATGGCCGGGCTGTCGGCCTGGCCTTCCAGATCGTCGATGACGTGCTCGACCTTACGGCTACTGAAGAAATTCTGGGCAAGCCTGTGGCCAGCGATCTGCGCGAGGGCAAGGCAACGCTTGCCGTGATCCACTCGATCGACCACGGCACGGCCGCCGACCGCAAGGCCATTCAAAGAGTTCTGGATGACCGCAGTTTCGAAAACGTGAGTCGCGAGCGAATCCAGCAAATCCTGGCGCGCAACGGGTCGATTGAATATGCAATGAACGTCGCCGATCGCTATGCCGAGCAGAGCCGCCAGGCGCTGACTTCGATCGCCGACTCGGACTACAAGCGCGCCCTGCTCTGGGTGCCGGATTTTGTGGTGGCCCGAGACAAATAGATCCCCTCAGAGGTGCCCACGATGCAAGAGGTCTGGACGCAGGTAGACAAGTATTACGGCGACCTGTTGGCGCCTGCCGATGCGATTCTCGATGCTGTTCTCGCGGCCAATGTGAAGGCTGGTCTTCCGGCCATCGGTGTCTCGCGGCTTCAGGGAAAATTTCTTGAAGTTCTGGTGCGCATTTGCGGTGCGCGGCGCGTGCTGGAAATCGGAACCCTTGGCGGCTACAGCACAATCTGGATGGCGCGGGCGCTTCCCGGCACCGGCCGCGTCGTGACGCTAGAGTTCAACCCGCACCACGCTGAGGTTGCCCAGGCAAATCTGCGCAGCGCCGGAGTCGCTGACCGCGTGGATCTACGCGTGGGCCGGGCGATCGACAGCTTGCCTAAGTTGGTTGGCACAGCCGACGCGCCCTTTGACCTGATCTTCATCGACGCCGACAAGGAGAGCTACGCTGAATATCTCGATTGGTCTTTGAAGCTCTCACGGCCGGGAACCGTGATCGTCGCCGACAATGTGGTTCGCGATGGCAAGGTCGTCGATCCGGAGTGCGACGATCCTCGGGTTCACGGCATCCGGCGATTTATTGCGCGCCTCGCCGCCGAGCCTCGCTTGAGCGCGACGGCGCTTCAGACGGTCGGAATCAAGGGCTACGACGGCTTTTCATTGGCCGTGGTGCTGCGTTGAGCTGACTTCAGACGCCGTGTTCGAGTGAACGATTGCTGTGATGGCGCAAGAATCATAAGAACGAGAGCAACACATTCCCCTTTATACGACTTAAAATCCACAACAAAATCTACTGTGACTGGCGCACTATAGTGTTACTATTTCTCTAGTTTCAAAGTTATTAAAGTGTCACTCGAAAAGTTACTTGGGTGACTACCTCCCTCCCTGCTTCAACAACAAGAAAGGAATCTCGAATGGCAAGTGAAGTGAAAAATGCAAAACTGGTTGTAGGAAATGTTGGATTGCCTGGTGCTCCGATCGTACATCTGACTCTGGCACTCTCGGATAGCGGCTCAGTGGGCGGTGTGGCGACCATTACCCAGGCCATAGCACCTCCGAACGGCATTCATACCTTCCCCGTTACCGGCAAGGCTTATCACACCGGTTTGGGCAAAGATACACTGCTAATCGCGCTCGAAGGTCAATTTACAATCTCGGCCCCGCCTCCTGCAATCGGTACTTTTCTGGCGCAATTTCATGCCTCCCTCGGGGTCGATCCCTCGACTTTCGTCGGCGAGGGTGGTTTCAGCTACGCCAGCACCCACATTGAAAAGGTTCCCGTAAAACCCGAATAGCTCTGCGGGGGTTTGTCGTCGAAGTTTCGCTCGGTAACAGCGGACTCGATGACAAACCCCGCGAGACCCTCCGGAAGCGCTTCCGAAACCAAAATCAGAGTTGAATTGCATCCTGATGGGCGCGGACGAACTCGAAGAGTTGGCCTGCAATGTCTTCCCCTGCGCCCGAATAGAGACCATCGCACTCGTCGAGTTGCTCGTCCCGCTCTTCATCTTCCGATTCAAGCGCGGCTTCCAGAGACTCGGGAGAAAAATCCTGCGGGCCGAGAGCGTTGATCGCCCCGCTTGTGA
>CAYTJN010000316.1:0-2331 GCA_964438125.1 uncultured Occallatibacter sp.
AGAACTGCATCCACGGGGCAATCGTGGTGCCGACGACGCCGATGGCCATGTACATATAGGCCTTGTCGCTCCAGACCGAGCGCACCGGGAGTTGGACCGTGGCCAGCATCGCATCGTGCCAACTGGGCTGCGAAAGCACTCCGGCAAAGATGTAGCAGATATAAACAAATGACGCGACGATAAAGATTTTCTCAGTGCTTTTGTAGTTGCCCTTCACGACCATGTACCAGACCAGCGCGGCACAAAAGGGCACAGAGATGAACTTGGACACGTGAAACAGATGCATCGAACCTGCGATGCCGATGAACTCGGTGACCACATTGGTGTAGTTAACGACCACCAGCATGACCATCAGGATGAAGGTGAGACGCAGCCCGAACTCTTCTCGGATCAGGTCGCTGAGGCCCTTGCCGGTAACCACGCCCATGCGGGCGCACATCTCCTGTACCACGATTAACGCAATGGTGATGGGAATGATGGTCCAAAGGAGGGTGAGACCGTATTGAGCTCCGGCCTGTGAATAGGTGAGGATGCCGCCGGAGTCGTTATCGACGTTGGCGGTTATGAATCCAGGGCCGAGGACGGCCAAAAACAGCAGTATCCGGATTCGCCAACGCTTCAACATGCGAGCTGGTTCCTATTGTGGATTCATTGCGGGTCCTTTTTGACCATAACAGGCCGGGGTGGGGGATGCGAAACCCGAGTCATGGAGAAGTTTACGAGAGAAATGCATCCGGGACTGGAGGCCACCCTGGCGCTGCACGATAAGGCACAACTGAGGTCTTGGCCTGACACGATTCGCGGAATCAGAGAAGTTTTTGTGGTGGATGTAAGGCGGGGCTGAGCTTCTTGAATGGTAACGGCAAGCAAGGCTCCAGCCAGGGAGACCTTGATGTCGCCCTTACAGCTTTCGGTCGGTCGAATCAATTTTCTGCACAGCTTGTATACGTTGCCGAGGTCAGGCTGTGGCAAAGACGCGCTCGACCTTTTCGTCGGTCACTGCGCTAACGGTCAGCTTTAGCAAGGACTGAACCACATCGGCGGCGCGATAGGAACTCTGGCCTGGGGCCAGGAACTGCGCGACGGTATTCAGGTCGTCTCCAACGGTGACCAATGGGGGCTCGACAGACCCGTCCTTGCGCACCTGCTGATGGCCGATATTGGCAAATAAGGCATTGCACAGGCATTTGCGGCCGACCGTATCCTCAACCTTGCCACCCTTGTTTACGTAGTTTGCCACCGGCTCGGCCGAGCAGCGATAGCCGATTTTGCCGTCCGGCGTGACGTAGGACTCCCGCAGAAGCCCTATGTCACAGACGCGAGTGCGGGCCTCGGCAACGACAGCATCGGAATACGAGCCTTGCAATTGCGCCACTTTGAAAGGAAAACCGGTTGGAGAGGCCAATGGATCGGTAAAGACATCTCCGGAGCGGGTAACAGCCTGAGCCAAGAGTGTTTGTTTTAGATCGGGACGCATCCCGGATTCTTCGCTAAAGGCGAAGGCCGTGCCGACTTGCACCCCTGCAGCACCCTGCTCGACCGCATCGCGCAGGCTCTCGGCGTTGCCATAGCCGCCAGCCAGCCAGAAGGGAACGCCAAGGGTGCGCAAATCTGCAATGTTGACCTGGTCGCGCTCGCCATAGACCGGCTCACCGGCAGCGTTGAGCATCAACTTGCCGCGCGGCGGCGCATTGTGGCCACCGGCAGTTGGAGATTCAATAACCAGCCCGTCGACGCGGCCAGTGGCCCGGCGAAGCATCGTGGTCGCCAGCGTGTTGGAGGAGACAATGGCCAGGAAGCGCGGACGGTGGAGCAAGGGTAGCGGCCCTTCGGCATACTCGGCCGGATCGAAGAGCATGGCCGTATCCTGGTCCTGCGCGGCGCCGGTGACGCTCAGCTTGTACTCGGCGGGGCGATGAGCGGCGAAGGCATCCAAAACACCGGGGATGTGCAACGGGATGCCCGCGCCCATCAACACATAACCAACGCCAGCCAGCATCGCGCCGTAGATCGAAGAGAGGTGCGGCATCTGGACCTTCTCTAGAAAGTTGATGCCGACGGGGTTTTTGTGACCTTCCCTGGCCAGAAAAACCTCGACAAAGTTGCTCACGATGCAGAGCTCGACCACCTTGCGCACGTCGCGGCGCTGGTGCATGGGCGGGACGGGGTAGGGCGCACCCGTCGGCTTGCCGCCAGGGATGAAGTACTCTTCCCATACACGCTTGGCCATCTCGGGAAAGGGGAATGCATCCAGGCCGCGGCGCATGTTTCCGCCGGGGTCGCCATCGGCGATGCGGCGTACAAAGAGTGAATCGAGCGCCGTACCTGAAA
>CAYTJN010000317.1:0-2305 GCA_964438125.1 uncultured Occallatibacter sp.
GTGCGCGGTAATAGCGCTCCTCGGCAGAGAGGTTATCTGATTGGCTGTACCACGGAATGTGTCGCACGACATAGGGGAAGTCCAGCCGGACGTGTTGCACTCCGCCCTGGTCGGCGAGGGGCCACTTTTGCCAGCCAGGTTGATAGACAGCGGGCGTGGTATCTATAGCTGCGTTCCAACAATCTCCAGCCTCGTACTTACGCAACCAGTAATCGCTCTCGCACATCCTCATGTGGTCGCGCTCGGCGTAGCAGGCTGGCAGGTCGTCGATCCGGATCGCCGGGCCGACCTTAGCCGGGTGGTAGCGCTCGGCCACTTCCAGCATCTTGCGGACGAGGTCGAGCGAGCAGTCGGGGTCAGGCACGCAATCCGGGTCGGTCACCACGAACGGGCGGGTTTGCTGAAGGTGCAGGTCCATCCGCCAGAACGCGTCCGGGCCGAGGTTCTGGGCGCGGATCAGGGTGATGCCGGTCATCGCAGGCGAGTCGTAGAAGTCGAGCAACGGCGGATAGGTCGACGCGTTGTCGATCACACCGATCGACGTCATCCCGGCGCGACGGAGCCAGGCGAGCAGGTCGCGGAAGCCCAGGTCGAGCCGGTCGTGGTTGTTGATCCAGACGGGGGTTTGCTGCCACGAGGTCTGCCAGTCCTGCCAGTTCATTGCGCGGCCTCGTCCTCATCGACTCGCGCCAGTTTCACGCCATCCAGCGACTTTAGCCAGGCCAGCAGGCTCTCTCTGAACCACTCCGCCGAATCCAAGTCGCGGCAGAGGATCGTTGCTGATTCCCCCAATAACCATCTATAGACCGGCTTCGGTTTGTCCTCGCTGCCCGGTCCATAGCAGCCCAGCATTAATCTGAGTCGAACGCTTCCCATCTCGGCAAGACAGGCATCAAACACACGCATGTTCTCAGGCTCATCTACGACACTGGCCGCTTTGACTTCTACTCGAATATTTTCGTCGTTCCATTGCGTACGAGGCAGTCTAGGACGAGGCATAGGCAAATTCTCCGTGATACTTCTTGACAAGTTGAAGATAATCTTCGTGCGCGGCTTTGGCGGTGTCCTTTTGTGGAGTTGAAACGCGACGGCCGCTGCCCACACGTACATGAGACTTGAATTTTCCATTAGGAAGCCGAACCACTCCACGATAGCCAGTAGCATTGCCGCAAGATTTATCCCGAGAGTTCCAAATGTTCTGATCGGGAGCGGCATCCCTCAAGTTACCGCGCCGATTGTCGAGGGTATTGTGATTCTTGTGATCTCCCTGGCAATTACGCGATTTCCCGACTAAGCATGCAATCTGCCTATGCATGTAAACAGTGTGATTTACACCATCACGATACTCGGTACGCTTGGCATAAAAGGACATCGTAGCCTTGTTCCACCACGCCTGCCAGTTATACTCGCTCAACTCGGGATAGTCAGAGGGACTGACCTTGGCAACTTGGCCGTGCGTTAAAGGTATTTCACAATAGGGATCACCGTCGTCTGTGATTATGTCTCCAGTACCATGGCGTCTAATTCTAGTAACCAAGCAGCCGCAGGATTTAGTAAGACCAGTTACCAACTCGTCGGCTCCCACATCTTTAAGAACACCACAATCGCACAGACACGTCCACTTGGATGGACCCGTAACATCGACACGATAAAGAGCAACAAGCAATCCAAAACGTTGCCCCGTCAGTTCACGTCTGCGTCCTCCCATTATGTATGATTCTCCTTCTCCCCCAATTCTCTCGCCGCGAGGACTTCCCTGCGCAGCCGGTTCGCATACTCGGCCAGTTCGGCCTTGGGCAGGGCTGGGCCGTGCTTGAGGCGGCGGAGGATAAGCTGCCTTTCAGTCGCGGTAAGAGTCTGGTCGGTCGAGTCGAGCGGATCAGGCGAGTTGGTATGCATGGTCACTAGGCCAGCCACCTCCGACCTACTCGCCGCTCCTCTGCCTCGCGCTGCCGCACCGTCGCCTGTCGCTCCCCCGCCCGGACCATCCTTTTACTCTTGTAAGGCATCACGATCTGCGACCAGGCTCGGCCGGAGGAGAAGTTGTAGATGGCGTCCGGCCACATGATTTTTCTCGCCTCTTCCTCGGTTACGGGCCACGCTTCCCATTCAACTCCGGTGGTACGGTATCGAGCGCGGAGGGAGGGTCCGGCGGGTTGGATCGTGCGGCCCCGGTCGTCGAGAACGGCTTCGGCAGACTCCTGCCAGAACAACCATGTGAAAACGCGGCTGGGGGCTGGATCGAGGCGGAGGGTGTGGGAAGCGGCGGGAGAGGTCGGCTCCAGTTCGGATGCTCGCTCGGCTG
>CAYTJN010000318.1:0-2270 GCA_964438125.1 uncultured Occallatibacter sp.
GAACTCATGTCGATTACGAAGCGGTACTTCACGTCCTGCTTGAGCATGCGCTCGTAGGCTTCGTTGACCCTCTGGATAGGGATCACTTCAACGTCTGATGTGATGTTGTGCTCGCCGCAGTAATCGAGCATCTGCTGAGTCTCATTCATGCCGCCGATCATGGACCCGGCAACCGAAACGCGTCGGCCGATGAGGTTGAAGACGCTCACGGCCGGGGGCTTGTCAGGCAGGCCCACAAGACAAATGGTCGCGTCCTGTTTGAGCAGGGCTGTGTAGTCATCGACCGGGTGCGGAGCGGAGACGGCATCGACAATAAAGTCGAAGGAATGCGTGTGAGCCTTCATGGCTTTCACATCGCTCGAGAGCACGACCTCATCGGCGCCGAGACGCATCGCATCCTCCTTCTTTCTCAAATTCGTCGTGAACTGCACAGTGTGCGCGCCGAGCGAGTGGGCAAATTTGAGCGCCATGTGGCCCAGGCCGCCCAACCCAACGATGCCTACTTTTTTGCCGGGCCCGACGTTCCAGTGGCGCAGCGGCGAATAGGTTGTAATGCCTGCGCAGAGCAGCGGCGCGACGCCCGCCATGTCGAGATTCGCCGGAACATGATGGGCGAAGCGCTCGTCGACGACATAGTTTGAAGAGTAGCCGCCCATGGTCGTCGAGCCGTCGACGCGGTCCTTGGCGGCATAAGTGAGCGTCGGTCCCTCGTCGCAATAGTTCTCTTCCGAACGCTTGCAGGGCGCGCACTTGCGGCACGAGTCAATGATAACGCCAATGGCCGCGATGCCACCGACTTTGAACTTGGTGACAGCGCTACCGGCAGCCGTCACGCGGCCAACAATCTCATGGCCGGGAACGAGAGGATAACTCGACTGGCCCCATTCGTTGCGAACCATATGCAGGTCAGAGTGGCAGACGCCGCAGAAGAGGATGTCGACGACGATCTCGGTGGGGCCGGGCTCGCGGCGCGTAAAATTCAAGGGACCAAGTGGAGATTGTGCACTCTGTGTGCCGTAACCTTTTGATGCGGGCATGAATGAAATCCTTTCGGAGTGAATTCTATAACACGAAGGTGAAGAGATCTGGGATCAGGGACGCCGTGCGCAGACGACGCGTGGAATCCCCTGTAGATCAGAGCTGAATACGATCTGCTCAAAGCCCGCGCGGGCAAGCAATTCTGTGACAGCGGGCGATTGTCCGAAGCCGATTTCGAGCAAGAGAGAGCCGCCGGGAACGAGCGCCTCGAAGGCTGATGGAATAAGGCGGCGGTAAACTTCAAGGCCGTCGTCTCCGGCGAAGAGAGCGATCGTGGGCTCGTAGTCGCGCACCTCGACAGAGAGCGTGGCGCGATCGGCGCATGGCACGTAAGGCGGATTTGAAACGATCAAGTCGAATTGTTCTCCTGCTACTGGCGCAAGCAAATCGCCGGCTAGAAAACGAATGTCGGCTCCGTTGCGTTTTGCGTTTTCACCGGCGATGGCAAGTGCTGCGGCTGAGAGGTCGGTCGCGCTGATCTGCGCTTGAGGCAGCAAGTGTGCGAGCGAGATAGCTATGCATCCCGACCCCGTTCCCACGTCAACGATGCGCGGCGCACTGAAACGCGCACCCATGGCAATGACCTTCTCGATGAGATGTTCTGTCTCATGCCTTGGAATCAGCACCTCGCGAGTTACGCGAAAGGGCAGCCCGTAGAACTCCGTCTCGCCGATGATGTATTGGATCGGCTCGCCTTTACAACGGCATTCAAGCAACTCAAGATAGTTTGCTGCCATCTCCTCGGCGAGCTCTTCGTCGAGATGCGTCATCAGCCAGGCTTTGTCTTTGGCTAACAGATGCAGCAACAAGACCTCCGCGTCGGCTCGCGCGCGTTCGGGGTGCGGGCCTGAGTTGAGATGCGCCGTGCCCTGCAAAACGAAGCTGCCGATCGGGGCCAAACTCAGGCGGCCTGGTGCGTGTCGGCCTTCAACTGCTCCGCCTGATAGTGGGTGACGAGGGCATCGACGATGGGTTGCAGCCGGCCTTCCATGACCAGGTCGAGTTGATGAAGTGTCAGGCCGATGCGGTGATCGGTGAGCCTGTTCTGCGGAAAGTTGTAGGTGCGAATCTTTTCGCTGCGATCGCCGGAGCCGACCTGCTGTTTGCGCGCCTGCGCCAGCTCGGCATTCTGCTTGTCCATCTCCATCTCGTAGAGTCGCGAACGCAGCACGCGCATTCCCTTTTCGCGGTTCTTGATCTGCGACTTCTCGTCCTGGCAACTGACCACGGTA
>CAYTJN010000319.1:0-2263 GCA_964438125.1 uncultured Occallatibacter sp.
TCGGTCTGCTTTTTGTCGTTCATGCGCAACTGGTAGCTGGATTTGAACCACGGCACCACCTCGCGAATGTGGTTGATGTTCACCACGAAGCCGCGATGGGCGCGCCAGAAGACCGCCGGGTCGAGCAGGTCGAGCAGTTCCTCAAGTGTGCGGCATTTGGAGCTTCCCTCGAAGCTCAGTGTTACGACGCGAATCACACCTTCATCGATGGCCGCAAAACAAATGTCAGCCTGGTCGATTAGCAGCAAACGGCTCTGAGCTTGGACGATGAGCTTGGCTGGCTGCGAGCTTCGCGCAGCTCCTTGCGAGCGGTTCAGCAGGCGTAAAAGGGCGTCGATTTGGGACTCCGGCAGCGCACCCTCATGCCCTTCCGCTGAGCTGCCGGACAACCGCCCCCTGACCCGCTCGACGGCCTGTTCCACGCGCGCTCGATCGAAGGGCTTCAGCAGATAATCGACTGCATTCACATCGAAGGCCCGTACAGCATACTGGTCATAGGCCGTGGAAAAGACGATCTGCGGCAGCCCTGTGGTTTCTAATTTGGTGCCTGAGGGCGCCTTAGCCCGACGCGCCAATAGCCGCTGGATCACCGCGAATCCATCCAGCCCCGGCATCTGGACATCGAGAAAGACCATGTCAGGCTGGTGCTCCTCGATCAGGTCCACAGCCTCAATGCCGTTGGCTCCCTCAGCGAGCACTTCAACCCCGCCCACTTGCGCAAGCAAGTAGGAAAGCTCTTCGCGAGCCAGTTGTTCGTCGTCGATGATGAGCGCGGAGAGGGTCATGCGAACGGTATGCAACGCAGGTTGATTGTAGGAAGCCAGCGTATCGACGTGCAACCTTCGCCTCTAGCAGTCGGAAGCGGCACGTGCAGCAATTCGCGGACAGAAGCTCTATTCGCCCATCGCCCGCAGCCTCGCCGGCATATGGTCCGTGGCGAGCTCGTGGCCGCATCGCGTGCAAAACTGGTCCGTCGCGCGCACGGTGCGGAAGCAGTGGCCGCAGTTGGCAGTAAGCTGGTAATCACACTGCGGGCAGAAGTGGAAGTCGCTCTGAACGTGCGTCGAGCAGGCCGGGCAGCGTGAAACCTCCGGCTGACGCAGCAGGAAGTAAAGCACCGCACCGATGCCGCCCGGCATCACGAAACAGATCACGATCCAGAGACGCGAACTCATCGCCCGTCGAGGTGCGTCCTTGCTGATGTAGCCCACCATCAGGAAATAGAGTGAGGCCAGCAGACCCCACGACACATTGAAGTAAATGCGAAAGCCCAGAGGCGGCGGCGGATGGGTTCGCTGTCCCGGCAGCACTACCCAGAAGTAATACTCCACCAGCGCGAAAGCCACGGCCGAGGCCAAGATCGACCACACCGGAATCAGGCGCGCGTCTTCATTGGCAGTGATCGATTCTGGCTTGCGCATAGTGAGAGACTTTCGAGCGCCATTCAACAAGACGAGATCAACTCCAACTTGACCTCTTATTCCAATGGACGGAGCGGAAAATCGAGAAGTTGCGGTTGGAATGAAATTTGTTAAGAATTATTAAGGCTACGATCGGCGCCGCAGCCAGCCAGCCAACATCACCGAGGCCAGCAAAGCCGCGCTCAGAAAGAGGATCAATACGCTTAACTGGCCTCGCACGCCGGTGATGCGCTCCTCTTCAATGAGAGTATCGCCTATCCACCAGACCAAGGGGCCCAAAACGAGCAGGATCACCAGCGTGGCCGCCAGCGCTACGGCGCGGCACCGTTGCCGTCCGGCCTTCTGCTGCTGCATTACGCCCTGAGAAGCGCTCACCACGCGGCGCGTGCGCCAAGCCACGGTACACTCCCGATCAGCCTGCTTTCCGCAGAGAGCCGAAACCAGATCACGGTCAACTTCAGTACCATCGCCGGGTTTCATATCTTGCCTCAACTTACTCCCGCCAACTGCGACCGAACTGCAAGTGATTGGCGGCGCAAGCGGTCGCGATCAAGTTTGGGCTTGATGGCGGCCAGACCCCGATACAGTCGTGATTTTACGGTTGAAAGCGGCGCACGTGTAATCTTTGCGATCTCGTCCAGGGAGAGTTCTTCATGGAAGCGGAGGACAAGTACTTCGCGATAAAGTGTGTCCAGTTCCATCAGCGCCCCGGCAATCCGCTCCCGGTCTTCGAGATTTGTGAAGCGATCAAAGGGCGTTGGATCATCCGCGGCAGCCTCAAAGCTCATCGGGCGGTCGTCTTCGCTGCCGCCTTCAAAAAGCTCGTCCAGGCTGGCCATGGT
>CAYTJN010000320.1:0-2252 GCA_964438125.1 uncultured Occallatibacter sp.
GACGTATGCCTGCTGGTTGCCGCCGCGTATGCCCGCACGCTCCGCAGCGCCGCCAGGCACGACCTGTTGCACCAGGATGCCCGAATCCACAGCGAGTCCCATCTGTTCGGCCAGGTCGGGGCCAATAGCATATGACACAATGCCCAGCGACGGCCGCTTCACGCGCCCATAGCGGGTCAGGTCGGCCAGCACCGCCTTGGCCGTGTTGATGGGAATGGCAAAGCCAATGCCGGAACTCTGATCCGCGCCGTTCGAAGCGATCATCGTGTTGATGCCGATCACCTCTCCATGCGAGTTGAGCAACGGTCCGCCGGAGTTGCCCGGATTGATCGCTGCGTCTGTCTGGATAAAGTGCTGAAACTGCCCACCCGCGCCCGGCTCGATGGTCCGGTTCTTGGCCGAGATGATCCCGGCGGTGACGGTCTGCGCCAGCGCAAACGGGCTGCCAATTGCTTCCACCCAGTCCCCCACCTGCGTCGAATCGGAGTTGCCCAGCTTTACTGTCGGAAGCGCCGTGCTGGTATCGATCTTGATTACCGCCAGATCTGTCGCCTTGTCAAAGCCGATCACGTGCGCCGGCCGGCCCATATCCTGGCCGTCGGGATCGGTCGAAAGCTTGACGTAAATCTGATCTGCCTTCTCGATGACGTGATTGTTGGTAATAATGTAGCCCTTGGGGTCGACGATAAAGCCAGATCCAAGCGACTCGCGAACCTGCCCTTCCTCCCCGCCGCCCATATCCGGCATTCCCGGCATCTGCCCGCCAAAGAAGCGGTTGAAGAAGTCCTGGAAATCGCCCTGACCCTGCCCTTGACCGGGCCGTTGCGGTTGCTGCTGATCCTGGTCCTGATCGTCGTCGCCACCGCCCGGCTGCTGGGGGTTGGGAACAACGTGCATGTGGAAGTTGCGCTGCCCCTTATTACTAGATTGCTTCGGTAGCGTCCGCGTGTTGATGTTCACCACCGCCGGCCCAACTTCTTTGGCAATAATCACAAACTTGTTGTCCGGAACGCTCGAATTCACTACCTTGAGAGGAGTGGCGTCGGTGCTCGAATTCTGTTTTTCCTCCCCGCGAACGCCGTGTGCGGCAAAGGAACCGGCCACAATCGCGGCCGAGAGGGTGGTAAGCAAGACGAACACGGATGCGAGACGGCGAGAGCGCATCCGTTCAAAGAGCGATTTCATAGCTTCGTTTGTCCTCTTCATGGTGATCAGCCTTTCGGGCTGGGTGGCATTGCTCCACCTAATAGTATATCCAGTGGCGAAAACTCAGTCTCCCCGGCCTTCTTGCCGGATCGTCCCAGGCAGCCCGAAATGTGAACTGGCCCACCACTATAGACGCGATCTGGACCAAAGTGTCGCAAATCCGTCCTTTCAACCCTAACTTCGCGCCTATGAGAAAATAGAACTGCAGCACGTCTCCGGGTCGCCCGTGCGCGCCCCAAAACCTTGTTTCAACCCCGGCATATATTGGCTCGCCCGGCCGTTACCTTGCTGCGGCCTGTATTTAGGAAACTAATAAGAATGATCAGTGTAAGCAATGTCTCCATGCGCTTCGGCTCCAAGGTCCTCTTTGAAGATGTCAGCGTAGCCTTCATCCCCGGCCGCCGCTACGGACTCACAGGCCCCAACGGCTCCGGCAAGTCCACATTCATGAAGATCCTCACCGGCGAGATTGACGCGCAGAAGGGCACCGTCGTCCGCCCCCGCAAACTCGGCGTTCTCCGTCAAGACCAATTCGCCTTCGACGCCTTCCGCGTCATCGACACCGTCATCATGGGCAATAAACCCCTCTGGGCGGCTCTCTCTGAGCGCGATCGCATCTACGAGAAGCCCGAGTTATCCGATGCCGACGGCATGCGTTTAGGCGAACTCGAAGGCGTCATCGGCGATGAAGACGGCTACACGGCCGAGTCCGATGCCGCAGTCCTGCTTGATGGCCTCGATATCCCCGAATCCATCCACGAGCGCCGCATGAGCGAGATTCAAGGCGGACAAAAAATCCGCGTCCTCCTCGCCCAGGCGCTCTTTGGCCATCCCCAGGCCCTGCTCCTCGACGAGCCCACCAACTATCTCGATCTTGAATCCATCCACTGGCTCCAGGACTTCCTCCAGAACTACGACGGCACCCTCATCGCCATCTCTCACGACCGTCACTTCCTCAACTCGGTCACCACCCACACGGCCGACATCGACTACGAAACCATCATTACCTATACGGGTGGGTATGACGAGATGGTCATGGCCAAGAC
>CAYTJN010000321.1:0-2243 GCA_964438125.1 uncultured Occallatibacter sp.
ATCACAGCCTAACCCACGGTCAGCGCATTGGACCGGTCACTCCATTCTGACTAATACCCATAACGACGAACTGGCACCTGTTCCCTCAGCCCCCTTCGCTGCTACACTGCCCCTTCAGGGAATCTGCTCCAGAACTGCTTGTGAACCTTGGAGGCCTATCGTGCCAGACTCTGTCCCCCCCGTCTTTCAGCCTTTCGTCTCGCCCTACGAGAAGCCTCCCGAGTTCACCTTCCGCGCCATAGCCCTCGGTTCCATTTTCGGCGTCATCTTCGGTGCTGTCACGGTCTACGTCGGTCTGCGCGCGGGACTCACAGTAGCCGCGTCAATCCCCATCGCGGTGCTTTCGATTAGCATTCTGCGCGCCTTCGGCCGCGGGTCCATCCTTGAAAACAACATCGTCCAGACCACCGGCAACGCGGGCCAATCCATTGCCTCGGGAGTCATCTTCACCCTCCCGGCGCTTGTCTTTCTCGGCTTTGATCTTGAGTACTCGCGCATCTTCATGCTGGCCCTGATCGGCGGCTGGCTCGGCGTTCTTTTCATGATTCCTCTGCGCCGCCAGCTCATCGTCCAGGAACACGGCAACCTGAAATACCCTGAAGGCACAGCCTGCGCCGACGTCCTTATCGCCGGTGAAAAGGGTGGTTCCTTCGCCAGCCGTGTCTTCTTCGGCCTCGGTATCGGCGGCATCTACACCTTTTTTCAGAATGAAAACCTCTTCAAGGCCTGGCCTGGCACCCCCGAGTTTCAACCCGACTTCGGCCCGCAGCATGTCCTCAAAGGCTCCTCAATCAAGGCCGACGCCACTCCTGAATATCTCGGCGTCGGTTACATCATCGGCCCTCGCATCGCCGGAGTTATCTTCGCTGGAGGCGTCTTCTCCTGGCTCGTTCTCATGCCGCTGATTTACTTCTTCGGCAAAGCGCTGCCCGGTCCGATCTATCCAGGCACCATCCCCATCTCATCCATGGGCCCCAGCCAGTTATGGTCCACTTACATTCGACCGATGGGTGCAGGGGCCGTTGCCGCCTCCGGACTCATCACCCTGCTGCGCACCTTGCCCACCATCGTCAGCGCCCTCGCTGCAGGATTCAAGAACCTCCGCACCACCACGGAAGCCAGCGCCAAGCCCCTGCGCACTGAAGATGACTTATCGATGCGTACGGTCGTCTTCGGCTCGCTCGCCATCGTTATCCTGACCTTCGTCTTCCTAACCTTCAAGCCGGTGCCGGGTGCGCAGGTCGGCATCCTGCCCAACATAGCCGCCGCGTTGCTCGTCGTCGTCTTCGGATTTCTCTTTGTCACCGTCAGCTCGCGCATCGTCGGACTTATCGGTAGTTCGGCCAATCCCATGTCCGGCATGGCCATTGCCACTCTCATGGCCACCTGCGCAGTCTTTCTCTTTCAGGGCTGGACGGCTCCGGCATACGGCGCTCTGGCCATTACCATCGGCGGCATTGTCGCCATCGCCGCTGCCAATGCCGGCGACACGTCGCAAGATCTGAAGACCGGTTATCTCGTCGGCTCCACTCCCCGCCTCCAGCAGTTAGCCCTGATGATTGGCGTCGTCGTCTCTACGGTCGCTATTGGCCTCACGCTCAACCTGATGAATACCGGATTGCAGGAGTTTCACACCGCCTCGCAACCCTGGGACATCAACGCATCTCATCCTGGCGTCGCCGTGCAGAACGACGCTCAGCGACTGCCCGAAACATTTCACGTTCTCAACCCAGATAAGACTTCCGCCACCCACCACAAGGGCGAATACGTCATCCTGAATGCACTAGGGTCTCCTGAGTTAGCCGACGGCAAATACCTTTACTCGCCTGCGACCCATCAAATAGAGGTCCAGTGGATACAAGGAATCGGCAGCGAGAAGGCCGCAGCACCCCAGGCACGATTGATGGCCACCGTCATCAACGGCATTCTAAGTCGAAAGTTACCCTGGGGGCTGGTGCTGTTAGGAGTTTTTCTAGTCATCGCCGTCGAGTTATTGGGCGTCCGCTCGCTCAGCTTCGCCGTCGGAGCCTATCTATCGATTGGAACGACTCTGGCTATTTTTGTAGGTGGCATGGTCCGATGGTTCGTCGATGCTGCCGTCGAGAAAACGGGCGGCGAATCGACTGATAGTGAAATCTCTCCCGGCTCCCTCTTCGCCTCGGGACTTATCGCTGCGGGCGGCATAGTAGGCCTCATCGGCGTAGCTCTCAAAGGTTACGAAACCACCTTCAAAGACAGCCGCG
>CAYTJN010000322.1:0-2234 GCA_964438125.1 uncultured Occallatibacter sp.
GCACGTTATTGTCCATCATTCGCTGCAGGTTGCTCTCAAGGTAGGTCCTGAGCAGCCGCATGAGGAAGTTGACTTCGGCGCGCGGCCGGCGCAGATTGTTCTCCAGTGAAAATGCATAGAGAGTCAGCCATGGCAAACCGATGCGCGAAGCGGTTTCAGTGACCAACTGTACGCTATTGGCTCCCTGCTGGTGGCCCAGGAAGCGCTTGAGCAGTCGATGGCTCGCCCAGCGGCCATTTCCATCCATGATGATGGCCACATGCGCCGGCAAACGCTCCGGCTTCAGAGTTGCGTAGACCGCACGCTCTTCGGCGGTCAACTCATCGATACGCAACATTTCGACAGGAATCAAAGGATTCGCCTCTAGGGGTTTGCCTCAACTGCGGCACGGGTTCCTGGTGGCGCCGCGAAGCGAGGCGCTGCATCCTCGACCCTAGCACAAGCGCCCACACGCCGCAATTGTCCCATGTCAAAGGTTGAAGACGCGGAGTCGCGCCACCTGCGGACGCGGCAACCGGTTCACCGCACGACCCGGTTGGAAACGGTCCCAGCTCGCTATGCGATGCGCCGGTGCCCTGTGGCCATATCCCGCACGGCGCCAAAGAACAGCGATCGGTGCAGCGGTTCGAGCGACGGCAGCAGCGTGGCAATCTCGAGGAGGAATGGATCGGCCAGCATCGACGCCACTTCCTCATCGCGCAGACTGCGGGTGTCGCGCACAAGCTGGCGCACATCCACGCCGAGAGCCGCCGCCAGCCGCTCCAGCGAGTGCAGAGTCGGGATGGCTTTGCCGTTCTCGATCTTGGAGATGTAGGTGCGGGGCACCTGCATGCGTCCGGCCAGTTGGCGCTGGCTGAGATGGCGCGCGCGACGGATCTCCTTCACCTGCCCGGCCACCTTCAACCCGGCTTCGGTCGAAGGATCAACGGAGGGGGGTTCCGCCGGCGTGGGGCCGGGCCGTGCAGACTCCTCAGCGTCCAGGGGTCTATGGCATCTTCTGCATAGGGAGCTGCTCGGCCTGAACTGCATCAACTTGCAGTCGGCAAACATGCAGCGCACAACTTCGCGCGGTACTACGCTAACCAGGGTCGTTGCCATAAGTGGTGTGCGGAGCGCCAGAGCAAGGGCCCCGCGGTGCTCCGTAGCACCACGTTGTATGTTACCTTCGGGTACGCGAACCATAATTGTCAAGTGAAAAGTTGGATGCCAAACGAAAACTCCCAAATCCTACCCTGAAAACTATCTGACAAACCGCAAGAAACGCGAACCAAGGAATGCAACTCGAAGGCGCACAGGAAGCACGAAATAAGACGGTTAGGTGCCCTTAAAACGAGGCGTCGTCATGCGCTACTAGTTACGAATGTGCAGATAGTTTCGGGCGGGCCCAGGTTTGGAATCTGCTGACTCAACGGAGCCTACAAGCTCAACACGCTATGCGAGCCGAGCCTGACTAACTCCAGCGTCTCAGCGTCGGGCACCCTGTAGACCAGCACCAGATCTGGCTTGATGTGGCAGTCACGATGGTCTGCCCACTCGCCGGCGAGCTGATGGTCGCGAAATTACTCCGGCAGCGGGCTATCTTTCGCCAGCAGGGTGACGGCAGCCATCAGGTCAGCGTCGAGTGTCGCCCGATGCGCACCTTTCGTCTCGCGTTTGTAATCTTTCTTAAACCGGCTGGTGCGGCTAATCGTCCGCATGGAGATCGGACATAAGATTCTCGACGCTGCCCACTTTGACCAGTTCGCCGCGACGCGTTGCTTTCATGGCTTCCACAGTTTCAGCGTTGGGCATGAGCGGCTCAAAGGGAAGGGCGCGCTCGGCCACCGTCCGCATGAGCATCATGCGAAAAGCGTCGGAGAGAGTCAGACCCGCGGCGGCAAAGATTGCGGTGGCTTCTTCTTTTACACGAGCATCAATTCTGGCACGGACAACGGCATTGGCCGGCATGAAACACCTGTGTGCTACATAGTAGCCCACGCTGACCCAAAGTTAAAGATGCTCAAGCCAGCGGATTCTTCGCACGCAACTCGGCCACGATCTCGGCGGCCGCGACGCGCGCCTTGTCTGCCTGGTCGGGTGGGAAGCTGATCGCTCCGACGCGGGCATGGCCGCCGCCGCCATAGCGCTCGCAGATCTTGGCCAGGTTGACCATCTTCTCCGGATCGGCTTTGGTCCAGGGATTCGAGCCGACGGAAACTTTGGTGCGGAAGCTGGATTTCGAAAGACCGATCGAA
>CAYTJN010000323.1:0-2233 GCA_964438125.1 uncultured Occallatibacter sp.
AATGGCCCGCTTTTACTCCGCCACAGTGGACTGGTTTTACTCCGCCCTTGACAATGCGACAGCTTTCCGATTCAAACCCTCTGATCCTGGAATAATTTGGACGGCATCGAATGCAAATTCGGGAAGCACGTCGATCAGTGCGGCAAAAGCATATTCCAGTGGCATTTCCGCACAGAGAGAAACTTTACCGATTATCAGTGGTCGAAAACGAACGAATCAGACACCGTTTTTGGAACGCTCGCAGAAGCAATCCCAGATGAAACAAAGGAACACAGACCCGCTGCTCTTGCGTGAGGGGTACCGCGCGAACGGGAGCGGGATCGGGATGGAAAGTGGGAAGCAACGACGTTCCGGCTGAAGGGCCACACGAAGACCTATGTGCGGACGATACGGCAGACGGGCTGACAAGCAGCGCATCGCAGAGTTGATGCAGACCCGCAATACTGACGTCTTTGACGACTCGTATCTGGCTCCTTCCTACAACGTCGCTCCGCAAAGTTTGCAGCCCGTAGTGAGGCTGAGCAGTGAGACGGGCGACCGTGAGCTGACGATCATGCGATGGGGTCTGATTCCGTTTTTCGCGAAAGACGCCAAGATCGCTTATTCGACGATCAATGCCCGCGCGGAGACTGTTGTCACGAGTCCGGTCTTCCGTGAGCCAATAGGGCGAGGCCTATGTAATCCTCTTGGAAATCTCCCTGGTGGTCAAGGAATCGCTGTAGTGCTTTCTTAGCTTCAGCGGGATGTGACGCCAAGCCGGTGAAGGTTCGCGATTTCTGGAGAGACTACTTCAAAGCTACGGGCGCAAATCTACCGGTGAGTAACTACCGCGCGAGGCCGCCCCTAACAGACCAAATGCACTGTCCTCCCGCATAACGGGGGCAAGCAGCCAGAGATCGTGCGTTGGCCTCAGAGGGGCGCCCAAGTCGGTCACCGTGTACAACCGTACGGAGTTTGCCAATGAGGCGAGGGATCTGTAGCCCCACACCAACGATGTGCATCTGGGCTTCATCCGGTCGGGACAGCAAGCGGACAATGGCTGCATCGTGATCTTCAACGGCACGTTGCGCGACGAGTGCCTGAACGTAGGGGGTGTTCTTCAGCCTTCGCGAGAATCCCGGGGCGGAGCATCGTCGACAAGGTACATGGTTTAGGTCGGCGGACAGTGGACGACTTCAGGGGAGTAATCCTTGGAAAGATCGTGGCGAGCGCGTTATGTAGTGCACAAGGGGTAACTGCCGAGTGATGCATCCAGAACCCGAAATTAGGTTCCCCAGGGGATAGAATAATTTGCAATGAAAGCCTTTGAATCACTTCTCATCTGGGCAATTTTCGTCGCGTCATCAGCGTGGTGCTTGGCTGCAAGCCCCTGCGTCTTCGCTAAGGATCGCATTGCCCTATCTGCGTATGACAGCGGAGGGCCATATGCACTCGAACACTTCAAATTGACGACGGGGCGCACTGATCTCCGACAGTTTCTTGGCAGCATTGGCACGGACGCATCAAGAAGAAGGAAAACGATCGCTGGAGCGTGGTGATCGAAAACAGGTAGTCGCGGAAAATCCGCTCAATTTGCGCAGATATGCAAAGGCAAACCAGTGTAAGCCGGTCTGCCTTTTTGTTGTTGCGTCATCTCAGAAAGTGATCTTGGCTGCTAACTGGATCTGCCGTTCGGTGCGCTGGAACGAAGGCTCCGAACCAGCCGAAGAGATCGAGCCGAAGCCGTTGCTCCATGAACCTGTCGCGGCGTTATAAGTGCCAACCGTTGAGTTGGGATTATTGAATTGCGGCGTATTGAAGAGGTTGAAGAACTCGGCGCGCAGTTGCAACACCTTTGATTCCGCAATGCTGGTGTTTTTGAAGAAAGAGAAGTCCACCGTCTTTGTTCCTGGTCCCTGGAGGATGTTGCGGCCGGAGTTGCCCCACGTGCCCGCCTTTGGATTGGAGAAGGCCTGGGTGTTGAACCAATCTGTCAACGTACGCCGATTCGTTGGGTTCGTGCCGCTTCCGGTCACGTTCGCACGGACCGAAGCGCCATCGGAAGTGACAGCGGATGATGAGACGGAAAAGGGCAGGCCGTCGAAATAGTTCAGGATGGTGTTCAGTTGCCAACCTTGCACGGCGTATTTCAACTTTCTGGAGGCCTTGAAGGGCAACTGATAGTTGGCGCTGGCGACAAAGCGGTTGGGAATGTTGATGTCCGAGTTGCCGTAGTCGAAGTGAATGTCGTAGG
>CAYTJN010000324.1:0-2146 GCA_964438125.1 uncultured Occallatibacter sp.
TGCGAAAAAGGCAACCAAGTAGCAGCGGTAACCTGAACTGAAAGGCAAGCAAAAAGGCCCGGCTCACGCCGGGCTTTTTTGCGTCTGAAATCAGGTGCATGACCGAACAGACAGGCTTTGGATTGGTGTCGTTGCCTTACTCACAACGGACAAACCGTGGTTATTGGATATTTGACCGAGAGCTTCTTTCGCGATTTTGCTTTTGGCAATTGCGACTTGTTGGATAGGGCCATGTTTACTCATTTACGGCTGATGAGTTAATGGCTTGCTTGAGTCCGAGGAGGCCGCAAGCGCGCCCAGCACTTCATTCGAGTGCACCGAGGGATCGACCTTGGTCCACACCTTGACAATCTTACCCGTGGGATCAATGAGGAAGGTGTTGCGGTTGGCGATCGTCATGGGACCGAAATGGCCCAGCGAGCCGTAGGCGTCGACCACCTTGTGATCTGGATCGGCGAGCAGGTGGAAGGTCAGCCCCTCCTTGGTGCAAAACTGCTTGTGGCTGTCGGGTGTATCCACGCTTACACCTAGAATCACCGCATTCGCAGCATCATATTTGGCCTGGTCGCGTTGGAAGTTATGAGCCTCGATGGTGCATCCCGGCGTCATGTCTTTGGGATAGAAATAGAGCACGACCCATTTACCGTGGTAACTCTCCAGTGAAACCGGGGTGCCGTCCTGCGAAGGCAGTGTGAAAGTGGGCGCGGCCTGCCCTACAGTGGGCAGGGTCTGTTCAACATCTTTGGCAGCGTAGACGGTGTATAACGATGCCGCCAGCAAAATCACCGCGGCAGAGATAAAGAGAATTCTCTTTCTCACGTGAGACCTCCTGTTTGTTTTCGAACGCATTCGGAACGGGGAATCGCAGGAGCGCAACGGGGAATTCCTGCTGGAAAACAGTATAGCTGTTGTCAACCCACTCGTGACAACCTGTCACATACGGTCTTTTTGGCAATCACGATCGGCGGGAAGTAGCCACAATGGCGATACTTCTGTGGTCGGCACGTTCAATCAATTGCGCTCGATCAAAGAGCAGCGTACGCCCCGCCTCGACAGAAAGACAACTGGCACCGGCGCGAACCATTGCCTCAACCGTCGCAAGGCCGACTACCGGCACATCGAACCGCATATCCTGATTAGGCTTGGCAACTTTCACTACTGTTAGACGCCGCTCGAGCGTCGTAGCAGACCGTGCCGGATAGTCTTCAGTCAATCCGACGCCTTCCTCGTTTGCGTCCAAGCTCCCGATCAGCTTCCCGGCCCGTTCAATGGCCGCATCTGTGCCTTCCATCGCCTCTACGGCAACGCAGGCTTGCGCGGCTACGACAACGGTCTGCCCGATATCGAATCCAGAGACCGCGCGAGCCACGCTGAGCCCGTACTCGATGTTCTTGCGTTCTTCCTCATCGGGAGCGCGCTGTGTCAACACGCCCTCTTCGGCCAGCAGCGGCTCAAGGAAGGCGGTCGAGCTGATCAGCTCAATGCCTTCATCGCCCAGCACCTTGGCTACCGCACCCAGTAGCATATCGGTATTCCGAGTTCGTAAATTCAGCAGCAGCTTCGCCAGCCGCCAGTCGGGACGAATGCTGGAAAAGATTTGCTTGTGCTTCACTTGGCCCGCCATTACAGCCAACGACACACCTTCTTTTCGGAAGACTTCGATCAGTCGCGATAACTCACCCAGTGAGAGCCAGTAAACGGTGATCCGGTTATCGCTCGCCGCCCGATGATTGATCTCCGGATCGGTCTCCTCGCGGATTGCGGCGACTACGACCGCGAGCCCCTGAGCCCGCGCTGCATCCAGCAGCAGAAATGGAAACCGCCCATTGCCGGCGATGAGGCCGAGCTTCATGGCTACTTGATCACCCCGCGCTCGCTGCGTTCGATGAAGGCTGCCAGCAGGGTCGCGTCCTCGCCTTCCAACCCCTTGATCTTTGCCAGAGCCTGGGTGGTGTTCAGCTTGGACGCCAGTAACAGCCGGAAGGCCTTTTGCAGTGTCCTTAGCCTGTCGGGGGAGAAGCCACGCCGTTCCAGGCCGACTTTGTTGATGCCGAAAGCCTTGTTCTCCCGGCGCGACGAGGTCAGCGAAAACGGCAGGACGTCCTGAGTGACGATGGTTCCGCCGCCGATGAAGGCGTATGTACCG
>CAYTJN010000325.1:0-2132 GCA_964438125.1 uncultured Occallatibacter sp.
TCTGTACCTCTTGCACAGTCTTGAGATATACGGCCAATATGTTGCCTCTTTATCTCTATTATAAGATACAAACGTCAATATTTTAACCATAACATTTATGGAAAATCACTTGTTCACTTGTCGCTAAGGTATGCTCTCGTGGCGCGCAGGATGGCCGACGTCACCGCATCAGGCGCAACGGAACCCTGTCACCCAGTTCTGGATTCACACCCGTCAGCCGGGCCTGTTTGACGGCAGGCGCAGACGCGAGTACGCCGTCTTTTTGCGCCCGGTAAAGCTGATAGTGCGATCAAATGAGACAGATCGAATAGCAAGCCTACGGATCAGGCCACCGCAGCTTCCCGGTCGTTGATGATCTCGACTTTGGTATGCATTTTCACGTTGAGCGCATCAAGAAGACGAATCGCCCGCTCCAGCGTGATGCCAAAGTATTCGTTGCGCTCATCGCGGGATACTTGCGATTCATGCACGTTGAGTCTCTTGGCCAGGTCTCTTTGCGAGAGTCCTTGCGCAATGCGAATCGATATCAACAGGTGCCCCAGCCCGCGAAGATTATCAAGCTCATCAAACTCTCCCCGTTTCAGCTTCTCGTAGCTCTCCACCTCTTCCTTGAGCTGAAGGTGGAAAGACTCGAACGGATCGATCACTCGCTTGATCTCTTCCTCTGCCAGGCCGGCAGCCTTCAGCCTTGCCTTGTGCTCGGCGAGCCGTTGCCGCTCCTGAGTAAGACGTTCCGACGCTTCCTGGTATTCCGTTTCGCTGCGAATCATGGCTGCCCCCCATATTTGATCTTCACAATTCCCCTGGACTTGCCGTCACGGCGCGATTGTCGAAACGCAGATGGAAACTCCAACTCATTGCCATACCGGTCGAGGATTCCGCAACCGATGCCCATGCCGGGGATGTGAGGGTAAAGCTCGATCCGATACCGGTGCCACATGGGAAGTTGCTTTTTCGGATAGCCTCGATATGGCCTCCTCGACGCCGGTTCCCACGTCCACACCTTGAACGGATCAATCAGGTTGAGCTGGCGCGTCAGCTCGCCGCTACTAAGCTGGATGAGATCGCAAACGAAATGGCCGTCGATGTCATTGGGGTGATCTTTGTCCTCGGCAAAGGAGCCGTCTGCGTAAACCTCTCGGATGCCAACCTGCCACAGCTGTCGCGTCAGGATTTCAAGGTTGTCAACCAGATGCAGCCGCCAAGCATGATCCCAATTGGGATAGTGTATGGAGTCACCGGGACCGGCGACCAGGATCGACTCGCACAATTGGTCGAACGAGAGTTCATAGTCGCCCGTTGGCAGGAGCCCGTCGGGTTCAAAAGCCGGGATTGGTGCCATAGTCGCCCTCGCCCTGAACAATACATATTAGTATAGCTTGACATATATGTCAATTGTTCGTCACTTGGTTGTCGATTTTGTCTTCCGTGCGGACGGGAAGGGTGAGAGCAGTCCACCGGCCTAGCCCGCAAGGAATTCGCGTGCGGCGCTCAAGATTGCGGGCGCAACGGCGTCGATCTCACTCTCGCGCAGCAAACGCAACGGAACGCGATCGCCAAGTTCGGGGTTCACTCCGCAGAGCCAAGCCTGCACGACAGCAGGCGAATCGTGCTCGCTCAAGGTGCGCACCACCTGAAAGGCGAACCGCAACCTCGGCTCCGCATCGCCGTAGATCTCGCCGCCGGCTACCCAGCGATCGACAGCCCGCGCGTCCTTGACGCCGCCAATATACGCGGTCAGTTTCCGCCCGGCAATTTCAACCAGCTTCTCGACGACCTTCGATGCGGGAAGGCGCAGCGCCTCGCGGTGGGCGAATAGGTCGGGCCTGGAAAGCAATGATGTGTCCATGGCGGACCTCCTGATTGAGCTCTTTCAGAATTGTGATACGCGGCGTATTCTATCGCCTCCACTACGCCGCTTTGGCCAATTCAATTCGCATCGTGGGTGCAAAACGCTGGACCGATGCCGAACCAGGCTGTGGTCCCATCGGCGGCTGGGGTACCAATTCAGCCAGCGCCCAAACGGAGATGTTGCCACACAGGGTGCAACATCCCCCGCTTGAGTTCGAGACTGAGGCGCAACTCTCGCAATAAACCGCTTCATTAACCGGAATGCTGACGAGGTTGCGTTT
>CAYTJN010000326.1:0-2091 GCA_964438125.1 uncultured Occallatibacter sp.
AAGAACTCCTCTGGAAACTGGGTCAAGGCTTCTATCGAGGGCGTCACCGAGGCGGCCGCCAACGTCAAGCAGATGCCCGCCGACTATCGTATCTCGATCACCGATGCACCAGGGAAAGACTCCTACCCCATTTCCAGCTTCACCTATCTTTTGATTCCCGTTCACGCGGCGGATGAGGCCAAGGGTAAGGTGATCAAGGACCTGCTGAGTTGGATTGTCAACTCAGGTGAGAGTGAGGTTTCGGCTCTCTCTTATGCGCCGTTGCCCAAGAGCGTTGCGGAGAAGGTGCTGAAGACCGTTTACTCGCTCCAGTAGAGACTGACCGGGACTGCCGGCCAGGCGCTGGCAGTCCCATATCCAACAGGCTAGTGCCGCGCCAAAGCCAGAGGCGCGGCTCACCCTTCGAGATGTTTCTCTATCAGCCTGTCGACGAGCGCCATGAGATGCTCGCCTGTTCGCGGCAGGATAAAGGCTGAGGACGCCTCATCCCAATCGAGCTTGAAGCTGGTGGATAGTGCCGATATCCAGATCTGGCACACCGGCGTGTTGGGCGTAATTACGAATTTGCCTGCTGGCTCCTCGAACTCTACATTCAGCACGCCGCCCTGTTCCTCGACCTCAAAACCGGCGTTGGCCTCTTCCTCGCGCAGGATCAAATGCTGCTTGAGAGAATTGAGAGCGGTTTCAGCGAGGCTTCGAAACTGCGGTTCATCCAACATGCTCCCATTCTAGCAACCCTTATTGCTTGGCCCGAGATCGCCAGACTGTCCAGATTTCGAACACACATGATCATCGGATTAAAGTTCTTGGCTGAGGCTGCCGATAGACTCCACCAAGGAGAAACTCTCGACGAGGGAGGAGGCGAAGATGCAGATCAGCCCGATTTCCGGAATTGGTATTGGACCGACATTCAGGTCTAAGGAACCCCAACTTGGCTTGACGGACGTCTTCGAAATCGAGGGCTCCTCAAGAACCGGTGATGAGACCTACTCTCCTGGAGGGAATCGCGCGGCAAGCGGCTTCGAAGACGACGACAAGGCCAGCGATCCCGAAGAAGCAGATTCCGAGGCGGAGGAGATGCCAAAGGCTGCAAGGAATACAGTCGGCGAGACACGCGAGATCAGTTTTTTTGCCTAAATAGATTTAACGAAGGCCGAAATTGCGGCCAAGGTCCACCCTTTTGCATTGTTTGACTCCTTGCAATTGTGCGAATTTTACAGATTCTTCACGGGAAAGGATTGTAGTTTTCAGATTGTCGGCTTATAGTTAACTAACTGGTTAGTTAATGAAATGAATCTGCCGAACTCTATGCGCCCACAAACCGAACGCTCCGATCTGACGCGGGCTCGCATTCTTGAGGCCGCTATTCGCCAATTCAGCCAAAACGGCCTGGCCGGTGCGCGGACTGAACAGATCGCAGAAGAGGCGGGGGTTAACAAGGCGCTGCTTTACTACTATTTCAAGAGCAAGGAAGACCTTTACTCAGCTGCCGTGGAGTCTGTCTTCGAAGAGGTGAGGAGCTCTAGCGCGGCGGTGCTTGAGTCGAACGCTTCGGTTGGGGAGCGATTTCTTCAGATTGTTCTTGGGAATTTCGATCGGTCTTATTCTCACCCGGAGATGCGGTCACTGATGCAGCAGGAGATGGTTCGGCTGCACAGGGGCGAAGAGAACCGGCTTGCGCCGATGGCCAAGAACTTCTTCAGGCCGCTCTGGATCATGGTGGACAAGTTGCTTGACGAGGGCATCGCTTCGGGGGAACTCGTCTCGGTCGACCCTAGTCAAATGCGCTATGCCGCCTTAGGCGCGAATCTCAACTACTTTCTCTCAGCGCCGCTCACACGGCTGGCCATGGGCGTGGATCCTTTGGAACGAAGCGAACTGGCGCGGCGACGAAAACTTGCAATCGAGTACCTGGGGCAGACGATCTTTACCGACCGCACGCATGGGGTTCAGGTTGCCGCGCGGGTGCTGGAATCGACGCCGATGCCGGCTTACTGCGATTTGCGAACCGATCAATCCAGCAATGCAAGTGCCAGAAACGGCAATATGGACGGGACCCAAACGTCTGCAAATGAAGTGAGGCACAAGTGA
>CAYTJN010000327.1:0-2037 GCA_964438125.1 uncultured Occallatibacter sp.
CCCATTCCAGAATCTTCTTCGCCCAGTACATGCGCATATAGTTGTGCATCCAGCCAGTAGTCACCATCTCGCGCTGAGCCGCGTTCCACAACTCGTCAGCGGTCTCGGCCCGTTCAAGTTGATCAAGACTGTAGCGATGCATGCGAGTGTCGCCGGTATGCTCAATCAGCGTCTTTCTCGCCCAAGGCGCGGCACATTCCCAATTGTCGTAGTTCATCTCATGGCGCACAAACAAGACCGAAAGTTCTCTCCACCCGATCAGTTGATCCAGGAATCTCTCGGCCGCCTTTGCGGTGGCGTGGCCGTCCGCCACGGCTTTGTTGACCGCTAGCGAGATCGTAATCGGACTTATGTTTCCAAAGTGCAGATAAGGCGATAAGCGGCTGGTTCCCTTTACCTCAGGGTGGTTGCGAGTGACTTCATATTCCTTCAGATTCAAACTCACAAACTCTCGCAGGCGTCCGAGGGCAGCATGCGTGCCGCCGGTGAAGCTGTCCACGGGGCCGATGCCGCGGTCCAACTTGCCGAAGCCAGCGGTAACATCGTGCTCCAGTGACCAACTTTCTAACACCTTGGAGGATTTCCATGCGTGTAACGGAGTCCTATCGAGGGATTCAACCAGGTAACTGGGCAACTCGGCTTTTAGATGGGGCCGGAAGTGGTGCATCAACACAAAGCTGCGGTTGAAAGTCCGCGATGGTACTACTACATCGGCATCCACAGTCCAGAAGGGGAGTTTCAGTCGCTTCGCCAAGACCTGACGCCAGCGTTCAGGCTCGCGACATGGGTTCTCGTCGCCGATCAAAAGAGCCGCATCGACTTCTTCGAGAAATGCTTCCAGCGAATGCTCTGGTGAACGGCGCAGCACGAACCCCACGCCGCGCTCGGCCGCGTCTTGCTCAACGTCTCTCAACCCTTGCTGCAGGAAGTGGTAGTGTCTCAGGTTCGCACCCGGATAATTTGGAATTACCTGAAAGTACACGACCACAGGCAGGCCCAAGAGATTCCCTGCATCGACAGCCACATCGAGCGCGGGATTACCCACAATTCGCATCGCACGCTGCATCCAGTAAACGACGCACTTTGCACCTTTGCGCGGGACAAGGTTCTTGCGCACGAGCACACGAGGCTGGTTTGCAAGTTGCGCCAGGTCGGCGCCCATCTCGATTTTGGTTGGCAGATAATTCATGCGTGTGAGGAGACAACTCCATTCTTAGTTGTTGATTCATCGCGAGCGATTTGCAAATGCGGGCTTCGTAGTGAACCAACAACAAGGGGCTCACGTCTCATTCTCGGCTGGTTGTGCGAACAGAGCGTCAATTTGCAAACGGCGGTAATCGAAGATCCGGCTTACGTCTCTGCGCACCTTCAGCGCGTGTACGATCCTGCCGAGTAGTCCGAAGGGCAGCGAGTATTGCACCTGGTCGATCATCTTGGTGCGATCACCGTGCGTCTCAAAGCTGTGCGTGTGACGCCATTGTTTATATGGCCCCGTGGTCTGCTCGTCGACGAAGCAGAGGGGAGGGTTCCACTCGCAGATTTTCGTTCGCCAGTGAAACGGGATGCCGTGCAGCCGAAGGCGATAGCGAATCACGGTTCCTTTGGAAATAGAATGAGTGCTCATCGAGATGATTTTGAAGCCCAGCCAAGGGGGCGTAATTTTCTCCAGGTTTTGCGCGTCCGCGAAGAAAGTAAAAACCTCAGAGATGGGGCGTGAAAGCCACTGCTCACGGTGCAATGTATACGTCACAGCACTCAATCCTTCTCACCGCTTCCAGATGCGCAAAATCAATTCAACAATGTATGAACTGAACCAGCTTCATCCTATTGCTTCCGCCGAACCATAACTCTTGATAATCTGCACGTGTTGTTTTGTCAAGCCATTGCCCGGACACATGATTGACGCGCCGTCAGTCACCGAGGTATCTCTGGCCTTGTATGGTTTGATGCCTGAAGAGGAGATGAAAGCCGGCATCCGAATTCTTTCGTCAGTCTTACCCGCAAAAACAAAGACCGTGGTTTCGTAGCATTGACTTC
>CAYTJN010000328.1:0-2013 GCA_964438125.1 uncultured Occallatibacter sp.
GGGCCGTCACGGCGGCGGAGCCTTCTCGGGAAAAGACCCGACGAAGGTCGATCGCAGCGCGGCCTACATGGCCCGTTATATCGCCAAGAACATCGTGGCCGCAGGCCTGGCCGATCGCGCCGAGGTGCAGTTGGCCTATGCGATTGGCGTTGCCGAGCCGGTCAGCGTGCTCGTCGACACTTTCGGCACCGGCAAGCTCAGCCCATCCAAGCTAACTGAGTTAGTGCGCAAGAACTTCTCGCTCACGCCGAAGAAGATTATCGAAACCCTCAACCTGCGCCGGCCCATCTATCAGAAGACCGCAGCCTACGGCCACTTCGGCCGCACCGAGCCCGAGTTCACTTGGGAAGCCACCGACAAAGCCGCAACCCTTGCCGAGCAAGCCGGACTGAAGTCTGCTGCCAAGTAAATCCACCACGGCACCATCGCAATAACAAAGGGGCCCTTCGTGAGAAGGGTCTCTTTTCATATGGGATGAATGTCCGACCGGTCGGCGATGCGCTCGCGGCCCGGAAATCGACGATCGGCTCGTGCTTTCCGGGGTGTCACGGCAAAGATCGGGAGATTGACGATCGCCTCGCGTGAACGCCCGACGTAACGTTACTATAGACTACAAATATTCGCTTGACAATGATTACTACAGTAATTACTATTTGCGCGATTGATGGTTACTGTTTTCCAACCATCGAGAACCCGGATGATTTCAATTCTGCGTTCGGTTTTGTTTCAATCACCGCTCGAACCCGGGCGTCGAGCCTACACGGTTCCCTCCACAGATCACCGTTTCCCCGGTGGGAACCCAGGTTGAATTCGCACCCGTCATTGAACAACATGGAGGATTCACAGCATGAAACGTTTGGAAACAGCAGCCAACGTATCGGTCATTATTGCAGCGGTGGTTTTAGTGGCATTTCTTGGCCGCCAGGAATTTCAACGCCATGCCGAATCCATCAAGCCTGCGACAGCGCTAGTGGGGCAGACGATTACGCTCTCCGGCGTGCAATTTGGTCAGCAGAGCAAGACGCTGGTACTGGCGATCTCAACAAACTGCCACTTCTGCCGTGACAGTGAACCCTTTTACAAAGATCTGGTGGCGCGGAGCCAGGGACGGGTGAAGATTGTGGCGGTGTTGCCGGAGTCTTTGGACGAAGCGGAGCCATACATACGGCGAACGATCGCGCCCTCGATTCAGGTGGTATCGAGCCGCCTGGATTCAATCGGCGTAACGGGCACTCCAACGCTGATGTTGATCGACAGCAGCGGCAAAGTGCAGCAGGCCTGGGTCGGGAAACTTGACGACAAGGGCCGACAGCAAGTGCAGTCCCTGGTGCTGTAAGGCACTCCAACCTCCCCCCGCTTCATCAACCGGGGTCATTTGACCCTTCAAGGAGAATTATGAAGATCGCATTGAAGTTCGCATTTGTCGTGATGGCCGCAATCACCGTCTTCTGCATGCCCAGCTCAGTCAAGGCAGCAGGCTGCGACCAAGCGTGCGGAATGTGCATGAGCGCCTGCGGAGCCCAGATGTCTCAATGCGCGCAATCATGCTATGAAGGCAATCCCGCCTGCATCGGCGCCTGCGAAGCGCAGATGAACAGTTGCCAAAGTGTCTGTTATAGCAAGTAAGCCAATCAAGGCTGACACTCACCTCGGTGCATAGAATCGCCCGGAAGTCTTCCGGGCGATTCTGCTTTCTGCGGCGAATCGCCAGTTCCCGGCACTTGCCGTTTTTCTAATGGGCATGGCGACCCTTCCGTCGCACAAACCGCCGCTCCGACGACTGCTCCCTGGGATTACACCGGCAAGCGCGGCGAATTGAATTGGGGCAAGCTCGATCCTGCCGATGCAAAAAGCACAGATTCAAAAAGTGGTCAGAGAGGGGGCCTGACTCTCTGACCACCAAACAATATCGTATCCTCACAATGTTTGCGGATGACGATTAGTGTCACCCGGTTGAACGCGGGCCTGACGATCAGTCTCTCGATCAATCGGTCACCACATTATACCACGGGA
>CAYTJN010000329.1:0-1995 GCA_964438125.1 uncultured Occallatibacter sp.
TCAACTCAAGCCATCTGGCCTATGTCATCTATACCTCCGGTTCCACCGGCATGCCAAAGGGCGTTACGATGCCGCATCTTGCATTGGTGAATCTACTCTGTTGGCAGATTGAAAAATCACACATTTCTTTATCCCACTCTACACTGCAGTTTGCTGCTTTGGGTTTTGATGTTGCATTCCAGGAAATTTTCAGCACTTTTTGTTCGGGAGGAGTATTGGTCCTCATCGATGAGAAGAAGAGACTTCTTTTCAGTGAACTTATTTCATTTGCCCGTGACAAGCATATTCAACGTCTTTTTCTTCCATATGTTGCATTGCACGGTCTTGCTGAGGAACTAACGAATGAAGTTAGACATCTTAAGGACGAACAGCATACTGACGGTACCATACTCGAAGTAATTACGGCAGGCGAGCAGTTGCGTGTAGATTCTGACATTACAAATCTATTCAAGCACCTGGCGGGATGCCGCTTGCACAATCAATATGGTCCATCTGAAACTCATGTTGTTACATCATTTAGTCTTCCAATAAATACTGCGTGTTGGCCTATTTTACCGCCGATTGGTCGCCCGATCTCGAACACGCAGATTTATATCCTTGACGCATACCGCC
Source organism: uncultured Occallatibacter sp. (assembly GCA_964438125.1). Lineage (GTDB taxonomy): Bacteria > Acidobacteriota > Terriglobia > Terriglobales > Acidobacteriaceae > Telmatobacter. The sequence continues at coordinate 613 of CAYTJN010000329.1, forward strand.
AGCCTGTACCCGTAGGGGTGTCGGGAGAGTTGTATATTGGCGGAGCGGGGGTGGCGCGGGCCTACCTGAACCGTCCGGAGCTAACTGCGGAGAAGTTCCTTGCTGATCCGTTCGTAAATGAGGCCGAGGCACGGATGTACCGTACCGGGGATTTGGGCCGGTGGCTTGCGGACGGCAACATCGAGTTTCTTGGGCGCAACGACTTCCAGGTAAAGATTAGAGGCTTCCGCATCGAGTTGGGGGAGATCGAATCTCGTCTGATGGAACACCCTGCGGTGCGCGAGGCAGTGGTGATCGCCCGCGAGGACACCCCCGGGGACAAACGGCTGGTAGCCTATTACACCGCGAAGGCAAATGCGGAAGAACAGACGGGCGAACAACAAGGACCAGCCGTCGGCGCGGAAGAGCTGCGCTCACACTTGTCGGCCCTTCTTCCTGAGTACATGGTGCCTGCGGCCCATGTGCGGCTGGAATCGTTGCCTCTGACGCCGAACGGCAAGCTGGACCGCAAGGCCTTGCCCGCGCCGGAGGCCGATGCATATGCGACCTGCGGCTACGAGCCACCTGAGGGCGAGATTGAAGAGAAGCTGGCCGTCGTCTGGGCCGAGGTGCTCAAGCTCGACCAAGTCGGACGGCACGATAATTTTTTCGAACTCGGCGGCCATTCGCTGCTGGCGGTGCGGACTGTGACGCGCCTACGTCATGCGCTGGGCGTGGAAGTGGCGCTCCGCGATCTGTTCGCGCATCCGGAACTGGCCGCTCTGGCCCGTGTTCTCGAAAGCGCGGCGCATGCCGAACTGCCGCCCATCGTGGCTACCCAACGTAGTGGGCAGCTGCCGTTGTCTTTTGCGCAGCAGCGGCTGTGGTTTCTGGCGCAGATGGGAGGAGTCAGCGAGGCTTATCACATTCCGTTTGGCATGCGGCTGAAGGGAGATCTCGACTCGATTACTCTGCGTCAGGCAGTGGACCGGATACTGGCCCGTCATGAGGCTTTGCGCACGAGTTTCGCTTTCATCGACGAGCAGCCGGTACAGCGGATCGCCACTATCGAAGAGAGCCATTTTCTGCTGCTCGAACACGATCTGCGCCAACACAAGGATGACCAGGAGGAACTCAACCGGCTGGTTGCGCAGGAAGCCACTGCCTCGTTCGACCTCGAGCATGGCCCTTTGATTCGCGGTCGTCTGATCAAATTGGCCGAGGACGAGCACGCACTGGTAATTACCATGCACCACATCGTCTCCGACGGCTGGTCGATGGGACTCTTCACGAATGAACTGAGCGCGCTGTATGCAGCGTTTTTGCGCGGCGAGGCCGATCCTCTGCCCGCGCTCGAGATCCAGTACGCCGACTATGCGGTCTGGCAGCGGCAGTGGATGGAGG
>CAYTJN010000330.1:0-1975 GCA_964438125.1 uncultured Occallatibacter sp.
CGGCGCTTCTCGGTCTCGCGCTTGTCCCAGTCCTGCTTGCCCTTGGCCACGGCCAGTTCGCACTTGACCCGCCCGTTGCGGAAGTAGAGGCGGGTGGGGATGAGCGTGTGGCCCTTGATCTGCGTCTTGGAGAGTAGCTTGCGAATCTCGTCCTGGTGCAGTAGCAGCTTGCGCGTTCGGGTCTCGTCATGGTTCGCCATATTGCCGTGGGAGTAGGGGCCGATATGCATGTTGAGCAAAAACGCCTCGCCATTTTGAATGAGGCCATAGGAGTCTCTGAGGTTGGCCTTGCCTTCGCGGATCGACTTGACCTCGGTGCCGCGCAGAGCGACTCCGGCTTCAAACCGCTCCAGCAGGAAGTAGTTATGGCCGGCGTTGCGATTATGGGCGGCATCCCGCTCGCCACTGGCGATCGGGTCGCGGGGCCGAGTGGGCTTTTGCGGGCCAGTGGTGGCCGGCTGAACGATGACGTGGCTGGTTTGGCGGGCCATCGGAAAGCCTCCTCAATAGTCAATCCTAGCATTTATAGGGATTTGAACCGCGTCTGAACACGGGTTTTGCTAGAATGAGGCATCGCGAGAATGAAACGTTTCACTTACAGGGATTTAATAAATGATTGCGTCTGGGGCGGCCAAGGCAGCCCGCAAGGGTCCGATTCGCAGAGCGGACCGGCAAAGACGCCCGGGAGTTCGATGAACCGCCGCATGGATAGACAGTCTGCCTCCAGATCCCAGTTTTCAAGCTCCTTATTCAGGGGCGCCGCTGTTTGGATTCCACTCTTTATCGTTTTGGCTTTATTTGGTCTATCGAGCCTTCTGCTCCACGCCGAGTCAGCCAACAGCTTCTTCAAGCGGGGCCAGGCCGCCGAGGCTCACGAAGACTACGATGCCGCCCTCGAGAACTACCAGAAGGCGTGCGCCAAGGACCCCAAGGATCTCGGTTTCCGCTCGTCGCTTTACCGGGTGCGCGTGACTGCTTCGGCGGTCCACTTGACCAAGGGCTACAGGCTGATGAATGCAGGAAGCGAGCAGGAGGCACTATCGGAGTTTCTGCATGCAGCCGAGATCGACCCAGGCAATGAGGCTGCGCAGCAGGCTATTGCCAACATGCGGAAGAAGCTCGGCGAGGTGGTTCCCGCCGGGGAGACGAGCATAGCCCAACCGGAGGGGGCGCAGGAGAATCTGGACTCGATGGGTTCTCCGGCGGTGCTCAGGCCGGTCTCAAACGAGCCAGTCACCCTGCACATGCAGGAAGACTCCAAGGTGATCTACCAGGCGATCGGCAAAGCGGCGGGAGTGAATGTTCTATTCGACCCGGAGTACACCTCCAAGCGCATTCAGGTGGACCTGAATAATGTGTCGCTGCTGGACGCTTTGCGGATTGTGGGGACCATCTCCAATACCTTCTGGCGGCCGGTCACCGACAACACGATTTTTGTTGCACTGAATACCAAAGGCAAACGAACCGAGTTGGATGAAGAGGCGGTTCAGACGTTTTATTTATCGAACGCCTGGCAGCAGACCGACCTGACCGACGTGCAGACCGCGATTCGCAACGTACTGACCAACGTTAAAATCTATGCCGTGCCCAGCCAGAACGCGATCGTGATCAGGGCCACTCCGGACGAGCTGCTGCTGGCGCAAAAACTGATCAACGACCTGGACAGGGCGCGTCCCGAAGTGGTGGTGGATATTGCCATCCTGGAGGTAAGCAAAACCTGGGAAAGGAACCTGGGCATTGCGTGGCCTAGCTCGGTCGGAGTCGCGCTGCAATCGCCCACCGGCAGCAGCACGACTAGCACAACCGGCACGACCACTACGACGGGCTCGACAAGCACATCGGCAAGTCCGACGCTCTACGATCTTTCGCACCTCAAGGCCTCGAATTTTGCGGTGACGATCAACGGGGCCACAGCCAACCTGCTGCTCAACGACTCGAATACCAAAGTGCTGCAGAATCCTCGTATCCGTGCCAC
>CAYTJN010000331.1:0-1954 GCA_964438125.1 uncultured Occallatibacter sp.
GCTCACCGACACGGATTAGGATTACTACCCGAATGTCGCCATGGCTACTGAAATCCGTGGCCGGTCAGGGCTCTGAGGTTCGGAGTTGGGATCGGCGTTTATGCAAACCTATTCCTGATTCGAAGGACAAAGTAAACTTAATGAGCGTTTTGCACGGTTATCATCAATTGAGATTGGGATCGGTCAAGAGCCAATTTATGAGTGCCCATACTTCAGCGAAGTTCGATTTCGAACAACCGCGCCGGCCAAATGAAAGGGCCAGCAATTCAGCATATCCGAATAGAACTGCTGCGTTAGACCTCCGCTGTTCGCAGATTGGTGTCAGATTCCTGCGCCTAACTCAAGCAGCTGCTCCGTTGCCGCGCGATCGTTGAAGACCCGGATGGCTTGCGGACTTAGGAAGATTCTTTGATCCTCGGCCAGTTCCAGATCACGAAATTGCTCCTTGGAGACTTCGACGGCAACCAGGTTGCTAAGTTCGTTCACCTTTACGTCGAGACGCACTTGGGGTCCGGCAGCGTGGACTCTCTCAATGGTTGCCGTTAGCACGCGACGACCCTCGGGAGGAACGCGGAAGACCTCGAATTCATGAGGGCGGACGAAACCGATGGTGGATGCGGTGGATTCGCCGGGCGGCACGCTGCCGACTGCCGGCGAGAGATCGGCCAACAGGCGGCCGTGGAAGAGATTCACGTTGCCGAGGAAGTTATAAACGAAGGGCGAGACCGGGTTGTCGTAAATCTCCTGCGGCGTTCCGAACTGCTCCAGCGCGCCGTTTTTGAGTATGGCGACGCGGTCCGCAACTTCAAGCGCCTCCTCCTGATCGTGCGTAACAAGGATTGTCGTGACGCGCAATTCGTCGTGGACGCGGCGCAGCCAATTGCGCAGGTCCTTGCGGATCTTTGCGTCGAGTGCGCTGAAGGGCTCGTCGAGTAGCAGGACTCTGGGCCGCACGGCCAAGGCGCGGGCAAGGGCCACGCGCTGACGCTGGCCGCCGGAGAGTTGATCCGGGTACATGCGCGCGTAGGACTCAAGCTGGACCAATGAAAGCAGTTCCTTGACCCGAGCCTGAATCTCGCGCTGCGAGGGACGAAGACGACCGCGCTGGACGCGCAGGCCAAAGGCGATGTTTTCAAAGATTGTCATGTGACGGAAGAGCGCGTAGTGCTGAAAGACAAAACCGATGCCGCGCCGCGCTGCGTTCAAGTTCGTCGCTTCTTCGTCGTGCAGGCGGATGGCGCCACTGTCCGGCGGTTCAAGGCCCGCGATGATGCGCAGGAGTGTGGTCTTGCCCGAGCCTGACGGTCCGAGAAGTGCGACCAGTTCACTGTTCTCAATGGTGAGCGAGACGCCATTGAGCGCTTTGAAATCTCCATACGACTTGTGGATCTGCTCGATGACGATACTCATTCTTCCTCTTTCTGTTTGGCGCTGGAACGATGGACTTCCGTCGAAAGTTCAATGGCCTTCTTCACAATAAGCGTGATGACGGCGGCAAGCGAGAGCAGCGAGGCGGCGGCAAAGGCGGCCGTAAAGTTGTACTCGTTGTAGAGCATTTCGACTTCAAGCGGCAACGTGACCGTGCGCCCGCGAATGTGGCCGGAGAGCACCGAGACGGCGCCGAATTCTCCGATCGAGCGCGAGGCCGCGAGGATCGTTCCGTAGAGTAGCGCCCACTTGATGTTGGGCAGGGTGACGCGCCAGAAGATGCTCCAACCGCCGGCGCCTAATACAACGGCTGCCTCTTCCTCATCGCTGCCTTGAGCCTGCATGAATGGGATCAGTTCGCGCGCAACAAAAGGAAATGTGACAAAGATGGTGGCCAGCACCAGGCCTGGCACGGCAAAGATAATGTGCAAGTTGTGCTGACTCAGCCACAGCCCAAACCACCCATGCAAGCCGAAAAGCTCGATGTACATGAGACCGGCCACAACCGGAGAAACAGCGAGCGGAA
>CAYTJN010000332.1:0-1950 GCA_964438125.1 uncultured Occallatibacter sp.
CCGTGGCCGACGTTCTCATTATCCCTGCTCTGGCAGTCTATGGAATCGCCATGGCACCTCTGCCCCTCGCGGTTGTCGCCTGTGTTTTTGCTGCGGCGATTGCCTTTGGTTTGGTCCTGGACGTAGTAAAGATTCCGCTCTTTGTTCGTCTCCGCATCTCATGAGTACCAAGGTGCGGCTATTATTGTCCGGCATTCTGTGCGCACCGTTCATAGCCCCTGCCTAACCTGCTCGTAAAGCCCAATCCAAAAGATTTGGAGCGCCGAAAGGAAAACATGACCATCGATTCGAAAGACTATCGCGTGCCGCCAGACAAGAAGGTCGACCTCGGCAGTTGGCCGACGATTGTCGCGCCATACGCGAAGTCTACAAAGCAGTATAAGGAACTTCTGCATCACCATTTGGAGAAGCTTAGTTCCCTGCAGCAGCTTCAGTACGCATCAAACCGCCAAGCGTTGCTCCTGATTTTCCAAGGCATGGATGCAGCAGGAAAAGATGGAGCCATACGTCACGTCATGTCAGGGGTCAATCCGGAAGGCTGCGAGGTCTTCAGCTTCAAGCAGCCAAGCACGGAAGAGCTTGAACATGATTTTCTCTGGCGCACCACTCGCCGCCTTCCCGAACGCGGCAGGATCGGTATCTTCAATCGGTCCTACTATGAGGAGGTGCTCGTCGTTCGAGTGCACCCAGAACTTCTCCGCAGCCAAGGGCTCCATGAGGAGTTGCACAACGACAAGAGCATTTGGGTGGAGAGGTATGAATCGATCGTAGCTTTGGAGAAGCACCTTCATCGCAACGGCACGCAAATCATCAAGATTTTCCTGCACCTTTCTTTCGATGAGCAACGGAAGCGATTCCTTGAGCGCATCGAAGAGCCGGAGAAAAACTGGAAGTTCAGCACAGCAGACATTCACGAGCGGAAGTACTGGAAATACTACATGAAGGCTTACGAGGAATGCTTTCATGCGACAAGCACTCATCGCGCGCCCTGGTACATTGTTCCTGCCGACGACAAGGAAAACGCGCGCCTAATCGTCTCCCAAATCGTCCTTGATACGTTTGGAGAAATCAAGATGGCATATCCCAAAACAACAGCGAAGCGCCGCATTGAGCTGCGCGCAATCGAAAAGCTGTTAGTCAAATGACAGTAAAGGCCGGGCTGGTGCGATTCCTGCCACAGGTCGACGCACGCGGAGCTCCCCACGCCGATCTTGAACGACAACGCGCAGAGCATCGCGCCGCAAGGCCACTCCGGCGTGCTTGCTGAGTGCTCTACCTGCCACTCCACAGTTCCCGGCGGCTCACACGGGTTGCATCCCATCGGCGCGTCGTGGGTTACAACTCATCAACATGTTGCTGATGAAAACGGCGCAGCCGCCTGCCAGGCCTGCCACGGAACCGATTATCGCGGCACGCTTCTGTCGCGAATTCAGACCACTCGAACGCTCGCCGGACAGACGTTCGCGGCGGGCACCATGATCGGTTGCTATAGATGCCACAACGGGCCGGGAGGAGGATAACCGGATCGGGCCGCTGACTGCTAACGTCCACAAATGGTCACCAAAAGAGCCGATCCGCCAAAAGAGCCGATCCGAAGGTTGGAACGGCTCTTTTTGCTTTGTCCAACGTCCCGAGAAACCCAACTTCCTCTTTCGGAGGCTGAGTCTAGCAGAGAAACCAGCCGGTGTTATGACATCATTTTGCGGCGCGGGGTGATACCGTTGTGCTTTTGGCATCCTTCCTGGGCGCAAGCTAGGTGCTCAAGCCTCAAAAACCGGAATTATTAAGATGAATTGGGGTGATACCGGTGATACCGTTTCTACCTAGAATTGGTTCCACAGTATAGATTTTATGGACGAGAGAGAACGGTGTAGAATGTACCCAAGCTGTTGACTTTAGAAAGGATACGGCTTAAGCGGTTCATTCCCAAAGAGTTGATTAATGGTCGGG
>CAYTJN010000333.1:0-1936 GCA_964438125.1 uncultured Occallatibacter sp.
CGGTTTTAGCGGTTTTTCAGGATCGACTAATTATCTGCAAACTGGCGTTCGGTGGCGGGGATTCAGGGACTGAGTGGGAGTTTGTGCAGTCGGATCAAGAAAATGCTATGAGTAGTCTCTGACCCCGGTCGCTGTTGCCTAATCTCTTCTTTAATCGCTGCCCTCTTCACATCGCTGCTCTCTTCACATCTTGTCCAGGTGGCGGAAGCCTCCGGAAGAGACCAATGCACTGGAGAAGAGGATGAAGTTGTAACAGGCGTGGACCAGCGTACTCGCGGCCAGTGAGCGCGTCTTGAGGCGGACCCCGCAGAGGACGAGGCTGACCAGGAGCAGGAGGATAAAAGGTCCGGTAGACCAAGCGGTCTGTTCGGCATGGAGCAGGGCGAAGGGCAGGCTGGTGGCGATGGAGGCTGCCAGCATGGCGGAGATGGACCACTGGGGATGGCCGTTTTCGTCAAGCGGGGGGGCTGGCTGATCGTGGCTTTTTTCTACGACCCAGTCCCAGGCGGTGGCCAAGGCCGGCAACAGAAAGCCGCGGAAGGCGATCTCTTCGAAGAAAGGCGCAAAGGTGATGCCGAAGCCGAACATGAGCCAGGCGGCGCCGGGAGAGCGAAACATGTCGTCGATGGGCGCGTTGGCCGGTCCAGGCACCAGCCAGTCGTCGATCATGGCGAGACCGATGCAACAGAAAGCGATACCAATCAACTGCCAGCGAAACCTGAGAGCCGTCGCGGCGCGCCAATGAATGCCGGCAAAAAAGCTTTTGTTCCATACTAACGGAAAGACGATGAAACATAGCACCAGAGTTACGAGATACAGGATTGTTTCGCTACCCAGAATGTAATGAACATCGCTCTTAATGTCTTCCAGATTGGCGAGGCCGCCGACGTGGAAGTGGATCGCGACCAAGACGGAGACGGTCATACACAAAAAGCCGAAGAGAAGGAAAGCCGCGAAAAGAGCCAGGTGGCCCATATGTGGAATGCGAGTGGACGGAGTGGGCTCGGGCTGGTACCAAGTCTGAAATAAGTCGGGCGGCGGATCGGCGATCTCGACAACCGGCGGCAGCAGTTGATCGGCATCGGGCAATGCATCGGGTTCCGGCTCGCGCGGCGTGAAATTGAGGTCGCTCATGGCAGCACCGATTTCTTTCTGCGGGGGGCGTATTTCTTTTTAGCGGTCTTTTTTTCGGCTGTGCCTTTGCGACTGGTTTGCCCGTATGGATTCGTCTGGTATCCGTTCGGGGAGGCGACTGGATCCCAGGTCCCAGAGTCGGGACCTGGGGCACCCAGATTTGTGGACGGTTCGGCGGAGGCAGATTCATCTTCGAGATCAATCGCTTCCAGATGGCCGTTGGATGAGGTGTAGTAGCGCTTGAGGAACTCGCCGGTGTAAGAGCCGGGCGTCGCTGCGATTTTTGCGGGCCGACCCTCGCCGACGATGCGTCCGCCGTCTTCGCCGCCTTCGGGGCCCAGATCGAGAATCCAATCTGCATTGCGGATCACGTCGAGATTGTGCTCGATGATGATGATCGAATTGCCCAGGTCGGTGAGCCGGTGCAGCACCTCGAGCAGCTTGCGCACATCATCGAAATGCAGGCCGGTCGTGGGCTCGTCGAGCAGATAAAGAGTGCGTCCGGTCTGACGCTTGCTGAGTTCGCGCGCTAACTTCATGCGCTGCGCTTCGCCGCCGGAGAGCGTGGTGGCGCTTTGGCCGAGGTGGACGTAACCGAGACCCACATCGACGAGGGTTTGCAGCTTCTGCCGCACCTGCGGCACGTCGGCCAGCACGGTGAGCGCGTCCTCAATGGTGAGGTCGAGGATGTCGGCAATGGAGTGACCGTGAAATCTTACCGCCAGTGTTTCCTGATTGTAGCGGCGACCGTTGCAGACCTCGCACTGCACGTAGACGTCGGGCATGAAGTTCATCTCAATGC
>CAYTJN010000334.1:0-1923 GCA_964438125.1 uncultured Occallatibacter sp.
TCCAGAAGGCCTATGTCCAGGATCAGCCGGGCATATCCGTTTTTCCAACCGGAAGCTACTCCTTCGCCCCGACCCTGCTCAATCCCACCTTCTACGATGCTTTCGGCCACATGACCGCCGCTCAAACCGGCATCCCGAACGGCTCCTCTACGCCGGCCATCAATATCGCGCGCAAGTACGACCCACGTGGCCGCATTACCTCCGAGATCGACGGCGGCCTGGTCGACACCAGCAGCGCCTCACCCAGCCTTGGAGTCATCGCGGTCGGGGGTTCCGAAAAAGCTCGTTACACGACAAGCACAACGGCGGGCTCCGCGATTTTGACTGTAAACGGTTCAGAAGGCACGCAGCAGGTGTGCACGACAGTCTACCAGTGTGAACCATCTGACAGCGAGTGCTGGACCAAATACGCAATTACCACTTGCAACACTGTCCCTGACACGGGTACTCTAACCGTCGCCATCAACGGCTTCTCCTCAACCGCCTCCTATGGCGGCAGCGCGAGTGATTCATCGCTAGTTACTCAACTTGTGCAGGGCTTTACGGCCTCCGGCTCTCCGGTCACGGCCACCTCGAACGGCGGCAACTCCTTCACCGTCACCGCCAAGACCCCTGGGTCGGCAAGCAACTATCCAATCGCTGTCTCCTCGACCAGCGATTTTCAGGTCACGGATTCCCATCTCACGCTGATGGGCGGGCACCAGGGAGGCTGCCTGGCCTACAGCAAAGGCACGATCTCCGCGACCATCTCGGGGACCTCAAGCAGCGGAAACCCCTTCAACTACGTGGCCTCAACCAGCTGGGGGAAAGGCGATACCCCGGCCACAATCGCAACAAATCTAGCTTCGGCAATCAACAGCTCGACCACCAACTCGGTTGTAACGGCCAGGCCCAACACACTCAACAATAGCTACATCGATCTCGTCAGCAATACAAGCGGCGCATTCACCGACTACGCAGTCTCCGTTCAGCTTCAGGATTCCGAGGCTACCGCCTACCCGGATCTGGTACTGTACCCCTCCTTCTCCGCCGATGCTGAGACAATGGCGGGCGGGGCCAACGCCGACCCCTCCAACTACGGGACCATCTACTCCTACGAGGCCGCTTACGCCCCCAATGGGGATATACTCGTTCATTCTGACTCGGTCATGGGGACGTGGAACTTCAGCTACGACGGGTTGGACCGGATCACCGGAGCTGCTTCCGGAGCAAATGCACCCACTGGCTTTCAGAATCAAACCGCAGCCTGGAGTTATGACTCTTATGGCAATCGCACCGCACAAACCTTCAGCGGCAACAACACTTACTCCAACTGGGCGCAATACAACTCAGCGAACAACCGAATCGCCTCGGCCCCATCTGCGCCCGGCGGCTACGTCTACGACGCCGGCGGCAACACCCTCAACGATGGCAATAACAAATATTGGTACGATGCCGAGGGACAGCTATGCGCCGTGCAGAGTCTGGCTGTGACTGGCCTGCCGGTAACTCAGTATGTCTACGATGCTGAAGGCGCGCGTATTGCCAAGACCACCATAGCTGCGCCGCCGCCGGGCAGCACCTCTCTCTGCGCGCCTCCATTCAGCTCCGGGTATACACTGGCTGCAAGGTATCTTGTGGATCTGGGCGGCAATCAGGTTACGGAGGTCAACGGCGCGGGCCAGTGGGTGCACTCGAATGTCTTCTCCGCCTCGCGGCTCACGGCCACTTACGACACGACGGGCCTCCACTATGAGTTGGCCGACCCGCTGGGCACCAAGCGCATTCAAGCCAATACCTCCGGTGTTGTGGAACTGTCCTGCGTCAGTCTGCCCTTCGGCGATGGCTTGAACTGCACCGGAAGCGACGACGCCACCGAGCACCACTTCACCGGCAAAGAACGAGATACCGAATCTGGCAATGACTACTTCGGGGCTAGGTACT
>CAYTJN010000335.1:0-1915 GCA_964438125.1 uncultured Occallatibacter sp.
ACATCTAAAATCATCAGGTTTTATCGCGGTTTTAGCGGCTTTTCAGGATCGACTATTTACTCTTGATCTCCGTGGAGTTATTGGCTGAATTTGGCGCTGCAACGACTAAATTCATCCGGATAAATCACGGTTTCTTCGCGATCGGCGACGATTCCGCCACTAGATTTGCCGATTTTGGAGCCGTTGCTCCGCTTCGCCTTTCTCGTCTGCCGCGGCGGCCAGCGCCAAACCAGGCTGCGACCATTCATCGGAGTCCATCTCGCGCGAGTCGGGCTGTAGTTTTTTGATTTCGGCTAACTCGCCGTCGGAGTGAGTTAACTCACCTAACTGCCTGCCATAAGAAAAGACTCCGCCTTTGCCCTCGATGCTACCGAGAAAGCGGTTGTAAGCTTCGACGCTGCCGCCGAGGGCGTTGCCAAGCTTTGTAACATGCCCCTGAGCGACGACAAGCTTTTCATAGATCTTGCGGCCCAGTTCGTGAATGGCCTTGGCGTTTTTGGTGATCTCCGATTGCTGCCATCCGAATTCTACGGCGCGGAGCAGCGCAATGAGCGTGGTCGGTGTCGCCATGACGACGTGATTTTGCGCGCTGAATTCAATGAGCGACGGGTCGGCTTCAAGTGCGGCGCTGAATAGCGCTTCGCTGGGCAGAAAGCAGACGACAAAATCGGGAGTCTTATCGAATTGTTTCCAGTAGGCCTTGCTCGATAAATCTTTGAGATGGGCCTTGACACGAGCGGCGTGAGCTGCAAATCGAAGCGTCTGCGTGGCGGGGTCAGCAGCGCCGCCGGCATCGAGAAAAGCATCAAGGGGAGTTTTGGCATCGACGACGATTTCGCGGCCATTGGGGAGTTGGATGGTCATATCGGGGCGCAGCATCTTGTCGTCTTCATCGCGCGCGGTGACCTGCTCGGAGAAGGAACAGTACTGCACCATTCCGGCGTATTCGACGCAGCGCTTGAGTTGCAGTTCGCCCCAGTTGCCGCGGGTCTTGGGAGCACGCAGGGCGGTGATCAATTGCGCGGTCTCGACGGTCAGCGCGGCAAGAGATGCGGGAATGGTCTTCTGGATGTTTTCGACCAGGGTCTCGACTTTGGAGTATGCGCCGGAACGCTGCGCCTCCATAGCCTGGGTCTGCGCGTCGAGGGCCTTGAGCGCGGCTCCGAGAGGGTCGAGCATATTTCTTATCGCAAGTTCCTTGGCCTCCAACGTCTGCCGGGCAGCATCATTTTGGCCGCCGAGTTCCTGCTTGGCAAGGGTCAGAAAGCTCTGATTGTTGGCGCTGAGCGCCTTTGCCGCCAGATCGCCGAAGGCCTTGTCGAGATCGGCCTGAATCTGGGCGTACCTGCTTTTCTCCGCCGCCAGATTTGCTTCGGCTGTGCCTAGTTCACCGGTAAGGCGCACGATGGCGGCCTGCAACGATTTCAGTTCGCAGGCCTGGTTGGCTTTTTCTGTCTCCAGGCTTTGAATCTGCTCTCGCCAAAGGCCGCGCTCCGCCCGTGCGGAGCCCTTTGCGAGCAGATAGCCGAGCACCACGCCAGTGAGAACTGCAACGGCGCCGATGATTAAAGTCTGCATGGATAATCCCTTCCACTATTTCGCCTAATATACGCCTTCTGGAAGCTCGATTGCGGCCAAATTCATTCCCTGTCCGCTTCCGTGTTTTGCAATCCCTATTCCCCTGCTCTCAATGCCTTTACACACCCCCGCTCGCCCGGTAGACTTGAAACTTCGGGGCAATTCGCACTTTTCAGTTGGAAGCGGTTGCGGTCCCCTGCTGGGAGCCGGTATGGTAAGCAGGCGGAGTCTGGACAGGCGAGCCCCCGGAGATTCCGAATTTAAAGAATTCACGAGGAGAAATACGCATGGCCGTTGAAGAGAAAGTCAAATCGATCATCGTCGAGCAGTTGCAGGT
>CAYTJN010000336.1:0-1855 GCA_964438125.1 uncultured Occallatibacter sp.
TGTATAGGTGCAATCTAGCACACATGCATTTTCAGTGCAAGATGTTTCTGCAAACAGCCAATATATGCTTTATTCCCGGCCAAAATATGCTTTAAATCACAGAACCCAATCCGACGAGACGAGGTGAATCCATGCGGAATGTCGCGCGCCTGAAAATGGGTTATTACCCATTGCCGGATGCCGAGCGAGTGAAACTGCGCTCTCTGGTCTCCTTCGCGGAGCCGGTTTCGGTGATCGATCCATGCGTTGGACAGGGCACTGCGTTGCAGCTTGTGACCAGCGAAGCTCCTATCCGGCGCTATGGCGTCGAACTCGACGCCGAACGTGCGCGAATTGCCAGCGCCAACGGCATCGAGACCATCCAGGGCAGTGCCTTCGACGCTGTTGCACGTCCGGAATCCTTCTCGCTCCTCTATCTGAATCCGCCTTATGACTCCGAACTTGGCGCATTCGATAACAAGCGCATGGAGCTTCTCTTTCTCGAGCACACGTACCGCTGGCTGGCGCAGGGAGGGGTGCTGCTCATGGTCATTCAGCACAAGCGAGTGCAGTCTTGCGTGCAGCTGCTAGCGGCCCACTACAACCAAAAGCTTGCCGGTGGCAAGTGGAACCACATGATGGATCAGACTCACATTGGCTACACTCACTGGTACTCTCCACTGCAGAACATCATGCCGTCCGTGTCGGAGCTCGTTCCGTCCCATTTATCCGGGATGGGAGTGGCGATAGAGGGAGGGGTCGAGGCCGCTTTTCGCGACGCTGCACTTCCCACCTTCGATTCACTCAACCGGCAGCGCTCGTTTATCGATGTCTTCCCAACGGGCACCGGCCCGATTGAGTTCTCTTTCAGCGCCGGGCAGCCCTGGATCGTGCTGACCGAGGGCAACGCATTCTCGGCCGGTAAAAACGACCGCCCCATCTGGGTGGATATTGATTGGGACAGAGCTCCAGTCGGCAGAGCGAGCGGCACAATCACAATCAAAGGAGCACAACCCGTCGAAGGCGCCCACGGATGTGGGGCTTGTGGCCCTTGTGAGAGCGCCCCAAGCACTGCCCAGAGGGTGACTCTAACGGCGATCAAGGCTTCTGAAGAACAGGTCCGAGAAGCGAGCGGCGCCTTCGGAGGACTTGTCGGCTCAATCGCCATCGCTGCCGAAGACGCGACCGTAAACGTTCCTACCGGTAACATGCACTGGGAGAAAATTCCCGATTATGGAGGAGGTCGTTCGGCCATGGAGGTCTTTCCCGTTACGGCCGCGACGGCATTGCCTCCAAGCCCGGCGCCGCGTCTTGAATATCCCGTGTACTTCGCGCGAGCCGGAAAGTACCAGGTGGACCTCGTCACAGGACCCACTCTTGACGCATTCCCGGGCCGTGCGTTGGCTGTCGCCCTCTCCATCGACGAACAAGAACCGCAGATCGTGAAGGTCTTTGGCCCGTCCACCCAACATGGCGAAACGCTTCTCGGCCAGCAATTCTACGAGAACACCAGCAACAACGCCCGCATTATGCATTTCCAGCAGAGCGTCGACGTTCCCGGCAAACGTACACTTAAGATCACCATGGTAGACCCTACCGTCGTAGTACAGAAAATCATCATTCACGATACCGATCTGCCTTACTCTTACTTCGGGCCGCTCGAGAGCACGCTTAACCAAGTGGCACCCGGACGCACCTCCCAACTGCCAGGACGGGATTGGTAGCAGAAACACCGGTGCATGGGCCGGCGCGTTTCAACCTGCGGAGCTTCCGGCCGTCCTGACAACGCTACTGTTTGATGTTTTCTTTATGTTCGATGCACACTGCTGTCCGGTTTAACTTAGTCTCGTCGCCGCCAAGCTTATTCCCATGTATA
>CAYTJN010000337.1:0-1851 GCA_964438125.1 uncultured Occallatibacter sp.
CAACCGGATTTCGCTAACCAACTGAATCTGTTCGACATCTAACCGGACACTAGTGTTCGATGCTATCAACTCAACGGCACGCTTTTGAATCGCTCGCACAGCAAACAGGAATCTTAGACGCAGTTCACGCGAGTACCGGTTTGCGGACCGGCGCGTAGGTGCTGGCCACGAGTACTCATTCGGGCTCTTTACCAGCAAACTATTACTCCCCGAAAGACGCCGCAGGGTCCAGGGACATTTTCTCGGTCAACTCTGAGGCTATCGACGAAATCGGAATATTTCTATGTAGTAAACAGCCGTGTCGAAGCGAGTTGAGATTTTTCAGGCTCGATTTTGGCTACCATCGAAAGCCTACTCAGCGGAATCAGATGCCAACTCTGTCAGGACTCCATCGACTGCTATCTGGGCCGCCCTGGCTGCCACTTCCGAGAGCTCCATCGAGATAGGCTGCATCGGGTCGATGGCAATTGCGTAGAGGACGACTTCTGGGCTCCCGCCCTGGATGTAGAAGACGTCGAGCAGATCCTTGACGCCGATGTCATGGGCTGTCAGCGTCGGTGGGTAATCGCGCGAAAAGCGGGGCGTAGTGCGGGTGACGGTGCCGGGAGGGTTGCCGTCCGCTGCAGCGTCGATGAGGATGATGCGACCGGCGCTCTGAAGCGGTTCGAGCAGGGTGAAGCCGCCGGTACCGCCGTCGAGACACTCCACATTGGCCGGTAGTGGATGCGTCTCCAGAGCCCGCACAACATGCACGCCAACGCCCTCATCGCCCATCAGAACGTTGCCTAGGCCTAGGACCAGTGTCTTTGCCTGCCTGATCGTTGAGTCACTATTTGTCACTCTTCTCCCGTTCGAACTTCCATCCGCCGATGATCGAGGATACCGTACCGCGGCCTTCGATGTAATCGTGATAGAAGGCAAGATAGACGTGAACAATAACAAACGTGACAAAGAACCACAGGAACGTATGGTGCCAGAAGCGCACTCTGAATTCACCGCCCATCAGCGGCACGACCCAGACAAACATCCGCGGCATCCACGAGTTGCTCATGCTCGAGTAGAGAGCAAATCCGGTGATCGTTTGAAAGGCAAAGACAAGAAACGTGCCGAAGTAGATAAAACCGGCGAGCGCATTGTGCCCCGTGGAGATAGGCCCATGCAGCTTGGTTTCAAACACGTCAGCTTTAATTACATCGACGATCTCCTGCCGCTGCGACTTCTTCAGCGGGAAGAAAGCATTCCAGTGGGAGTATTTGTTGCCGACGAATCCCCAGTAGAGGCGCGCCAGAAAGTTGAAGACATATACGAACGCCGACACAAAGTGGATGAAGCGCACCCAGGCGAACCAGTATTGTTGATAAGCCTCAGCCGCATAAAATGCGCGGATAGGCGCCCCGATCAGGTAGCCCGTGATACACAGGGCCACCAGAGCGATTGCGTTGATCCAGTGGTAGGCGCGCACCGGCAGTTCCCAAACATAGATGCGTCGATATTCCACCCCACGGACGGAGACCTGTGCGTGGGGACCCTGGGATTCAACGGGATGTTCCGCGGAAACGGCACTGTTTGCGCCGATATTTGGTGTACTCATGGGCATCACTCGAAAGAGACCTGGTGAAGGTGCCGTCCCTGCGGGTCATACAAATGCACAGCGCAGGCCAGGCACGGATCAAAGGAATGAATGGTGCGCAGGATCTCAACTGGCTCGTCGATCTTTGCTACAGGAGTGCCAATGAGAGCCTGTTCGAAGGAACTGCGCTGCTGTTTCGCATCGCGTGGAGAGCCGTTCCATGTGGTCGGCACAACGAGCTGATAGTTCGCGATGGCGCCGTCGTGAATCTTGATGTAGTG
>CAYTJN010000338.1:0-1769 GCA_964438125.1 uncultured Occallatibacter sp.
TCTGCGGAGGCGACGTCTGCTCGGCCGAGTACCGGCTGGACGGCGAGACGATCAACTACCGCATGGCGCAATAAGCGCCCGCTTGAGGAACAATGTGCTGCGAGGGCTGCCCAAGTGCAGGCTCGCGAGATCAGCCTCCGATAAAGGCTTAGAAATATTGCGCGTCGTTTGTGTCGACTTACATATTCTGAATCGGTCCATGTTGACTGAAGAATTACCTGCAAGGTTTTGAAAATATCGGAGGGGGGTGGGTACCCTCTTCGAGCGCCTTGCTTCCGACCGGCCATTGGGAGCACCGATCCAACTTCAGGGTAGCAGGATGTTGGAAATGATCTGCAATCGCCTCGGACTTCGTTCACGATACACTCTGCTGTCGGCGATGGCATCTTCCGAAAACGCTGAAGGGGCGCTTCGACCGATCTCCGGGCCTGTTCATTCACGAACACTCTTCGGCAAAACCGGACATCCAACCTGGTTTCCCACGAACCTGCGAGATTCGGTAAGCGATTTGTTCTTATTAGGTTGCGCTTAGAAGAACTTTGGCTCCTGAATTGCGGTTCTTTCACCACAGAAGAAAATCATGAAATTATTTCGTATCGTTTCAATCGTTATGCTGAGTGTGTGCGCTTTGGCACAGGGACAGTCTGCAACCAAACCAATTGCCGTCTCCGATGCTCAGAAGTCTCTCGACTTGATGAAGACTCTTGCGGGGACTTGGAAAGGTGCAATAACGACGGACAATCCTGCCATGTCCACGGAGCAACTGATGCCGCTTTCCATTAGGGTTGCATCAAGTGGAAATGCGTTGATTCACGAGTTGAGCACACCTGGCCCTGAGGTTACCGTCTTTTATCTCGACAACGACCGGCTGACGTTGATTCACTACTGCGATTTCGGCAACAGGCCGCATATGGTGGCTCGGCCCTCAGCGGATGGGAAGACGGTGGAGTTCGATCTGATCGATGCTCCCGGAAGCAACCAGGTGGGGCACGTGAGCCACTGGGTGTTTACGATCATCGATGCGAACCATCACATCGAAGACGCGATTTTCTCGCTGGCGAACGGAACTCTAGTACACGCACACATGGATTTCAAGCGGGTGCAGTAGCATCACAATCGCGATTCTTCCGGGCCGGAGGGTTGACGCCTCTGATCGAAGTATCAGGGAAAGTCAAGCACGAAAGGAAACGATGATAGAACAAGCGCAACGAACAGCGGCGAAGATCTTCGCTGTGACTTACCTGCTGAGTATGGTCATTCTCATGGTAGGGTTTTCGCGATTCTATGCGCCCTATCTGGTTTGGGAGAATGGCGAAGAGACGGCACGTCACTTTGTGCACCACGAGGAGGCCATCCGCATCTATCTTGCCGGCGCATTTGTGCATGGAGTGTTGATGATTGTGCTGCTGACTGCGATGTATGTGCTGCTGCGACCGGTCAACCGGGGGATGGCGCTTTGCGCGGCCTTTAGCAAAGTGATCTATGCCGTCTTCTGGTTCATTTTTATCCTGGAGATACTGGGTGGGCTGCGGTTTTTAGCGGGCGCGGGCGCGCTGCGGGGGTATGGGACGGATGGGCTGGCGGCGCTGGCCGGAGCGCAACTGGCTGCGGCTCAGGATTCGTACTACATCGGCCTGGCGTTCAACGCGCTGGGATCGACTCTGTTCGCCTGGGTACTATTTCAATCGCGGTACATTCCCCGGGTTCTGGCGCTGTGGGGCGTTTTGAGTGCTGTATATGAGGGGTTGTGCGGCTTTGCTTATCTCTTG
>CAYTJN010000339.1:0-1708 GCA_964438125.1 uncultured Occallatibacter sp.
CATAACACAAGCCAGAGCGGCGAGTTCTGGATGTGCGAACAGGTCACGGATGGCCACTTCCACGCACAGGGTCTGGCGCAGGCGGGTCACCACCCGCACAGCCATCAGGGAGTGGCCGCCGAGAGCAAAGAAGTTGTCGTGCCGGCCGATCTGATCGAGCTTGAGCACCTCGGCCCAAATGGCGGCCAGCTTCTCTTCGATCTCGCCCTGCGGTGCCTCGTAGCCGTGCACGGCATAGGCATACCGATCTCTGCTCGGCGCTGGTAGAGCCTTGCGGTCCAGCTTGCCGTTGGGTGTCAACGGGAACGACTCCAAGGGTACATACACCGTTGGAATCATGTAGTCGGGAAGTTTCGCCTTCAACAAGGACTGTAGTTGCGAGACTAATGCGCTGACGAGTTTAGTCTTAAGTGGATTATTACCATAGGCTGCCAACGAAGCAGTGCTGACCGGTTTAGAAACAGAGGTTGGAAGCAAAGGTTCATAGGAAACCGGCTTGCGTCGAAACAATACATCGCAGAAAGCCTCGTTTCCAGATTCCATCGACCAGCTCACTTCAGTTTCATAGCCGGCATTCTCCCCCAACGTCCACAAATCTTCCGGGTCAAAGGATTCTTCGGATAACTCCATGCGAATCTTATTGCGAAGAGCCGCCACATCTTGCGATGCCAAGGAATCAAGGATATGACAGCCCAGGACATCTTCCGCGACCCGAGAGTTGGGAACGTGCAAGACGCGCAGGTTGCCTTGTTGCCGATCGCGTAACAGTTGATCCAGAGAGGCAAGACTATAACGGGTTGAAAGCCAATCGACTTCGGTTGTTTTCTCTTGCCGGGCAGCAACGTCAAAATGTAGAAACGCATCGTAACGGAAACGCGTCAACTCGTTGCGATGACGGCCACGCCGGAGCTGAATGGTAACATGGCCAAGTCTGGTATACCGCTCTTTGAGCGCTGGGAAGAAGGATGAACTGACAAGCAGCTCCTTCTCGTTCGAAATGCGATCTTGGAGCTGCTTCGAAAATGTGTCGACCGGCAGTGTATCAAGAGATTGAAAGTTTTGTACGGATAGATGGTAGGCCTCAAGCAAGGCAAGATTGCGTACATCGCCCACCTGAATTACACCCCCGCTGCCAACCACACTTACAGCCTTGTCGAGCACCTTCACAAGATATTCAATATTGGGAAAGTACTGCACGATGGAGTTGAGGATTACAAGGTCAAAGCTTGCCGAAGCAAGGCCGTCAAATTGATCCGCTAAACCTTCATGCAACTCAACATGATTGAGATTCTTCATTGCCACCTGATCTTGAAGCATCTGGATTACGGTGTGGGAGAAATCAGTGCCTACATACCGTTCACAATGGGGGGCAATATTGAATAACAACAGGCCGGTACCACAACCGATCTCCAATACCTGTCGCGGCTTAAAAGCAAGAAGTCTCTCAGCTGTGAATGTTATCTGTTCCTGCATCTCCTCGATCGGGATTGGTGCCCTTGTATAGCTGCTATTCCAGCCCGCTAGATTAGGGATACCATTATCAGAGGGAGCGGAGTCGGAGTAGGTCTCTTCGTATAATGTCCGCCATTGCTTAGTATTCTCTTCCAGGATTTCGGAATTAGCGAGTTGAATGGGTTCCAAGTTAGGCACCAGATAGGCCACCAGCCGCTTGTCGCCCGGCGTATCCTCGCGCGCGATCACCACCGCC
>CAYTJN010000340.1:0-1697 GCA_964438125.1 uncultured Occallatibacter sp.
CGGCGAAGCCGGCGACCAGGTCGATCCAGCGGCGAAGCCGGCGACCGGACGTGTCTGTCTAGGCTACACCTTACCTATATGAACGAATCCGCTTTCACCTAGACACATTCGTGTCAAGGTAGAGTTAGTGATTTTCACTTGGACAAAGAGGGATGGAGTCTTAAGAGTCTATCTTGTCACTTGCGTGAATATCGCCAGCTCCGGGTGGACGTGCGGACCCCTTGACCCCCTTGGGGGGTCAATACCGGATCTTCGAGCCCCTCTTCGCCGGCCAGGTAGGAGGGTCGTTACTCTGACTAAGAGCGCGTGCAAAATAAATCTGAAAATAATATATTGCAAACTAATGGGGGTGGTGGTATCCTGCCTGGGTGTTGGAGGATGGAGTAGATGAACATATTCCGGGACCGTACCAAGCCAATGACAGACGCCGAACGCAAGTTGGCTCATTTCGTCGCCTGTTCGCACTGCGGCGAGGCAAGTAGCGTTCGGCGTGGGACTACAACCTTTGGACGTGTGTTGTGTGAGAGGTGCAAGCGGGCCGGAGGTGGAATCAGGTAGGGTAGTATCCATCTTCTAAGAAGGCAGACCACCAACCAACTGATTCCACTATGCTTGCCAAACCAGATTGTGCTTGACACGCGGCTCAATGTAATGCCAATATGACACATGGCTCGCAAGCAGGAACTTCGCTCACCTTCGCCCGGCTACTTGGACGCTGTGATTGTCAACTATGACTCGGCTAGCGCGTCCCCCGGCCCATCGCCTCTGGTTGACGGCACCCATCTCGTTGATCGTCAGGGGGAAAGCTGGAAACTCCGCCTCGAACGCAAAGACCGTTACAATGCAGGAAAGGGGAAATTCGTGATCACTTTCATCGAACTCTACCAGCTCTTGTACGAGCGCAAGGTCAGGGGGATCGCCCGGAGCGTGGTCGACTGGCTCTGCGCGCATGTGCGGACCGAGAACCTGGTCACCGGCGCCTTGCAGCAGAAGATCGCCAAGGAGATTGGCGCGAGCAGGCCGAACGTCAACTACGCCTTCAGCCAGTTGGAGCGGTTGGAAGTGCTGGTCCGGGGCGAGGGTCAGGGAGTGGTGATCCTCAACCCGCGGTACATCTTCGTAGGCTCGCCCAAGGACCAGAACCGGTGCGCGAGGCAGTGGGACGAGTTGATGGCGGAGCGGAAGCGGGCGAAGCTGTCCGTAGCGATTTAATTTGCCACCAACCATCTAGATGCTCGATTGAAGGAAGTGAGGGAACGGCAATGACTGGACCTGCCAGAGTATTACTTGCCCAATGCAGATTGGCGCAGCGCTGATTTGTACCACGCTTTGTTGGAGGCGTTTAGACTGGGAGAAACGTTCAGGGAGAAAGGCTCGTTATGAAACTCTTCCACAAACTCGTCTGCCGATTCATAGGCCACACAGCCGACCGCATTCCCATGGTTTTCTTCCGTTCCTGGGATGGACTTCAAGAGATCGGCTCCCTCCACTGCAAGCGCTGCGGGAAGATGACTGGCGAGTACAAACGGAATATGCAGGAGCCAATCAGATGAGCAAACGCAAGTTGGCGGCGGGGAACATGGGCTCAGGCCGGACCTTCTACCCCAACGAGCCGGAAGACCTGGCCTACCTGCGGCAACTGGCGCGGGAGACCAGAGGGGACCCGGACCGCTGGCCGGAACTGAACTTGAGGATCT
>CAYTJN010000341.1:0-1682 GCA_964438125.1 uncultured Occallatibacter sp.
GCGTATCAAATTTTGCGTAAGGGAGAACCGAAGAGTCGAGCTAAGACTGGCCCATTATGTTCGAGGGCCCGGAGCTGCCACACGCTACATCATCGCCAGACGGCACAATGCCGAACGGCACCACGCTCCTGCTTGCTCCCGGTTCATACGCCTGATCTCAATCAAGGATACAAAGGCGTTTGGCTCTTGGACCATTGTTGGGTCCAAAGCAGAGTCACCGGGCTGGAGACTCAAGTGGTCACGCTGTAGGGGCTTGGGGGAAATCTGTGCTGGGCAAACTTGCCTTGATAGGGCTCGCTGCCGCTCACGGCCAAATCACTGAGCGCAAATACAGTGTAGCACGGCAAGGCAGTAAGAAGCAGTCGTCACCGCCATTGCGATCTTGGTGCAGTCTCCAGTTAGCCGGCAATGAAGGAATAGCCGGAGATCTTAGGCGCTCTTTTGTGGCGCGAACGATCACCTTTATCGCTTGTCGATGCCGAGCGCAAGCCGTCTCTCACCGATGAACGACGGACCTTGCCGGTCATCATCGCAAGTCCACCACGCATCCATCGGGCCTCTGAATATGTCCTGTGGTAATTTGCGTTTCGCGGTTCCGTTTTCCCAAACTGTGACGCACAGGGTAGGATCCTGGGATATACCCGCGAGGCCTGATAACGCATCACTCCAGCGTTCGTCTGGGCTTCGGCCGTCTTCGGTTTCAATATAACGCATCGCTTCTTTCCCGAATGTCTCGTACCTGACAAGCGAAATGAGCGCTGCGATTCGAGTGTTCTGAAAGCGAGTCGGCCGAACCATCTTGCCCTCGCCCACTAGAAACTTCGATTCCATCCTTGAACTATCAGCTGTGCCGGAGACTGGGTCGAACGGAATTGTAAAGCCTAGGTTCCCATACATTGCGCCGAGCATATCGCGAGGCTCCATCAGATTTACGAAGCTCCCCGGGGGCGCGTATAAGACGAGCACACACAGTTTCTCGGCAAAGTCCTTGAATTTGCGTTGTCCCTCCTCGATGTGGTTTCGAATGGGTAGATATGGATCGAACGCGCCGGCCGATCCCGCTGGAGGGGGGCAGTTAATGTCCTTCACCTCAAAATAGATCGTTCCATGCGTGGGGTGATCAACGACGTAATCAATCAGCTTGTTCGTGAAACTGAGCGGTGGCTCGTGTTCAAAGGCAATGTCATGTCCGTCCAGATACTCCTCGAAAGCGAGTTCTCCCGGTGTCTTCGGATTCATGACAAATAGACCTTCGTGCTCAATCGTGTTGACCCGTTTGCCGGTCACCCGTCAACGGTGCGCCTGAGGACGCCGCCTTCAGAATAACTCCAGTATCTCGGTCGGTTGACCCCAATTCGGAAACTGCGCCTAGGAAACACGCAGAATGCAGTCCGCCCGCAACACGTAAAATACTCCTTAGGGAGAACGAATGTCGCAGCCCTTCATCGTCGATCACGCCGCAAAGCCCGGCACTACCGCTGAAGCGGAAGCCAACCAAAGCCTCGATCCCTCCAATCCTTCTGACTGGAGCGAGTTCCGCGCTCAGGCCCATCGCATGTTGGACGACATGCTCGGCTATGTCGAGAACATTCGCGAGCGGCCGGTCTGGCAGCCGATTCCAGCGGCTGTGCGCGCGCACTTTCAATCTCCCGCGCCGCGGCAGGGTGAGGATCTCGCTGCGG
>CAYTJN010000342.1:0-1635 GCA_964438125.1 uncultured Occallatibacter sp.
GCCGTCTCGCAGGCTCCGGCCCTGGCGTAGCTCGCAATCTCGTCCGCGAGGTCGCTGAAGACAATCGCAAGATTGGCCTGCACAATGCCGATCGCATGGCGGACGCACGCGCTAATTGGCAAGAGGCCCAAGCTAAGTCTGTTGCTGATTACAAAGACAAATTGTTAAAGATAAGTCAACAATATCCAGTCAAGGACTCTCCCAAGGCGTTGGAGGCTCATCGTGTTGCTAGGGCTGAGGCTGAGCAGGCCAACGCCGCCGCGCTGCGCGCATACAACCAGAAGATCGGCGAGGCAGTCAAGCATAACCGCGAGATTACTGCGGACGAGCGCGCCAAATCCGACCAGGCTGCACGTCTCCAAGTTGGCGGGTCACAACTGATCTATGGCCTGCGCCAGCTCGACAAGACTCTCCGTGCGAAGGCTAACGATCTCTATGGAGCCGTTCGTGAGAAGATGGCAGGGGCATCTCTCCCCTCAGATACCTTGGCTGATGGAGTCAAGGCTGCGCAAACTGAATGGATACGTGGGTCGCCCGCAAAAGTAGCAGAGTTCAACGCGATGATGTCCCCCGGCCAGCCCGGTCCCGAGCTTGTGCTCGCGGATCAGACAGCGCAGAACATGGGTTACAAAGACTTTCGCACGGCGATCTCTAACCCCGCTATCCGTTCGACTCTTTCACGGGCTCTTCCGCCTGATGTGTGGGATGCGGCGATTGGCCAGGGGACCCGCCCGATCTCTTGGAATGACCTTCAGGGATTTTATGAGGAGACAGGAGCCAAGATCGCTGACGGCCCACAGCCCGGCAAGGGAGACATTTACAAGGCGATCCAGCAAGTTCATCAATTTGTTGGCGATCAGATGCAGCAATTGGCCGACGCACAAGGAGTTGGCCCGCAGCATCGCGCCGCGCGCGCATTTTATCGCGACTACATGAACACCTTTCATGAGCCCACAGGTCCGTCTTCCTCGGGATCTCCCGTCGCTCAGGCTCTACTTGCCAAAGATCCTCTGGTCGCCGCAAACAAATTCACAGGACCCTCCGCTGATCGCGGTGTGGCTGACCTCGGTAAGTACAGCCCCAGCCTCGCTAACTTGGCGCAAGACCTTCAGCGCACGGCAGAGGCTAAGGTCGAAGTCCCGTCCGGCGGCAGGAAGTCTGTTGCTGCTGATGTTCCGCCCCCGAAGATCAAGCCTGTCCCGGCCAAGCCTAATCTTCCGCTGCCTCCTGCACTACCAGGGCCTCCAGCAGATATTCCATTCCGCCAGCCCAAGCTTTCTCCCACGCGCACGATCTCGGCCGACGATCTCCAGCGCGCGAATGAAGCCTCCGTCCAGCACCGCGGATCGTCGGCGGTGGGCAGTTTGATCAGACTGTCCGTGGTCTGGCCTGCGTTCCACTTGCTGAGCGACCTGATGCGCGGGCGGGAGGTCTCCCCTGGCGGTCTGGCTGCCATCCCTGCCGCCGGAGCCACCGGCATGGCTATCGAGGAAGTCTTGTCCCATCCGGGCGTAAAGGAATTCCTGACCAAGCCCAGCCGGGCGCAGATTGCGCAGATCCCTCTCGATCTGCACGGAGACATGCCGAACATCGTTCAGGCGGCCCGCTCGCGTGGCGTGCCTGTTAGCCCTTTGC
>CAYTJN010000343.1:0-1634 GCA_964438125.1 uncultured Occallatibacter sp.
AGGTCCATGCCTGGCGGGTAAAGGTCACTCTACCATCGAGTCGGTCTACACCGTTGCACGTGGTATTAGTGGCACGCCGCTGCGCGACAGCTACCATCTCGGGTCGACCGTTATCAATGACTACGGACGCCCCTACGAAAATGGATTCAATAACTATTCGGGTGCCAGCGGATATGCTACCGCCGGACGCTTCGTCCTCTACGCACGCGGCGAGTTCGAGGCCGCGCCCTCAGCCATGGGCTACTCTCAAGCACTGGCCCAGGCCCTCAGCATCGTAGACGGCACGACTTATACCAACCCGACCACTCACGTTACGTCCTACTTCCTTCCACAATCCACCATTCCAATGGGACCAATTGCTACGGTCACCAATGGCCGGTTTATCGAAGCCTTCGTCTCCGCGCACCTGCTCAACCATGAGATCTCCTTCGGCAAACAGGACGAGTGGCTTGGACCCGGTCTTGGTGGCGCCATGGCCTATTCAAACAACGCGGAGAATATATATGGCTTCCACATTAACCGCATTGAGCCGTTGCACCTGCCGTTGGTCTCCCGGCTCACCGGGCCATTTCGCTATGAGTTTCTCGTCGGTAAGCTAAGAGGGCACGATTTTATTCCCAACCCGGTCTATGTCGCTAAGCCCTCGTCGACTGTGCCCAACGTGATCAACCCAGGCGACCCATGGGTACATCTTGAAAAGATCAGTATCCGGCCTACTGAGAATCTCGAATTCGGCTTCGAGCGCACCGCGATCTGGGGCGGACAGGGCCACGGACCCATCACGATTCACACCTTCCTCAAGAGCTTTCTAAGCTTCTCTGCGGCCGGCCTCGAGAAAGATGGCCGTGATGATCCCGGCGCGCGTTTTGGAGCCTTCGACTTTTCTTACCGGCTGCCTTTTGTTCGCAAATGGCTCACCATCTACACGGACTCGGTGGTGCATGACGACGTCTCGCCGGTCGATGCTCCCAGGCGTGCTCCCTACCGGCCCGGCCTCTATCTCTCCCATGTACCCGGCGTTCCAAAACTGGACCTGCGGGTCGAAGCCGCCTCCACCGATCCGTCCGCCTCAGACCATCCCGCGCAGCCCGCCTATCCAAGCCTATACGGCCACTTCGTATATTGGGAGGGCGTCCAGAAACAGGGCTATACCAACGAGGGACAGCTTTTCGGCGATTGGATCGGCCGCGAGGATAAGGGCGGGCAGGCCTGGCTCACCTATCACCTGAGCGGCAATGAATGGCTTCAGGTTGGCCTGCGAAATCAAAAGGCCACCGGCTACTTTATGCCGGGCTCGACCACTCAGACCATTCCACCCAAGAGTCACGGGTGCCCGATTAATACCCCGTGCCTGGCGCCCGGCGGCACAACATTGAACGATATTAATTTCCAAGTGGTCAAGCGCATCGGCAAAGACTTGGAGTTGAACGGCAACTTCGCCTTGGAGTATTGGAAGGCGCCCATCTACCTTCCCGGCCAGCAGACGGTAACAACCACGACAATCCAGCTCACTTGGTTTCCTGGGCGGAAGGTCAGCTTCTGAAAGACCCTCAGCGGAATCTAGCCGCTTGAAAGCTACTTAGTCGATCCTGAAAAGCCGCTAAAACCGCGATAAAACCTGATGATTTTAGATG
>CAYTJN010000344.1:0-1628 GCA_964438125.1 uncultured Occallatibacter sp.
ACGAATCCGAGCTGGATATAGCCGAGGTTGCCCGCGTACTTGCGCAGCCATTGCGCCTCGACCAGTTCCGTCGCCTCCTCGTCGGGGAAGTTCATCTCCCCTGCCTCCTCGATCAACGCATCGAGTTCCTCGCGCTCCAGTTTCATCTCGCTAAAGGTGACAAACGGGGCGCCTACATGTTTGGCCATCTCCACGAAGTCTTTCCATGCATCGGGATTATCGTGGCCCTCCCATACGATCGAGGGAATCTCTTCTGTTACATAGCCGGGCAAGCGTTGGAGGCCGTGGCCTTCGATAAAGGCCACCATGTCGTCTTTGAGAGAGAGTAGATTGTCAGTGCTCATAGTCAAGACCTTATTCTCGCAGATGGGGGCGGGGGTGCGCGCGCGGTTCAAAACCTTCGCCGACGGCGGGTCGGGCGTTAACCTGAAGATAGATCGAAACCGAAATGGCCTGAATTCCACCCAGGTGCGCCTTAACTTTTACGCCCAATATGGGATTTTACAAGCTGTCGGTGCGGTTTCGAGGAGGATCTTGATATGCCCGTATTTGAGCGCCACGTCTTTGTCTGTCAAAACGCGCGGCCCGAGGGTGCGCCGCGACCCTCCTGCACTTCGAATGGAACCAGCGAACTACACACACAGTTGCAGCAACTGGCCAAGGTCGCCGGGCTGGCCGGCAAAGTGCGGATCAACAAATCCGGCTGCCTGGATCAATGTGAACACGGACCGACGGTGGTGGTTTACCCCGAGGCTGTCTGGTATGGCCATGTGCAGCCGGAAGATGCGGCGGAGATTGTCGCTGAGCATCTGGTCGCGGGGCGCCCCGTCGAGCGCCTGCGTATCGCCGAGGAGTGCCTGAATACGAAGAGTTGCCCGCACCAAACGTAAGTCACGTGCCGACAGCGTCAGTCACCCTAACCTTCGTAATGTGAATTCTCTTCATTTCCTGCCCGGCGTGCCGATAAGGATGTGATGGAGAACTCCCATGGCGCGAATCCGTATTCCCTTGCTGCTTTGCACTGCGCTGCTGACGTCGGCTTCCGCGCGGGCCGCTGGAATCCCGGAGACACGAGCAAGCTCATCTACGGTGAGCGGCGTGTACTCGCTCACCTTCAATCTGAACCTCGCCTCACCTTTGCCGGCAGGGAGCACAATCACTTGCCGGGCCCAAGTCGTCCCCAGTCAGATAGGAGCTGATGTTCGCGCTCAGCAACTGGGGGAGATTCCTGTGAGGATGGTCACAGGGCAGGCGGCGATTACAGGTTCGGCCGCCACCTGCACGACCGAAATTCCCGTCTCGTGGACGGTGACGAGCTTGCAGGATGGGGCTGTGCTGAATTATGAAATCGATGCTGCGAGCAACTCCGGCTCAATCCCCCTGATGGTCAGAAGCACCGGGCCGCAAAGCATCGGAGTGGCATTTCCGCCTCCGGGGAAAAGTGCCAGCTTCAGCTTCAACTTGGCCTTTTGAGAGTTTTAAGAGCGCTGTGCGCTGCGGTTGTACATGGGGCGGTCCGATGCGGTATCCTGAACCTTAATCCATGATCTTTTCCCGCGACTACATCGGGTACCTTGCCCGCCGCACTGTCAAGCACCTCATCGACGCCAAGATGATCGCCACCAGCG
>CAYTJN010000345.1:0-1601 GCA_964438125.1 uncultured Occallatibacter sp.
ATCGTCAGTCCAACTGAAACCAAGCCGATTTCCCCCTATATCTATGGAATCGACGGCAACAGCAATGCATCGATTCCCAATGTTCCAGATGTCACCGTCTTGCGCATGGGCGGCAATCGCTGGACAGCTTATAACTGGACGACGAACGCATCCAACGCGGGCAGCGACTACCTCTATGAGAGCGATGATTTCCTGAGCGCCAGCACGGTGCCAGGATTTGCAGTGTATCCCTCGATCAATGCCAACATCGCCGCGGGACAAGCCACGTTGTTCACGGTGCCAATGCAAGGTCTTGTATCCGCAGATGAGTCCGGTCCTGTGCCCACAACCAATGCGCCGGACCTGGCAAGATTCCAGACAATCGTCGATCAGAAGAGTTCAGTCAGTTCCTCTCCCTTTACCACAACGCCGCCCGTTGTTGTAGTTAGTGGCGAAGAGACCGGCAATGTCTACTCGGACGAGTTCGTGTGGGCAATGAATCAGCTTTCCACCACCAAGGAAATCTTCAGCGGCACCACGTCCACACCGGCTTTTGTCGACCTCGACAATGAACCCGACCTTTGGAACTCAACGCATCTCGAGATACAGGGACCGACGGAGATAACTCCGGCCGCCTATATTGCCAAGACTCTGACCATGACGCAGGCTCTGAAGACCCAGTTTCCAAACATGACTATCTTTGGGCCATCGCACTATGGTTTCCTTGGTGTCTATAACTTCCAAAGCGGAGTTACCGGCACCACTCCAACCGGCGAAAACTGGTTCGCTGACGAGTATTTCCAGGCTCTCAGCACGGCGTCTGCGACCTTCGGAAAGCCGCTTGTGGATGTCTATGACTTCCACTGGTATCCCGAGGACTACGATGCGGGCAGCACTCGCGTAACCAGCATGACCGCGGCAACTTTATCGGATGCGGATATGCAACTGGTCGTGCAGGCTCCGCGCAACCTCTGGGATCCGACGTTCACCGATCCTGGCAACAGCAATGCATGGGTCAATTCGGTCCTCGGCGGCGCGCCCATCGAGTTCCTGCCCAGGCTACAGGCGAAGATCAACGCAGAATTTCCGTCGATCAAACTCTCGATTAGCGAGTACGAAACCGGCGGATTCAATAACATTGCCGGCACGGTCGCACAGGCGGATCAATTGGGCGTTTTCGCCAGCAACGGTGTCTTCGCGGGCATGCTCTGGCCGCCGAGCGGAACCTACGATTATGAGCTCGCAGGCTTCCGTGCCTATCGCAACTTCGATGGCGCCGGTTCCAACTTCGGAGATACTTTGCTGCAATCGACCTCCAGCAACCCCGGCAGCGTCATGGTGTATGTAAGTACCGACAGCACGACGCCTGGGCGGGTTGTGTTAGTGGCCATCAATCGAGCAAACACCAGTCAGGTCGCAGCGATCAGCGGCCTCAGTCTATCGGGCACGGCCAACCTGTATCAAATCACAGCAACCACGGCTGCGGGACAAAGCCCGGTAAAGCCGGTTTCAATAGGGACGATGGCAGTCAGCGGCTCGTCGCTGACGCTCACCTTACCCGCATACAGCGTCACAACAATCGACGTTCCATGAACTAACTGATGTTGGATTAAGACAAAACC
>CAYTJN010000346.1:0-1564 GCA_964438125.1 uncultured Occallatibacter sp.
GCGTGTGAGTCTCGTTGATGGGATACCTCCCGAAGTGCGCATCGAAAGCGACGCGTCCTTTTCTCGTGAGCGGTTCAGGCGTTGGGCTGAGCGATTTCCCTATGGCTATGGGCAGTCACAAGACCCCAATGTTTTTTGGACAAGCACCGAATCTCTCGGACTGACGGTATCTGAGCCGAAGCCGACGATCTTCATTATGGATACGACGTTGCAGCGTTTTCCTCCGAATCTCCTGCGAAGCGGGGACGATTTTGCCGGCCGCCTGATGCCGGTTGCTAGCGCCCCGTCCATGTCTTGGCTAGCGGCCAGAGCGCTGAGTCAAGCGAAAAAAGTCAATAGCGGAAGCCGCGCCTGGATCCCGACTGATACCGGCCCCGAAAAGGATATGGCCCTCGACATGCTCGCAGAGCGGCTCAAGGACGACCTCAAAGCGCACAATGTTACACTCCGCAGAGATGCCGAAGTCCCCGATGACATGGCGCGTTCCGAACTGTCGATTGTAGCCGCGCACGGGGGGCTCCTTCCCGGCGAACGGTACTTCCAAAAGGTCTCCGACAATGTGAACTTGGCGATCTATCCGGAGACACTGGCTGCGGCTCTTCAAGATGCGGGCGTCGTCCTGTTATTCGTCTGCAGCGGCGGTCGCGTTGATTCGCATCCGCAAGCGGAAACAACAATCGGCTTGGTGAAACAGCTCTTCAATTATGGCTGTGCGAGTGTGGTTGCCTCACCGTGGCCTCTCAATGTATCGGTCCCTCCGAAGTGGTTGCCAGTCTTCTTGAAGAAGTGGGGCGACGGCGACACGGTTGCTGACGCAGCATTCGAAGCAAATCGAGAGGTGGCAGCCACGCTCGGCGGTAATCCAAGCGACTACCTTGCCATGAATGTCTTTGGAGATGGTCTTCACAGAAGATCACAGTGAACATAGGAGACCATCCCTCTCGCCCTGAATTGCAATTACGCTACCAGAAACCCTGGATCGCGAGCGCCTTGAGCTTGAGCTGCGTGATGTTGAACCGGTCGTCGCGGATGGCCAGCTCGGCCTGCATGGTCTTTGGCGGACGGCGAAACCAGTGCGTACAGATCTCCTGAAGATCGCCCGACATGGGCGTCTTGAAGAAGCTCTCGATCATACTCTCCTTGCACGCAAGGCTTGGAACCAGCTGAAACGTGCCTGCCGCGGAGTTTCTCTGTGGCAGTGCCGGCGACATCTCGGCCAACGGCTTCATCCAAACTCGGCGGGGCGGACCTTCGACATTGTCGCGATCCTCGGCCAGATTATCGGGAAACAGCGGTGCCAGGAAGTCGAGGACATAGCCCTTGCATTCGACCCAGCAGTGAAAGGCATCGGGTGCCGCCACCAGTTTGCCGTCTTCGATCCTGCCGAAGGTCAGAACCTTATATTGCTGGCCAAGCGCATATGCGGCTGCACCACTGACGGCATCGGCGTTCAGCTGCGCCAGTCTTTCTCGCTTGGCCTGGCTGCGCGATGTGGCGACGACCCGCCCGCCCAGATGCCTGGCCAGGCTCGCGGTCACCGAGCCCAGTCCCGACGAGGCGCCCT
>CAYTJN010000347.1:0-1501 GCA_964438125.1 uncultured Occallatibacter sp.
TACTACTACGCGGAGCAGGCGTTGCTATCTAAAGACAGGTTCTTCAAGTACGCCCGCATTGCCAAGTTCATCGTAGGTTGGGGCTCGCATCTTTACTACTGGGTCTATCCGGGAGTAATGGTAGCGGTTACCGGTGTGTTCGTGGGCTACATCGTTGGCTTCCTCTATCCAAACTTTATGAGCGGCTCGAACCCTGGCCTGATCTTCATGGCACTGGTGGCGATTGCTTTCTCATTCTTCGTTGGCTGGATTGCATCGAAGGGTGCGGGGGCTTCGACGGCCGTCAATCTTGCTATCAATATCGTCCAGATCTCTGCGCTATTGATCTTCAGTGTGCTCGCCATCGGCTATCGTACAGGCCATCCCGCGGGCTCGCCAGCTTTCCAGTATGACGGACAAACGCTGGCAACTTATAGCTACCAGTTCTCCACAGCCAAGGATGGCTCAATAGTCCGCGACGCGACAGGCACTCCTGCACCGCTGCTGGACGCGACCGGCAAGCCGGTCCCATTCACCATCGACTATCCCGAGAAAGATTCCAGCGGCAACTTCTTGTCCCATACTTCTGCCGCATCGGTCGTGGCGCCGCACAAATTTAGCTATGTCTTCATCCAGGCCACGGTCGCCATTCTGATTTTGGTCGGATTCGAATCGGTGACTTCGATGGGAGGCGAGGCAAAAAACCCCACGAAGCATATTCCCATCGCAGTCATCTCCTCACTGCTGATCCAGGGTTTAGTCTGCTACCTGATCGAGTACTTCGCGGCCAACTACTTTCTCAATTCTGGCTATACCATGCAAAGCGCCGTCACTTCGGCAGCGCCCATTGGCGACATGATGATCATGGTCGGTGATGGGTTACTGGGCCAGGGGCATGGCAAATACTTCATGCTGGCAGAGGCCATCACCGTCTTTCTCGCGCTGATCGGCACCACGCTTAGCTGCATGAACACTGGCGCTCGCGTCACGTATGCGATGGGCAAAGACGACGAGGCTCCCGAGCACTTCGGTATCCTGCATGCCGGATCACTCAGCCCCCGCAAAGCAATTTGGACGCTGGCCGTTATTTCTGCGGTCATCGGTGCCATCGCGGTTGTTTTGGTCTTTGGCGATGCAAGCGCGCCTTCTGACGCAGCCATCGCCGCACTTCCGCACGGCATCTTTTCAAACTTTGGCTACCTTTCGCACGACCAGTTAGCCGCGCTACCCAACTCACTACTGACTATCACGCTGACCTCCAACTTCGGTACCTTTATCCTGTATGCACTGAGTTGCTTGCTGTGCATCATTGCCTACCACAGGCGCCATGACTACAGCGTGATCCGCCACCTGCTTATCCCCGGCTTCGGGCTCCTTGCCAACATTGTTTGCATGGCCTTCTATCTGATCAGCCCGGTTTTCGGCCTGGGCACATTTAAGGAACCGCTGCTGGCATTGGGCATCTCGGCCGCCTGGGGCGCCTACGGAGCTATCTACTTCGTCCGCTCCTCGAAGGCAAAAG